>CADDYT010000040.1 GCA_902810755.1 Chloroflexota bacterium
CGGAAGGTCAGGCCATCAACCCCAAAGATCACTGAACGCATCTTTATTGTTCTCCTTTAGATTTCGAGCAATTTCTTGAGCTTGCGTTTCGCCAGTCCGCCCTCGCCGCTCTGCTCTTTGCCGTTCGAGGGGACTGCCGCCTGCTGGCCCTCGGTGAAGAGTTCTTCGAGGACGCGGCCATCGAATTCGACGGGGAAGGGCAGTTCCATTGCTCTCAGCAGGGTGGGAACGAGGTCATAGATTTCGGCGTTGGGGGCTTTGAAGCCGCGCCTGAATTTCGGTCCGCAGGCGTAGAGGACGCCATCCTTGTGATGGGAACCAAAAGCCTTGCCCAGGTCTTCCCAGATGCGCTCGTTGCCCAGTTCGATGCGGAAGGTGATGCCATCACCGGGGAGCAGCAACAGGTGGGGCTCGCGCGGCGCGTAGGGGCCTTCGCCGAAGACCTCGGTGGTGAATATCTCGTCGATTAGAGGTTGCCCGTTTTTCGGGTCTTTCTGCCGACGCAGGTCGGCGCACAGTTCGTCGATCTGCCCCTGCGTGATATCAGGGCTGAGGAAGATATCAGCGTAGCCGGAAGGGAAACCGGACATGGAAGGCACGTAGGCCAGTGTATGCTCCCAGTCTACATCGTCGAGCGCGGGACGGTCCAGCCCGGCCTCGAAGTTGGGCGGCGCCCACATGCCGAGCGTCTTGAGCGAGCGTTTGATCTTACGGGCAAGGGGGCGCAGGCCCAGACGCGAGACAAGCTGGCGAAACTGCGTGGCTCGCCCCGACTTGCGCCGCGACTCCTCAAACGATTTGCCCAGCTTCAACAGACCCTTGCTGTAGAGATATTCGTTGATGTCAAAATAGCTGCTGTGGCCGCCAAAGCCGTGATCGGAGACGATGAAGAGCGTGTCATCGGGGCCGAGCAGGGAAAGCACCTGGCCGAGCGCATCGTCAATCATCTTGAAATAGGCATTGGTGCCGGGATGCAGCGCGCTGACCTCTTCCCACAGCGGATGTTGCAGGCGATCGGCGCCGATGAAGGCGACGTAAGCGAAATCCCAGGGCTTCTCTTTGAGCAGGTACATGATAAGCTTGACGCGCTCCTCCGTCATGCGCAGGATGGCGTCTGCAAGCGGCCCCACCTTGCCCATCGTCTTGAGCCGTTCGTAGGCATTGACCTCAAGGTCGATCTGGTAGTTGGGCGCGACACGAAAGAGTTCCTCCTTAAAGGAAGATGGATAGGTAAAATCCACGCCGGTGCCGGGGGTCATATAGCCGCTGACCATGATGCCATTCACCGGTTCCGGCGGATAGGTAGCGGGAACATTGATGACGATGACCTGCTTGCCAAATTCGCTCAGGATGTTCCAGATGGCCTTGCCACCTCGGCGGCGCGTCAGCACGCGAGCTTTGCGCGGCTGGCCGCGCTCGGCTTGCTCCTCATACGTCCAGAAGTCGAAGACGCCGTGCCGCGCCGGTTTGAGGCCGGTCGAGAGCGACGTCCACGCGGGCGGCGTCAGCGGCGGATACTTCGATTCCAGGATCGCCTCACAACCTTCTCGCGTGACCTTCTGGAAATTGGGCAATTCCCCTCGCTCGATCAGGGGATGCAGAACGCGAAACGTCATACCATCAACGCCAAAGATCACTGATCGCATATAATACCTCTTTTATTTCCGTTTATTCTTTTTGCCGCCCAGGAATTTCTTACGCAGCGACTTCATCACGATTTCATCTTCAGGGCTGCCCTTAAACAGGACGAGCAGCAGGATATAGCAGGCAAGGAAGACGGGAACGAGCGCCAGTTGCAGCGAGATAATCGCATGACCGAGCGTAAACGAGGTCTTCACATGCCCCAGGTGGAGCAGCAGCAGGCCCGCGCCAACGACAGCGGAACTGATGAGGCCCGCGCCAATCGATTTCAGCATATCCAGGCGATACGGGTGCATCTTGAGCAGAATCCAGACCTGAAGCAAACGCATGAGATTGAGTACCACGATGGCAAGGCCGGTGCTGATTGCCGTTCCCATCGCCCCGTAGCGCGGGGTCAGGATAATGCCCAGGATAAGATTGACAGCCACAGAGACCATCGAGTTGAGAAACGAAAGCTTCTGATAGCCGGTCATGAGCAGCATGTAGCCAACCGCGCCGGTTCCGGCGTTGACCATGCCGCCGAGCGCGAAGGCGATGGCGAGCGGCCAGGCCCCCACAAAGCTCGGCCCGGAGAGGCCCAGCACAAAGGGCGAGAAGAGCGCGATCACCAGAAAGATAGGCAGGCTGAAGGTGATACACCACTTGGTCACGATCTTAAACATCGCCTCCAGTTCTGTTCTCTTCCCCTTGCTATGCAACTCCGCGATGGTCGGCGCAAAGATGTTATTGAGCGAGACCAGCGGCAGCGAGATAAAGTTATTCATTCTGATCGCCGCCCCATACTGGCCGATCTGCGATCTGGGAACGCCGAAGACAGCCAGCAAGATGGTGTCAATCGAATCCAGCACGGTATCGATAATGGTGGTCAGGAAGTTAAACGAGGCAAAGCTGAGCCACTCACGCACCTCGTATTGCTCGGCTTCGGGCGTCGCCACCCGTGAGACTTCGCGGAAGAGGAAGTACAGGTTGAAGACAACGCTGGCAAGCGTGCTGATGAGAAAGGCGATGGCCACCCCGGCAATATTGCGGAAAAAGAACAGTACGCCCAGCAGCAGGAGAATCTGCAACGTGGGCTGAACGATATTGGCCGTCAGCACGCGCCACTTGAAAGCTTTGAAGCCGCGCAGACCACCCACCCAGACAACCTGCATGCAGAAAAGCGGGATAAGAGGAGACATCATCTGCAAAAGCGGAATAACCTGCTCAAACGAATTCTGCTGCGCCGTGAGCTGGTGTTTGGCGGCGTTGAGCGCGGCAAAGGTAGGGGTAAAAAAGACGAGCAGCAGTGCGCCAACGATGCCCGCCAGTCCGGCCACCGTCGTACAAAAAATCGTCAGGCCAACCAGCGAGGTATGTTTCTTTTTCGTGCGATAGATGGCCGTATAACGCACCATCGCGTCATCCAGGCCAAGGTTGAAGACGGAAGAGATCAGATTAATCAGCGATGTAGCGAGCGTATAGAGTCCATAGAGACCGGCGCCGAAGCCGTATTGAACAAGAAAAACTCCAACGTATTTAAAAATCATCCCAAGAATATTGCCGAGGCCAACCATACCGGCAGAGCTGGCCGCACCAGACACTTCCGACTGCATAGAGTCGCGGGCAGGCTTTTTCTGCTGCGCTGTCGCAGCAATGCCGTTAAGGACCATCATGGGCAGCGTGGAGCGTTTGTCAAATCCGTTGTCATCGATATCAAAGCCAAAGGTCTCAGGCTTCCACTCCAGTACCCCGTTGGCGTTGAGATCGGCGTGACCCGATGGTTTCAGCGTAGGAGGAGGCAAGGTGGAAAATCGCTCGATATGCGGCATATATTGTGCCGGGGGCGTATCCATGCCAGCGCCGGATGTCCATGACATATCGGGCTGCTCGCCCTGTATATTCAGCACAGGATCAATGATAAGCGGACGCGAGACAGGTCTCTGAGCAACCGGCCCTTCCTGCGCGTTCTGGCGGAGATCGACCACGAGCGCGTGCGCAGCAGGTCTTTGAGGTATCGTCGTGGCAGACTGAAAGGGAACCTCTGGCACCTGGCCTTCTTGCCCTGTTTCAACCCGCGTTTTCAGGGTGATTTCTGGCACAATTACGGTATCTTTCTCAGCAAAAAATTCGTCGGCACGACGAAATTGCGTACGGCGAGGAGACCGACGCGAGAATGGCCCGGATGATTGCGCAAGATCATTACTCATGCAACCCTACTGCTTTCAAGGCACGTCAACATACGATCAGTCAATCAGAAAGAGTGGGCCAGGAGCATCAACTCCTGACCCCATGCGCTCAGACATAGCCGAGGTCGCGCAGGTGGCCGATAATCAACTCCTCATCTTCTTCAGAGAGTTCCTGGCTCTGCGCGCCTGAGCGAATTGGATGCGTCTCCAGATAAGAAGGCGCGAAGAGTTCGGCGACGGCGCTGCCATCCAGATCAACATACTCGACGCCCAGGGCGTGCAGCAGCGTTGGTACGATAGCCGTAAGCGCGGCATGCTCTGACGGCGAAACGCCGGCCAGCAGTGAAGGCGCTGCGGCCAGCAGGAAACCACTCAACTGAGACGGATGCGCTCCCGCTTCAACAGTGGTACCGGCAGCGGGCGTTGAGAAGGTGGCCTCATCAAATTCCAGGCGTGTACTGTGTGGCGAAGGGGCATAGCCGGGCGCGAAAACGACCACAAGGTCCGGGGCGCAGAAGAGATAGTCGCCGCTATACAGCTCCTCCTTGCGATAGACGCGCTCGATGACGACGGCTCCGTCTTCGTCGCGCAACTTGGCGGGCAGGGCCTTCACCAGCGTCTCGCGAACCTCTTCGTACTCGTCCTGCGGGTGAACAGCCCCCTGCGCGTCGCGGCCAAGCAGGTTCACCCAGATCTGCCCGTGTCCGGCATAGTAGGCCAGCGAGTTCTGCCAGTTGACCTGGTTACTCCGCTCGTCGCGCTCAATGATGCCCATATCGGCCAGGAAATTATTGACGTTGACAAAGCGTTCGACCGGGGCCGGGTGCGCCTCGGAGAAGAGGGCCAGCAGCCCCGTCTCGCCGACCGCCTTTTCGGCCAGTGACAGCGCCCGGCCAATCATGTCGGCGTCTACGTCTGTAGCGGCGCATTTCACAATCAAGCAGGCAGGCGAGGCGGTATTCGCAGCCGCCCATTGCTCGATGCTCTCGACAAGCTTCGCACCTGGCACTTCCTCAAAAGCGACCGTCCAGCCGACGGTGCGCAGGAGGTCGGGCAACAGCCTGGGGGGCGCGCCGCGCCCTGTCGTTTCTTCGCTGATGGCATAATTGTGTGGCAGCAGGGTATCAAAGAAACCAAAGGTCTCTGGCAGGCGACCGCTGAACGCCTGGTAGTAGTGCGCCTGCGGGCTGCTAATGGGGGCGGGATCAAGTTCGATGAAAGCCGCCCGGCGCGCCTGCACCTCCGGTAGATCGCGGATACTGGCCGCTGCTGCTCCACTCAGCCAGATGATGACCGCTCGCTGTGTTGTATCTGTCAAGAAATTCCTCCTTCAGCTTGATAAGGGATTGCTTTCGTCCCTGAACGTTTTGCTTTCATGCATGCAAGTCGCCATACCTGATCTTTATACATAAGTAGCCCCCACATAATCCAGCTGGTGACCACCTGGGGCATTTCTGTCAGCACGCTGATCTGACGGGGCGGGATGAAAAAGCCGCCGGCGAAAAAGTCTGCTACCAGCGAACCCAGGGTCAGGCCGAGAATGGAGAGGGCCAGCATCTGGTCTTCGTGTCTCTCCGAACGGTAGTCATCACAGAAGGCACGCGCCAGACGATGCCAGAAACCGGGCTTCTCGTGCGGCTTTTTCACCCTCTCCGGCAGCACCACGTAATCCAGGCCAATTCTGCTGAGAATGGACGTGGTCATATTCCGCTCATCACGTTTTCTCGGCAGGCGGGCACGTCGGTAGAGCATGGTCGCCAGGACAATCATGATTACCGGGAAGGCGACGAACAGAAACAGCCCGATCGGCCCGGTTTCGCCGAGAATCTGAAGATAGGCGTTGTGGGCAACACACAGGCCGGTAGCGTTACAGTTGCGCAAAGCCCTGGGTAGATTGGTAAACGCCTGATCGTAGGCCCAGAAATTGCCAGGCCCCACGCCGAGTAGAGGCTGCTTACTCCACACGCGCAACGAGTCTTGCCAGATGATGAGGCGAACAGCATCATCGGTTTTGACGCTCTGCAACTTTTCCAGTTCCGCCTTCAAAAGTGGAATAAACGGGATCAACAGCGCGATATAGGTCATCAGCAGACGGCGCGAGTAGACAATGGTCATGACGATTGCCCCAACGCCGACTTCCAGCCACCAGCTATTTTCCAGGCAGAGGATGACGCAGACCAGGCACAGGACAGTAATCAGCCCGTACAGGAAGCGCACGCGCCCGCTGGGGGCGCAGAGGAAGCGCGCGTATGCCAGCAGACAACCGAGGGCGAGCAACTGGGCAATAGCGCGCAGGCTCATCCACAGGATGTGCGGCTCCGAGAAACGGAAGGTATAGATGTCGCCTCCAATACGCTTGAAATCATAGAGAACGACAATACACGTAATCAGAGCGGCAATGATGAAGATGCGCTGGATGTAGCGTATTAACCGTTCATTCGTCGAGACGATCATACAGACGATGACATAGGTCATGACGGGAAAGGTGAAGACGATACAGCCCAGAATCTCATCATAGATAATCGGGTTGCTATTGATCTTATGGGGAACTCCATGCGTCCAGAAAGCCTGGACGACGACGTTGGAGATCACCGCCAGGAAGATCAGGACCAGGTGGGGCCAGTACGCCCGCAGCGGCGGCAGGAAAACTTTGCGCACAGAGAAAGCCGACTGCACCAGCAAGATGCAGAAGAGTACGCCGATGAATACCTCGGATGGATAAATATCCGCCGACTTCACCGTGACGATTTTGGGCGCCAGAGCTGTTGTTCCCAGCGCAAAGACGAGCAACGCGAACTGCGGTCGCCTGAGAACGGCAATGAAGGCAGGCAGCAACAGCAGGCCACCACAGATGGCAAAGACAAGATTCAAGGGCAGAAGCGCGAGGATCTGCCCGCCCTCTATGCCAACCAGGCAGGCCAGGACGACGAGCAGGAGACGCGGCCACCAGAAGCTCAGCCTGCGCCGCCAGTAAATGCGGCGATGATAGGCCTTTTGCTGCTCTAACTGAGTTTTCAGATCGGGCATTCCCCCTCCCGCAGGAAGGGGAGGCCGATTGGAAAAAGAATCGGTGATCTGCATACTGCCTGCTCTCACTCATTTCCAGGGCGCACGGGCGGTCCCATGCGCGGAGAGGGCGGCATCTGCGGCATCTGTAGCGGCGCGATGCCCGGCAGGGAAGGCGGGACGCCTGGGCGCGACATGCCGCCGGGAGACAACGGCGGTACCGGCAAAGGCGCCATAATGCTCTGGTCGGGCCGCTGCTGCCCGTAATCGGCGCCATAACCATTGCCCTTCCCGTTTGTTGAAGCTGGTACAGCGGCCCATTCCTCTTTCAACGTCTCGGCGGGCATGGCCGTCGCGAAGTAGCCGTTCTGTTTGCGCGCGGGCTGGCGGTTCATGATAATACCGGCAGGAACATGCGCCAGCGAGGTCAGGATTTCCTTTGCCCGCAGCAAGAGCGACATCTTATCGTTGCCATAGTTGACGACAACCGCAACGCCATCAACCATAGTGGCGATCAAGGCGGCATCGGCGCTCTCCAGCAGGGCAGGCCCATCGATAATCACCACATCAGTTTTCTTGCGCAACTGAGCGATGATAGAGGGCAGTTTCTGTCCGAGGGCGAAGGCAGGGTCTTCCATGGCTGTACCGGCAGCCACCAGCCAGATATTGGGGGTGTTGCTGCGCTGCACTACTGCGTCAACCGGCTCACCTGCCGGGGCCTTGAGCAGGCCGCTCAGACCGGGGCCTGAGGGAGTCAAGCCAAAGGTGAGATGGGTTGAAGGACGACGCAGATTGCCGTCGACGACAACGACCGTACCTCCGCCGCGCGCTATTGTCGAGGCGATAGCGGCCGCAACCGTCGATTTTCCCTCGGCGATCTGCGGGCTTGTCACCAGCAGCGCGACCCCTTGCGGCGCCTGCCACTGTGCAGGGAGGATGTGCGCCAGACGGAGGTTAGCGCAGATATCGGCAAATTCCTGCGCTATAGCGCCCGTCGGACGGAATAGAAGGCTCTTGATGTCAGCCCGTTTACTCAAGCCGCCCAGGTAAGCGAGGCCAAGTTTCTCCCTGACCTGGTCATCGCCGTAGAGGTGGCCGTCCAGGGAGACCATAATAATCATTACCAGCAAACCCAGCACCAGACCGGCCAGGAACATGACCCCGATAATTTCCACACCCTTGCTGGCAACGGTAACGGTCGCCGGAAGGGCCAGCGCCGAGACAAAGACATCCGCTTTCACCGATGTCGGCAACGTTTGCAAGCTTGATTGCAGAGCATCGATGTTGTGCGTCACATCGGTCAGGTTATTGTTATAGATAGTATAGTGCGGGTCAGAGGTTGTAGCGAGCGAAGCAATCAATGACTCCCAGTGCGTTTTCTGTGCTTGCAGCTGCGTAATCTGGCTCTGAATATAAGTACGTTTGGCCGTCAGGTCGCCCATGACCTGGTCTGTCTTATACTGCACGTAACCGTTGGCGACATCATTAGCAATCATCACCGCATCGCCTGGCTTTGGAGCAGTAGCTGTCACAGTAAAGAAAGACGTGGTTGTTGATGGCGCTGTGACGGTCACATCAAATGTGAGGTCCAGGGGGGTATAGTGATGAGCCTTCAACTCAGGATATTTGCTATAGACATACTGCATCACTCCCAGCGTAACAATCTCGGCAGCATCATTGGTTGCCTGAGAGATGCTATCGGAGGAGTTTGCAGTTTGACCGGGATAGGTGGTTCCAGGAGCGCCTGCATCAACCAGCATTGTTGCCGTTGCCTGATAGGCGGGGGGAATGGCTTTTGCGATTACCACGCCCACCAGTGTCGTGACAACCACGCAGATGGCAATGATCCAGGCGTAACGTTTCATGCTCGGGAAATAACGCTTCAAGGTCTCTCCTACCTTTCAAAAACGCGGTAAAGCGCCTTTACCACATACCAGAACTGTTCGTCCCTCTTCAAACAAGAAACAATCTTTCCTTCAGTATACACAGCGGTACATACGATACATGCCTGTTGGCAATAGGACAGCCCTGATGCACGCATTTCTCTACATCTATGCAACCCAAGTTGCAAGTGTAACAGAATACGCGCCACAAACCCCAGGCATAAATTGTTACATTCCGGTGATGATCTCTCACCGGAGGTTACGATTTCTCAACCGACTTGCTGGCGGCTTCCCTTCAGAATATTCAAGAGAAGAAGACTTTCAGCAATTCGATCTGGACATTGAACGCAATGTTGTTCTGATTGGTTGAATAGAAGGCGATCACGCCCTCCTGCACGCCTGAGCCGTTCAGTTTATAATGAACGGACTGGCTGAAGTCAACGTAGCCAGAGGAGGCCGGGCTGTGAATGGGGCCAGAGTCGCCAATGATGGTAAAGCTATCATCGTAGAGGACAACATGGCCGAGGATGCTGCCACCGGCCACCGAAACCCCGCTCACGGTTACGGGATTGCCCACCTGCACGTTATTCGCCGGGCTGGAAACCCTTGTCCCACTATCGAGAGGCACAATCTGGCTGACTTCAAAGACGTTGTTGATGTTGCCATCCAGACGGAAGAGCGTCGCTACAAAGCCGCCGCCGCCGGTACCAAGATTCGTCACCTGGACAATATAAGCCTGCTTCGCATTGTTATAGGCGATATTTTGCGAAGAGACGTTTGTCCAGTGAAACAAGGTCCCGGCCAGTCTGTGGACTACTTCACCACCGTTGAGTCGCCACGCATTTGCCGCAGCAATAGTGGTATTGGTTGAAGCGGCCAGCGCCTCGGACTGCTCGGCTTGATAATGGGTAACATCGGGATAGATGCCGGGAAACAGGATTTGCTGGAAAGTTGCGCTGCCTGCGTTCCACTGGTATTCCTTAAAGACATTTGGTCCCAGCGGATCATTCGAGGCGTTTTCCGCGATCATCAACGTATTGGCCGGGCTGATTGACGCCCTGCCCTGCACCAGACCCAGCGCCGAGAAGCGTTTGACCGGGGTACCGGTCAGGTTATCATAGACGTAGCAGTCCATTTTCGCGTCCTGGGTATAGTAGCGTGCGACAACCAGAGCCGTCAGCGCGCCATTTTGCTCCAGATTGCCACAGGTAACCTGCTGCACCTTATTCACGTTAGCCTTTGTCCCCACCAGGCTATCCCAGTTGACCGACAGGGCCGGGCAATTGGCCACCTGCAGCGTAATCGGCGTCGGCTTGAAGGCAGGTGTTGGCGTCGCGGTCAGCGTTGAGGCAGTAGTGGGCGTACTGGTTGGAAAATCGTTCGCGCCCGCTCCCTGCGAAGGAGTCGGGAACAGGCTGCACGCGCTCAAAAGAAGCAGCATGCAGCAGAGCAGCAGGCCGGTGCTACTGATCGCCATGCTCGCATGCCGCGCAGGTCGCCGGGAATCCCTGTTTGCTTTGAGCAATCGCATCTGTTGTCTTTCCATCTCTCCGTACCTCACACAAAAAAATGATTGCTGATTATTTGTGCCTCTCCATTTTCCACTACCACCTCTCGCCTCCCACTCTTTCACCATACAAGTCTATAAGTTCTGCACCGATCCTGTTTGTTACCATGTATTATCGGCATCTTCCGAGCATATATTGATAGCTGCCCCACGCAGCTATACCTCGCTCGTTTCTCAACCTGTTCTGTCGATTGCATGGGAGGAACATAGTCCCCTCGCCTGTCCTATCTGAAAAACGGCAGATGAAACACGGTGTAACATCGATACATACAGATAGGACTCCTTCCTCATAGCAAGGACGCGACAACGAGCGTCCAGTAACGCGCTTCCCCTTTTCGTCCGGGGCCGGGGAAAAAAGGGATATTCGCCTGTTTGCCAGGAGGCGGTTATCGTTTCTTTACTTCAGTCCAGCAATAACAACCGATTTACCACCGCTCATTCATAGTTTTCTCTCCATCTCTGCACTACTCTATGAGCGACCGACAATGAAGGTAGAGCTATGTTTTTGCATCGACCATCACTCTGGAAGCGAACGGGTATCAGCAAATGAGTATCATCAACACGATCAAACCGGTTTACCGGGCCGCGCGGTCTGCGTATAGATTGGCGACCAGCGGGCTGCGCCTGCTACCGGATTTCATCATTATCGGCACACAGCGCGGCGGTACGACTTCGCTCTATTACTATCTGATTGAATACGCCGGGGTCGCGCCCGCACAGCATAAAGAGGTGCATTTCTTTGACGATCACTTCCGGCAGGGGATGCGCTGGTACCGGTCGCAATTCCCGACAACCGCGCAAAAGTACCTGACCGAACACGCGGGCAGGCGGCGCTTTCTCACCGGCGAGTCCAGCCCTTATTATCTCTTTGACCCGCGCATCCCTGCACGGGTACGGGCGGCCCTGCCGGATGTCAAACTGATCGTCTTGCTGCGCAACCCTGTCGATCGCGCCTATTCGCATCACTGGCTCTCCACCCACGAAGGACACGAAACGTTGCCGTTCGAGCAGGCAATTCGCCGCGAGGAAGAGCGACTGCGCGGCGAGCAGGAGAAAATGCTGGCGGACGACCACTATGAAAGCTACAACCACCGCCACTACGCCTACCTGGGCCGGGGCATCTACGCCGACCAGCTCCAGAACTGGCTGCACGTCTTTCCCGCCGAGCAATTTCTGATTCTCAAAAGCGAAGATCTCTACCAGAATCCGGTATCGATCACAAAGCAGGTGTTAGAGTTCCTGGGCCTGCCGCCCTCTATCCTCAACACGACGAGAGAGTTCAAACAATACCGCGAGCCGATGCCGAAGGGATACAGGAATAGCGCAAAACCGCCGAAGATGGACCCTGAACTGAGGAAAGAACTGGTGGCTTATTTCCGGCCCCACAATCAACGCTTGTATGCATTGTTAGGGCGCGATTTTGCCTGGGAATAAGGGATAGAAACAAGGAGTACACAACGTGACTACGATAGATAAACATGTACTGCGTAAGGCGTACCGGGCATCAACGAACCGACTGCGCCTGCTGCCAGACTTTATCATTATTGGGGTGCAGAAGGGCGGCACCACCTCACTCTATCGCTATCTGATCGAGCATCCATCGATTGCCCCCATCTATGTCAAGGAGCCGCACTTTTTTGACATCTATTACCATAAAGGTATGGGCTGGTATCGCGCGCATTTTCCCATGCTGACGGAGAAATACGCTGCGCAGATCGTGCGCGGGCAGAAGTTGCTCACGGGCGAGGCCAGCCCCTACTACCTGCTACACCCGCTGGCGGCGAAACGGGTTGCCGCAACGCTGCCGCACGTGAAGCTCATTGTCCTGCTGCGCAACCCGGTCGACCGCGCGTACTCGCAGTACCAGCATCAGCGCCGCCAACCGGGGGTTGAGCCGCTCTCGTTTGAGGAGGCCATTGAGGCCGAAGCGGAGCGACTGGCGGGGGAAGAGGAGAAGATGCTGCAAGATGAACGCTATGCCAGCTTCAACCATCGCCACTACAGCTATCTGGCGCGCGGCACCTATATCGAGCAATTGCCGCGCTGGATGAAGCTGTTCCCGCGCGAGCAGTTCCTGATCCTGAAAAGCGAAGACCTCTTTTCCAACCCGGCGGCCACCGTCGCGCAGACGCTGGAATTTTTGAACATCCCCATCAGCAGGGAGCAGCAGGAGAAGGTCTACAAGCCGTTTAATGATGCGCGCTACGAGCCGATGGCGCCGGAGACCCGCGCCCGGCTGATTGAACACTTCCGGCCATTGAACGCGCGCCTGTATGAATTTCTGGGCCGCGATTTTGGATGGGATCAATAATATGCCAGCAACGACAGATGCTCCGACGCCACTGCTAGAGAAGCTCTACCGGGCCGGTACCGCGCCGTTTCGCCTGCTGCCCGATTTTCTGATTATCGGCACGCAGCGCGGCGGCACGACTTCACTCTACAATTACCTGGCCGACCATCCCTGCATCGGCGCCGCATCGATCAAAGAGGTCCATTTCTTTGATAGCGCCCATTTTAAGCAGGGGCCAATCTGGTATCGCGGCCATTTTCCCCCACTCTGGCAGAAATATGCCGTCGAGCGCGAGCGCAAAGAGCCGTTTCTCACGGGCGAGTCCAGCCCCTATTATCTGTTCCACCCGCACACGGCAAAACGGGTGGCCGCGCTGCTGCCGCAGGCAAAGCTGATCGTAATGTTACGCAATCCGGTAAATCGGGCCTACTCCCACTATTACCACGAAATCGCCGGCGGCCACGAGAAGCTTTCCTCGTTTGAAGAGGCCATCGAACAGGAGGAAGAGCGACTACGCGAAGAGCAGGAGAAGATGGCAAGCAACGCCGATTACGTGGGCTACAAACATCGCCACTACTCCTACCTGGCGCGTGGCCGCTACATCGAGCAACTCCCGGCATGGCTGAGCCTGTTTCCCCGGGAACAGGTCTTGATTATCAAAAGCGAGGACTTCTATGCCGATCCTGCTGCTGTCTACCGGCAAACCCTGCGTTTCCTGGGCCTGCCAGAGGCTGCACTGAAGACAGGCGGCCAGGAGTTCAAAACATATAACGAGACGCGCCCGCCAAAAATGAATCCTGAAACGCGCAAACGGCTGGTGGATTACTTCGCGCCCTATAATGAGCAGTTGTATGCTTATCTGCAAATGGATTTCGGATGGTCGTGAATTTTCGGCAATAAATTTCTCCGTAGGCGTCGATTGATCGGCTTGAGTGACTTCTGTAGCCGACCGGGCCGATCAATCGACGCCTACGGAGATTGTTGTTCTAGTGAATCACGCGATCCAGCACCATGATGGCGAAGATGGCGGCGAGGTAGATGTTGGAGTACCAGAAGAGGGTGCGCGCCAGCTTCCTGGATTGTTCGCGCCAGAGGCGGAAGGCGAGGAAGACGAGGCCGCCGCCCAGCAGGAGCGAACCGGCAAGGTAGAAGTAGCCCATCGCGCCCATCGCGTAGAGGATCAGGGTGATTGCCACCAGGAAGATGGCGTAGAGCAGGATTTGCTTGCGCGTCTCCGCCTCGCCCTTGACCACCGGTAGCATGGGGATGCCCGCTTTCTCGTAGTCTTTCTGGATGAGCAGCGACAAAGCCCAGAAGTGCGGCGGCGTCCAGAAGAAGATGATGGCGAAGAGCCAGACCGCCGTCAGGCTGACGCTGTTGGTGATGGCCGCCCAGCCGACGAGAACCGGAACCGCTCCGGCAGCGCCGCCGATGACGATATTCTGCGTCGTGGTACGCTTGAGGCCAAGCGTGTAGACGAAGACATAGAAAAGAATGGCAGAGGTAGCCAGCACGGCGCTGAGCAGGTTGACGAAGGCGAAGAGGATGACGAACGAGACGACGCCGAGGACAATGCCAAAGACCAGCGCCTGGCGGGGTTCCACGCGCCCGGAGGGCAGGGAGCGGCGCTGCGTGCGGCCCATGATCTGGTCGATGTCGCGGTCGATGTAACAGTTGATGCAGTTGGCGCTGCCAGCCGCCAGCGCGCCGCCCAGTAGCGTGGGGATGAGCAGGGAAAGGGGAGGCAGGCCCTGTTTCGCAATCGCCATGGCGGCAGCCGTCACGCCGAGCAGCAGCACAGTCACATGCGGCTTCATCAGGTCAAGATAGTTGGCGAGCGTCTGCCGGATGACGCCGGTCTGCTTTCTTGCCTCAAGCTCGGCCTGCTCCAGCTTTGCCAGTTCCTCCGGCGATGGGGCTACGCGCAACTGGTTGGCAGCGAGTGAGGCCAGCAGCACCAGCGCGCCCCAGACGAAGGCGGCAAGTGCGAGATGGAGACCCACCAGCCACTCCGGTTCACCGAGTGAGACCCCCAGACCGCCAACGATGGCCTGACCGACGAACAACACTCCGGCCACCAGCGCGACAATCGCCTGCTCGCGCGCAACTTGCCAGCGATGCAGAGCGGCAACGACCGTCCAGAGCATAACCAGCCCCACGAAGATGGCATAGACGCGGTGCAGGATGTTAATGCCCACAAGCGGGGTGCCGATGGCCCAGGGAGCCGGCTTGCAGAAGAGCCAGCCGGGGCAGGCCAGCGCCGCTCCACTGCTGCTTACATACGTCCCGAACAGGATCAGTATATAGACGAGCAGGGCGTTAGAGACCGCTAACTGCGTAAATTTGCGCGTTCGGGCCGGATACTCTCTGCTCGTCGCGGGCCTCTTACTCAGCACGGCCAGCGAGATCGCGCCTGAGAAGAGCGCCAGCGCGACGGCCAGCGGCGCCGTAATGAGCTGTGGCGAGAGCTTCCAGAGAGCCGTGCCGACCAGCGCGATCAGCACATAGATCGCTCCTGCCGCCGTCCACGTAGCATAGTGGATGAACTTCATACAAATACTCCTTTGTGCCGGAAAGATCAATAATTGCTTATGATTACGGCAGCCACTGCTGCATACCATCCGCCAGCCCGATTTCCTGGTCGTTTAGATCGGACTGGTTGGTTGAGTCCAGCGTCTCATAATAAAGCCGCTCGTGTCCGCTGGCATCGATAATATAGGTGATGGGATCATGCGTGATTGACCCATCTGGATTCACCTGCTGATATACGTTGTAGGCGCGATAGATGGCCTCAAGCTGCGTTGGCGAGCCGGTCAGGAAAAGCCACTGGTGTAACATGCCGTGCTGGATAGACCATGCCTGCACGGCGGAGACGCTGGTCGCGGTCGTATTGGCGTTCACGGCGACCAGCATGACCTTGCTGGCCGCAGCCGAACTCAGACGCGCCTTTGCCGCGTACATAATCTGAGCCGTTAGCGGGCAGAGGCTGGTGCAGCGCGCATCGATGAAAGCCAGCACCACCTCATGACCGCGCAGGGATGAAAGCGTCACCGATTTCCCGAACTGGTCGACCAGCGTGAAATCAGGGGCGAGCGTGCCGTTGATTGGAAAGCCACCTACGATGTTGCTCGTGTCCTGCGCTGTCACCGTCTGTTGCGCCTGTGAGGCGACAATGGTTCTAATGCCCCAGACGGTCGCCGCCATCAGCACGCCCGCGAGCAAAATACCGGAAACCATGAGTGTCAATCTGATACGATCTGGACGCATGGCTCTTTCCTTTCCAGATACGTGTTTATCTGTGTTTGCAAGCGTTAGCTCACGCTCTCCTGTTCTTTCTTCATCTGTGCAACGGCGGGAGCGGGATGCTCGTCCTCGTCCAGTTGCGTGGCAAGCCAGCGTTGCACCAGAATGCCAAAAGCAACACCAAAAGGCACATCGCCAAATGTCCACATGATGCCCGCGCCTAATTGTTGATCTTGCAGCGTGGAGAAGCCGCCCACCCCCTGTACCGCGTGAATATAGGGCGTATACAGCGGTACCTGCACGAAGGCGATCAGGATGGCCAGCACCACGTTCTGCGCTATAGCGAAGCCCAGGCAGCCCATGCGACCGAGATAACCGGCGCGCGGGCGTAAGGGGGGAGACGGGATCACCTGCGTCCAGAAGAGCGCGCTCACGGCCAGGAAAGTTAGATGCTCAAACCAGTCATGGATAAGGCTGTTGGTCAGGGCAAGATCGTACAGGGGCGGCCAGTGCCAGCCCCAGATGCCGACGAACAGGAGGAAACAGGTGATGGCGGGCTGGCGCAGCCAGCGCCCCAGCTCGTAAAAAAATCGCCCCATCTTCAGCGCCTTGATCAGCCTGCGTCCCCGGCGCGGCAGGCCAAGCCAGAGTGGTAAAAATGGCGCGCCCGCCACCAGCAGCGGGGCCATAACAATCAGGACAAGCAGGTGCTGCACCATGTGAACCCAGAAGTAGCGGGCCGAGAAGAGATCAACGGGGGCAGAGCTTGCCAGCAGGAAGACGAAAAGGGCCGCCAGGAAGTAGAGGCCGCGCCAGAACCAGCTATTCCAGCGTTCCAGCCCGGCAAGAGAGCCGGGCGAGGAATGCATGGTTCTGGCCGACTTCCTCTGCTCCGCGTTGACGAGGAGACGCCAGCCGCGAAAGTAGACGATTTCGGCAACAAGACATCCGAGCAAGATTGTGGGTGGAATCGGCCACCCGTTCACGTCAACCCAGATGCTCATGATGCCTCCATCTTCTCTTGCTCGTTAGTGCAACACCAGGGTGAAGACCCACATGAGCAGACCGGCGATCACCGTGTAGTACCACCAGTAGCCGGACGCCTCCACCAGGAAGCCGCGACCCGCCATCCTGCCGCGCATGACCCGCCCGATCAGGAGCAGACCAACAATGGCGGAAAGCAGGAAGTGGATCGCCGAATACCACGTGACCAGTATCATGACGCTTTCGTAGGCATGATACGGATTACCGGCATAGCCCAGCGTCAGGCCCATGATAATCTGGATCACCGTTGCTGCAAGCATGAGGACGAAAGCGGCGATGAGCAGGGCCGACTGCCCGACGCCTCTTTCATCGCTCATCGCGCCTCGCCCCCACACGTAATAGCTGAGGGCGCTCAGGATGATTGCGATGGCGACGATCAGCCCCAGCACGAAGGAGGGGGGATGGTCGCCCGGCACCCTGTACTGGTTCAAGACGTTGAGCGCGCTCAGGTAGCCACCGGCGGCAAGGATAGCCATCACAGACATGACATCCGAGATGATGAACAGAATCACGGCTGCTCGCGCCCTGCCTGCCAGAATATGGGGTTCAAGTTCGTGAGTTTCCTCTACGACGGTACTTGATGTACTCATAACATCTCTCCTCTTCTGTTATCAACCCTCTGCCTGCGCCTGTGGCTGTGACGGCGGCGGGAGCGGCGAGAGCGCACCTTCCGTATCCTCCGACAGGGATGGCGTACCGTAGTCATAGGGCGTTGATGTCACCACCGGCAGGTGTTCAAAGTTCTCCAGCGGCACCGGTGTTGGCACCATCCACTCGAGCGTCTTGCCGCCCCACTCGTTGGCCTCGGCAGCCTCACCGCTTCTCAAGGTGATAATCACGTTGTAGACGGCGGTAAAGACGGAAGCCGCGATCAGGATGGCGAACAGGCTGGCGATCAGGTTGGGAACGGCATAGGAAGGGGCCACATTGGCCGACCAGCGTGGCTCGCCAAGCAGGCCAGCATAGAAGAGCGAGAGGAACGTTCCCAGGAAGCCGATTTCGAACAGCCAGAAATGGAGTTTGGCCAGCATCGGGTTGAGCCGCTTGCCTACCATCTTGGGGAACCAGTAGTAGAAAGCGCCGAAGAAGCCAAAGACCATGCTGCCGACGAGGGTAAAATGGAAGTGGGCGGTGACGAACATGCCGCCATGCAAAATCTCGTCGGTGGGCAGGTCTGCCAGGTAGATGCCGGTGATGCCGCCAATGACGAAGTTGACCAGCATGCCACAGACAAAGAGCAGCGAGGGCGTCATCCAGAGCTTGCCGCGCCAGATCGTCCCGATAATGCCCAGGAAGAAGAAGCCGGTGGGAATGGAGATCAACTCGGTATCAAGCATATAGGGGGCATCCAGTGGCGTATTGGCGCCACTAGTATAGAGGTGATGGCCCCAGACGAGGAAGCTGATGATGGCAATGCCGATCAGCCCGCTGAGCATCATGCGCCGACCGAAGAGCGCCTTGCGGGAGAAAACCGCCGCCATTTCAGCCGCAGCAGCCATTGAGGGCAGCGCAATGACATAGACTTCGGGATGGCCCATGAACCAGAAGAGATGTTCGTAGAGCCAGTTGCTGCCGCCGGAAGCGGCCAGGAAGAAGGAGGTCTGGAAGACGCGATCCATCAGCACCATGATCTGAGAGATCATAAAGGAAGGGAAAGCGGTCAGGCCAAGCAGCACCGAGAGGACAACGCCCCAGACGAAGATAGGGAGCCGACCCCAGGTCATGCCCTTCGTGCGCAGCACCAGCACAGTCGTGAGGATGTTCATCGCCGCCACCATCGTGGAGAGGGCGAAGATGATGATGAGGAAGCAGTAGGCATCCATGCCCGGCGTGAGTTCCTGTACCGAGAGCGGAGCATAGCCGGTCCAGCCGGTCGGGAAGCCGCCGAGGAAGAGCGTGGAGAGGAAGATAGGCAGGCCGGAGAACAGCAGCCAGTACGAGAGCGCGTTGAGGCGGGGGAAGGCCATGTCACGCGCGCCGATCATGATGGGCAAAATGAAGTTGCCGAACGGGCCGCTGATCATGATGATGGCGGAGACAATCATGATGATGCCATGCATGCCCACAATCGTGTTGTACGTCGAAGGGTCGAAGAAGATGGCACCGGGGACAGATTGCTCCAGGCGGATCATGAAGGCCCCCATCGAGCCGATGAAAAAGAGAAACAGCACCGTAGCCAGGTACTGCATGCCGACCACTTTATGGTCGGTGGTAAAGCGGAAGTAGCGCCAGAGGCCCTGATTCTGCCCTGCCAGTTGCAGTTCCTCGGCATGGGTGGGATCGCGACGTGCAAAGCCCCACTTCCAGACTCCGTTGAATGCCCCGATGCCGATAAAGAAGAAAATCGTCCAGCCGGTATAGGCGGCCACCACCGCCGCATCCTGGTTGTCCTGCACGAGGGCGCCGACCACCAGACCACATACAACAGCTCCGATCACGCCGAGAATAATGCCGGACACGACACTGGGGAAGAGATTACTGATAAGACTCGAGCGTCTGACCTGGGTCGCTTCGCTCATGGGTTTCCTCCTTGACTATTCGGGTTTCCTCCGTGACTGATCACCCAGGTATTGAAATCCTGAGGAGAAACCACATTTACAGCCTCCCACATGTAGGAATGAAGAAGACCGCATAACTCAACGCATTGGACCAGGTAGCTACCAATTTGCGTTGGCGTCACCTGTGGCGTGGTAGTCACCTCGCCAGGGTTAGCATCGACACGTATGCCCAGTGCGCGAATGGCAAAGCCGTGCAAGACATCCTTCGAGGTGACTTCAAACACTACCGGCTGATTTACCGGCAGCTCAATCACCTGAGCGCCAGCACTGGTAGCGCCATTGTCGTAGCTAAACGTCCACATCCATTGCTGTGCCGTTGCGTGAATAACTAGCGGTCTGGGTGAAGATGCAGAACTCTCCTGGTAGAAGGCGAATAGACCCCAGATGACCAGGAACAGGCAGAGCGCGCTGGTCACACCCATGAAGCTGATCTGCAAACCGGGCCTGGGCTTATCGGGAACCGCATCCTCCGTCGGCCTGCCGTTGGTTTTGAAAGCGAACACACTGTAGCCGAGAAAGACGAACACGAACAGCGCCACCGGCACCGAGAGAACGGTCAGCATGGCCATAGTGAAATTATCGGCATTTCCCAGCCCACTTGCCGAAGGCGGTAGCACGACGGGCGTCGTGACGATCACCAGCACGATACCAATGATAGAGAGTACCACCCAGAGGATAATGGCGCGGCGAATATGATTGGGTCCGCTGCGTGCCGGTGTTGCGCCACCACCATTGCCCTCGATATTGGGTTCAGCCATCTTCTCCTCCTTACCTTAATAACTGGCGACGATGATTTTGCCCGCCATGAAGCCGGTGGTAGACATCGGGCCGCTAAACCCGTAGGGAGTTTCGCGGTCATTGCCACAGGGAACATAGCAGTGCCAGATGTAGGTGTGACCGGCAGGCCCCGTGCGGAACTGGAAGGTGATGACATTAGGCTTCGGATAGGGGTTGCCATTGATAGTCACGGCATTGGGCGCGTTGTCTGGAACACCAGGAAGTGGAACATTGATATAGATCGGTGCCGTTTCCTCGGGCGAGGACTGGATAACGAAGGTATGGGCGGCATCATCCGCTTTGATTCCGCTCATGGTCTGCCCGTTGACGACCATCGTGTTCCCCACCGTTCCCTGTACCGTCGAGAAGAAGTCGTTGTACAGGCCGGAAGCACTATCGTACTGCTTGATGACGACGGTGATGAGGCTGTTGGGGGGCAGCTCATAGGTGGTATTGGGGCCGCTGATACCGGTTGCGCAGTAGCTGACCCACTCAATTTCTGGCTCTGGCGCGTTGGGGTGACACACCATACTGTCAGGATAGGTGGAAAGGTCCAGCTCTGCGCTGTTGGGGCCTGTTTTCTTTGCCTGGAGTGGAGCCGGTTCGTAGCCAAGTCCCCCTGCCGATTGCATGCTCAGGACAATTCCGGCAAACAGGCCGAAACCCAGCACGAGTGCGACAAATAAACCGACAATAACTGTGCCTGATGAATGCTGTCTCAATTGCAATCCTCCTTCATATGTAGATTTTGACGCGAGAACCGACGGCATACCTGCCGCCAAGCAATGAGTTACGGCTATTGAGCATTGCACCAGTTGAACGTCTCTATTCATATCTCTCATAGAGAGAATAGAGCCATCCTCTAATTTGTTGAGGTACACAGGCAAGCGTAACATAAAATTTTATCCCTGTCAATGGTTTTTCAGGCCGGCTTATCATATCATCATACCAAATAGCTATTTCACTTCCGAAAAGTCCCGGCCCTTGTCCTCAATGGCTGAATTCGATATAATGTCGAGGTGAGCCAGGGTACAGAGCCTATAGGGCGCAGGCGAGCTGCGCCCCTATCAACCTGCGGCTATTCCGCGACGCTCCGTGGTTAGTAGAGGCGTAGCTGGCCTGCGTCCTGGCTCCATCGCGGCGCTCTCATGACACGCGAAGGAGCGTTTGTCATAGCACAACATAGTCGGGGCGTTGGTTTTCAAAGGCAGGTTGAAAAGGTAGACAGAATGTTGATTCGTATAAGGCGCATATATTGCTACCTCTACTCCTTTTTAATATTGTGCTTGCTCCTGATAATGTCCTCTCCAGCGGCTCGCGCCGATGGGGGCGCACCCCAGCTTGCCTACGTGGCAGGCGGGGGACAGGGCGTCAGCGTCATCGACATCGCGCAGCGGCGTGTGACCAGAACGATGGCGCTGGCGGGAGAGCCGCACTCCGTTCTCCTCAGTCTCGACGGCCATGCCCTCTATGTCACGCAGCCCGCGCTCGGCCAGGTCTCGGTACTCGACGCGAAGACGGGCGCGACCATCTGCACCGCCAGTCTGCCAGGCCAGCCATCATCTATGGCGCTCAGTCTGGATGCCAGCGTGTTGTATGTGGGCGGGCCGGGCGATACAAGCGTGCGTGCCCTTGATCCTTCGACCTGCCGAATAGAGCGCACCTTCCAGACGCACGAACCAGTCTATGGACTGGCAGTGGCGGCATCAACGGCGACAAACGCTACCCCCTTAACACCCAATCAGATCTGGATTACGGGCAGCACACAACTCACTGTCTTCGATGCTGATGGGAACCTGCTTGGCACAGTTCCTATGGCGGGCGGCCCACAATACATTAGCATTCCAGCAGGTTTTACCGCCTATGCCACCACCCGCCAGGGCAGCGTCGTCGCCGTTGACCTGAACACGCTGCGCGTCTTCCGCACCCTGCTCAGCGGCGGCCAATTTGGCCCGATGGATTACGACGCCAACACAGGGCAGGTCTACGTTCCCGACCGCCAGCACAACCGGCTCGACATCCTGGTTCCCGTCACCGCGCAAACGACGCCCATGCCGCAGGAACCGGCGCGCACCTTCCCTTTGAGCAGCTCCCCGCAGTCGGTCGCCATCACCAGCGACGGGCAGCTCGGCTTCGTGGCGCTCGCTAACGGTCAGGTTGTCATGCTCGATGTCCCGGCGCGCAGCATCGTCACCAGCATCGCTGTTGGCGGGAAGCCGCGCTTCATCATCACCGGCCTCTATCCGCCCGCCACTGCCTCTACTCCACCTGCCACGCAGCAGACAACAGGCCCATCATCGCTCACCCTGCTCACGGCCCTGGTCGGGCTGGCCGCCATCCTTCTGCTGGTGACGCTCGGCCTGCTCTGGCTTCTCTCGCGCAAACGCCCCGCGAAGTAAGCTTCCAGCTTCATGTTACCCTGGCCGATAAGTCTAACATAAAAGCCAGCAGATTGTTCATTCTGCTGGCTTTATTCGTTTTCTTCATCGATAAGCGTAAATAAATCAGTTATTGGTACTTTGAGCGCCTTTGCAATCTTACCAAGTGTGGTTACATAGACATCATCTACTTCGCCTGACCATAGAGCATAAACGGTTGCATAATTCAGGTCTGCAAGTCGTGATAATCTGGTACGAGTTATATTGCGCTGTTCAGCAATTTCCCTGATGTGTAAGCGGACCCGCATGAATACCTTCACCATCTCTATTTTCCTCTCATTTTATCTTGACAGACAACTACTAGCAGCGTATTATTAATACGTATTGGTAAAACATATTGCTACAACAATATTTTTTCGTACAGCAGAGAGGGGTAAAGTATGACATCGTGGGAAAAAACAGGAAATCACGGGCAGCTTGATGAGAACAGTGAACGAGGTTCACTACAGGTTGAGCGTGGCTCTGTTCAAGTTCCATACGACGGCCAGCTACCTGGATATCGTCCCTGAAGAGTGCTTTGTAGAGGTTGAAACGGCCCTCACGGAAGCTGAAGAGGCGCTGGCCCGATGTCGCGTGATGCTGGCCGCATGGATTGCGGGAGAAATCGGGTGATATGCGGGCCAGCTACTTCTGCAAAAAACATGCTATCTTTCCTCTTCCCCCTCACCTTCATCCAGCCGACGCAACCTTTCCATAAAGCGATTGCGCAATGCATCAGACATGGGTTGCCCGCTGCCGTGATGGCGCAGGAGAATGATTTCGGACATGATGGACAGAGCGATCTCTTCCGGCGTGCTACCGCCGAGATCGAGGCCGATGGGGGCGCGCACTCTTGCGAGTTTTTCTGCCGGAACGCCCTCGTCGTGGAGCAGTTTGAAGACGGCCCAGACGCGGCGCTGGCTGCCGATCATGCCGATGTAGGCCGCCGATGAATCGATGACGGCGCGCAGGCCATGTACGTCATGGGCGTGGGCGCGTGTGACCAGCACGATATGGGTGCGCGGCGTGATGGGATAGCCGCGCAGGATGGATTCGATGTCGCCAACCAGAATCTGCTTCGCGGCAGGGAAACGCTCGCGATTGGCAAACGAGGCGCGGTCATCGGTGACGCTGACGGAGAAGTTCATCAGGCTGCCGAGCGCGGCCAGCGGCGCGGCAATGTGGCCAGCACCGGCAATGAGCAGCACGGGCGGCGGAATGAACGGCTCGATGAATATTTCGGCCCAGGCATCCGTCTCCAGACCGGTCGCACCCTCCAGGCCAACCGCATTCCCCAGGCCAACCGCATTCCCCAGGCCAACCGCATTCCCCAGGCCAACCGCAAGGGTTGGCCCTACTATACCCGTTTTGATTTTGCGGCCCTCTGCATTGCCAATGGTTTCGACATGCGGTTTGCCGACGAGAATGGCCTTTTGCGCCGCCCGGGTGATTTGCTCTGTCATGCTCGCTTCCGCTCCGGTAAGAGCAAGACCACCCAGGGTGGCGCCACTTTCGTGGATGAGCATATGCTGACCGATGGCCGAACGCCATGCCCCACCGGCAGCGATGACCGTAGCAAGCACACATGCCTGCTCACCCTGTAGCGATTCGTTGATGGCCTGCGCGTAATCCCGCATTGATGGCTGCTCAGGTTCCGCTACATCAGCGTTGAACCAGGGCTGGACAAAGACATCGAAGATGCCGCCACAGACACCCTCGCTCTCCAGCGCAATCTCTTCCGTGAGGTCGACAGACACCATGCTCGGACGCCGCGTATCGATGACGTTGAGGGCGCTGCGCCAGACCTCGGCCTCGCCGCAGCCGCCGCCGACGGTGCCGCTGATCTTGCCGCCGCGCAGCACCAGCATCTTCGCCCCCACCTCACGCGGCACTGATCCCTTGCGCTTCACCACCGTCGCCATCGCCACCGTCTCACCCTGTTCCAGTCGCTGTAATAGTTCTTGAAAAAGTTCTCGCACGATTGGTTCTCCCAACCAGAAATCCAGGTTGAATACTACATTAGTCGATTACCTGTTCCTCTGACAACAACAGCGAAAAGTCCCGTTTCTCCCACACGTAGACACACTTGCGCAGTTCAGTACGGCCATGATTTCCCATCTGCTGACTGCTGTTTCCCTTCCCGCGTTCCAGTGTCCAGATATGGCGCGTCGTCAATCCGAAAGCTTCTGCCATATTCGAGAGGATGAGATCTACCGGCACCTCTTCGCCAGCATAGCGAACATTATCATTGACCATAATAACGCTTCCACCGCGTTTGAGTAGTCGCGCCATCTCATAAATGACAAAGCACATCTCATAGAAATAGTTGCGCACCATCCTGACAATATTGGTATTATTCAACTGGCCCTGATCTCGATACTGCTCAAGAACGGATAATACTTCGCGCAATGCCTCCTGACACTGGAATACCTCCTCAACTCGACGAAATTCCGCCTCTTTCGCCAGTCCGCTATACAGTTTATACATTTTTTCCCTTTTATCTTTATTTTCTCCGGTACAGGAAAGCATGGCCTGGCGCAATTGCTTGACTTTATCTTCATCGCAACCGAGATAGACCAGTTCAAGAGCATAAGTGTACCCTCGCCTGGGTAGCATAGATGCCAACAGGAAGAACCTCTATTCCCTTCGTTTGCCAGCCCAGACTACTTGCAGCAAAGAGGGCTGAGCCGCCACCGGAGAAGGGGTCAAGCAGGATACCAGGCCGCATATTCAAATACTGGAGCAGGTACACAACCAGCGATTCAGAGAAGCCCTCTCTGTACTTAAACCAGTTGGTGAAGGAGCCGTTTTTATTTGCCTGGAAGCTCACTAAGGCGCGATCAAGCGCCGGATTTATGGAAATTTTTGACCGGAACTTTCTGTAAAGAGCTTCCCTCTTCGTATTCGAAGAACCGTTGCTTGAAGAACCCATAGGAGAAGAGATACAATTATCAACGGCTTCAATCATCTGGCTTCCTCTTTTCTTATGTTCTGGCATAAGTATATCACGAGGGCGCAACGTTCTTCAGTTATCGAAGCAAGCAGGAGTTCTTTTCATGGACACATCACAAAGCATTACTACTCAGAGCGCAAGCAGCGTTTCCCATACAAGCGTGAGCGAGACGGGGACACAGGCACGGGTGCCGATTACGCCGGGGATGTCGTTGAGCGTGCGCTGGGCGACCGAGGCGACGATTTCGCCGGATGGGCAGCGCGTGGCGTTTTTGCTGTCGGAATTTGTGGCGGAACAGCCAAAGGAGCGGGTACGCATCTGGACGGTGGAAACATCGGGCAGGGGAGAGGCGCAGCCGCTGACGAAGGGGCCGCGAGAGGATTTGTTCCCATCCTGGTCGCCGGATAGCGCGTCGATTGCCTACGCTTCGGCAGGGGCGGGCGAGAAGGATAAGCCGCAGTTGTATGTTATTGCGGCGCAGGGCGGCGAGGCGAAGCAGGTGTGTACGATGCCGAACGGGGTGAGCGATGTGGCATGGTCGCCGGATGGCAACCGTATCGCCTTCATCTCGCTGGAAGGCGCGGAGCCGCAGGAAGACCCGCTTGTGGTCACGCCAGCCCGCCACCGCAGACTATGGACGGTACGCCCCGGCTACGATATCCCCGAAGCGGTCACGCCCGATAATCTTACGGTCTGGGAATATGCCTGGTCGCCGGACGGGAAGCAGATTGCTGTCTACTACTCGATGGGGCCGGATGAGACGGACTGGTATAACGGGCAGGTAGGCGTTGTGTCGGCGAGCGGCGGCGCGGTACGGCAAATTTCGCAGTTGACGGGGCAGGCCAGCAGCCTCACGTGGTCGCCGGATGGCAGCCGCATCGCCTACGTTACCGGGCAGTGGAGCGATCGCGGGCTGGTCGGCGGAGACATTTATGTGCAGGCAGTTGAGGGCGGTGAGGCGCGCAACCTCACGCCCGATAGCGCGATCAGCTTGAGCCACGTGCGCTGGTTCCCCGATGGCAGGCGCATGCTTTACGCCGCGTGGTCGGGCGTGACCGGCCAGATCGGCATTCTGGATGAGAGCAGCGGCGAGATACACGCCCTTGCCCCGGATTTTGTGATCGGTGAAGGCTCCGGTCCGCGCTTCTCTGCCGCACGCGACCTGCGCAGCATAGCCGTCACGCACTCGACGCACGACCATCCCTATGATGTCTGGTTCGGTGAGTTGACGGGTAAGGATGGCAATACCGACAGCATCGAGTGGCGCAGACTCACGCGGCTCAATCCCATCGCGGAAGAGACCTTCGCGCTCGGCCCCACGAGGCGCATTCGCTACGAAAGCGTGGATGGCTGGCAGATCGATGCGCTGCTGACATTGCCGCCACACACAGAGGAGAACACCCTGCCGCCGTTGATCGTGCATGTGCATGGCGGGCCATCGGCAGCCTACACCGATAGCTGGGGCTTCTGGGGGCAATTGCTGGCCTCGGCAGGGTTTGCCGTGCTGGAACCCAATATTCGCGGCAGCCAGGGGCGCGGCACTGCCTTCTCCAATGCCGTGCTGGGCGATATGGGCGGCAAGGATTTTCAGGACATCATGCGCGGCATCGATTACCTGATCCGGCAGGGCGTAGTCGACCCCAATCGCGTCGGCATTATGGGCTGGAGCTACGGCGGCTTCATGACGGCGTGGGCAGTGACGCAGACAGACCGTTTCAAGGCGGCGCTGATGGGCGCGGGCATCTGCGATTTCCACAGCTTCCACGCGCAATCCAACATCCCCGACTGGGATAAACGCTTCATCAACGCGGACATGCTGGAAAACCCGCAAGCCTACCGCGACCGCTCGGCCATCACCTACGCCGCTCGCGTGACCACCCCCACGCTGATCGTGCATGGCGAGAAGGACGAGTGCGTCCCCGTCAACCAGGCATATGCTTTCTATCGCGCCCTGCGCGAACGCGGCGTCCCCACCGAACTGGTCATCTACCCCCGCGAAGGTCACGGCCCCAGAGAGCAAAAACACCTGCTTGACCTGGAAGAGCGCATGGTGCGCTGGTTCAAGCAGTACCTGTAAGGAAGGAAGGGGGAAAGAGCTACGTGGCGAGGGCAGGGTCGCCCTGCCGCTCCATCCTTACCAACCTCGCTTTAATTCTGCATTCCCAGCAAATTCCCACTCTCATACCTGCGCAGACCCAGCGAGAAGATGGCGGTGGCGACAAGCACGATCAGCGTGGTGAAGCCGACCATCGCGCCGAGCAGGGGCCAGGTGAACTGGTGCAGTAGTTGCAGCGGAATAAAGGAGATGAAGCCCGCCGGGACAACGGTGAAGAGCAGCAGGCGCACAACGCCGCTGAAAATCGTCATCGGGTAGGTGCTGAAGGAGATCAGCGCGCCCATCATCTGCTGCGCTATGCCTTCGGTGTTGCCCAGGAAGAAGGCCAGCGAGCCGAGAATGACCAGGAACGAGACGAAGATCAGCGCGACCTGCAGCGAGAGCAGGACGAACAGGGCGAAGTGCCAGATATCCGGGCGCAGCAAGAGCAGGTAGGCCCCGACGGCAAACAGCACATCTCCCCACGCCGACGGGTCGGTTGAGGCGATACAGACGTGCAGCAGCACGTTGCGCGGCATGCCCAGGTAGGCATCCAGGCCGCCGGTCATAATAATTGAGGCCAGTCTGGGCGCGTTGCCGAACACGGCCATGCCGATGCCGAAACCGCAGGCGGAGACCGCCCAGAGAATGACGATATCGGTGTTCTGCCAGCCGTGCGTCAGCGGGAACTGGCGGAAGTAGTTCCACCAGAAGAACAGCCAGAGGCTATCGTTGGCCGCCATCGCGAATATCTGCACCCAGAACGCGGCGCGATACTCCATCGCCGCCTGCACGTTCGCGGCCAGGTATGCCCTGACGAAACGCAGCGTGCTGACAACTGCTTTGATGATGTTCATATGCTCAGCCTCCATTGATGTTGACGCGCCGGATGGCTATCGAGTAAATCGCCATCAGAATCAGTGTTCCCCCGAGCAGCGTGAGAGCCTGCTGCACCAGCAGGAAGCCGAGGTAGCCCGCGTCAAAATGCACCAGCGTGCGCGCCGGGCCGTAGAGAATGGTGCTAAAGGGCAACGCCTGCGCGATGTTGCGCAACGGCTGCGGGAAGATGTCCAGCGGGGCCAGCACGCCGCCCAGCACCAGCGTCAAGCGGCTGAAGATCAGCGAGAACGATTGCGTCTCCTCCGACCAGAAGGCCAGCAGGCCGATGCTGAAGTAGGCGGTGAAATCGATGCAGACAGCCAGGAAGGCCAGCAGCGGCCACGCCAGAAAGCCCTGCCAGGTGAAATGCGGCAAGCCAGCAATCACAAAAGCCAGGGCAGCCGCGACCGCGCCGTTGATGGCGATGCGCACGACACGCTCGCCCAGGTATTGCGCGAAATTGTAGAGGACGTAGTTGCAGGGCCGCCCCAGCAGGTAGGCGAGCTGGCCCGAACGCACCTCCATATCGATACGTCGGGTGAGCGCAGGCATGGACATGGCAATCGTCTCGGCAGCCGCCAGATACCAGATCATATCGCCTATGCTGAAGCCGCTCAGGATGTGCGCGCCCCGCGCCGAGAAGGTCGTCTTCCACAACTGCGCCAGGATGAAGACCAGCACGACCAGCAGCAGCGCGCGGAAAAAGACCTCCATCATGTAAGCCAGGTTGTTAGCCGCGCTCACGCGCAGCACGGCCATGTACTTTTGCAGCCCTGAGCCTGTTCGCTGCCATACGCTGCGCCGGGGGCGCAAACGCGCCAGTGTTGTATCCATCTATTCGCTCCTTTTGCCGATTTTGCTGTCGGCCAGCGTGGTAGCACCTTTGCACTTGATCTTTTCGGATCTAATGGTATACTTCCGCCAGAGAGAAGCAGCAAGGACTGGACCCTTTCCTGACCTCCCGTTTGGGATTGAAATCATGACGCCACCTCCTCAATGTTCTCCGGTTCTTGCACTACCTGCTCTTGCTCCCCTTGCCTTGACTTGCCTTCCTCACTGTAAATGGCGGCGATGATCTCCTCCATCGGCGGGTCGGCGATGGTCATGTCGAGTATGTGCGAGTGCTGCATGATGGCGGCGATGATCGGCTCCAGCGGCGTTTGCGCGGTATCGACCTCCAGCTTCAGGCCGTGTCCCTTTGCCTTGAGGACGCGCACGCCCGGCGTCTCCACGATCTCTTCGTGGATGGATGAGGGCGCGCGCACGCTCAGGCGCGGCTGCTCGCTCTCGCTATCCATTTTCAGCAGCGACTCCGCCGAGCCTTCCAGCAGCAGGTCAACCGTCTTCGCCTTCAGGTAGTCGCGTTTGAGCCGCGAAACGGGCGCGTCCAGGATAATCTCGCCGTGATTGATGACGATGGCGCGGCGGCAGACCTGCTCGATGTCACCCGCGTCGTGCGAGGTCAGGAAGACAGTCAGGCCCTCCTCCGTGTTGAGCTGGCCTATCAGGTCGCGGATACGCTGGCGCGCGATCACGTCCAGGCCAATGGTTGGCTCGTCCAGAAAGACAATCGCGGGTTTGTGCAGCAGGGCCGCCGCCAGCTCGCAGCGCATGCGCTCGCCGAGGCTCAGTTTGCGCGCGGGCGTGGACATATATTCGCCGATATCGAAGACATCGACCAGGAAGGCGCGGCGCTTGCGATACTCCGCCATATCCAGTTCGTAGATGCGCGCCAGTAGATCAAACGTGTCCTGAGGCGGCAAATGATACCACAACTGCGACTTCTGCCCGTAGACGCTGGCGATATGATAGGCCAGCGCGCGCCGCTGCCGCCAGGGCGTGAGGCCCAGTACCTGCACCCTGCCAGCCGTAGGATAGAGGATTCCGGTGAGCATCTTGATGGTGGTGGACTTGCCCGCGCCGTTGGGACCAATAAAGGCCAGCACCTCGCCCGGCTCCAGTGCAAAGCTAATGCCCTTCACAGCCTCGCGTTCGCGATAGCGCGGCGCGACAAACGAGCGCAGGCTATTGACCAGCCCCGCCCCGCGCTGCCGACTTCTAAACGTCTTCCGTAACGCTTCAACCTCGACTATTGCCATCGTTTTCCTCCTCCGAACTGCTGGAACTCACCAATTTGCACAAACAAGATCAATACAAAAAAGTTGGGGGCGCAGGTCTGTCGCCTGCGCCCCCAACGGATGCTTCTACGGGATTTGATAATCGCTCAAGTAAGCGTGCATCGAGAAGAGGACAGCGACGACCGGCTGCATGCCACCACGGGCATGTAGTATTCGGAGGTAAGGGTAATGTGTACAAATGAGACACCATTACACTGCACGGTCGTTATCCTCTTATCTTTCGATGTAAGTATGCTCACTGATAAACTGCTTGCAAGAAGCATAACCGGAAATGTTGCGATCTGTCAAGGTTTCTGGGCGTGTGTTTCTGGATCAGTCCTCTATACCTTTACGCCCCCGATTATTCCGCCTGTTCAATGCGCGGGAACAGCAGCTTCCCGCCCACAACCCGTGTTAGCGGCTCGCTGCCCCACGTGCCGCGTCCTACCCACGCGCCGAAGCTAACGGGTTCCAGGCCGAGCTGGGCGAGAATGCGGTCGGCGCTGGTGGGGATGTAGGGAGCGAGCAGGATGGCTTGCAGGCGCAAGGCTTCCGCCGCCGTGTGCAGGACGGTGTTCAGCCGTTCTGCTTGCTCTGGCTGACCGGCCAGTTTCCAGGGTTCGTTCTGCTCGATGTACTGGTTGGTGCGGCGCACGAAGGACCAGATGGCGCCGAGCCCGGCGCCGAGATCCCAGGCTTCGATGGCCTCCGCCGCCCGTCGGCGCGTCTCTGCCGCGAGTTGTTGCATCTCTTCCTCTAAGGGGCCTGCCGCTCCTGACGCGGGGACGGCGCCGCCGCAATAGCGTTTGACCATCGAGACGACACGGTTGAGCAGGTTTCCCAGGTCATTGGCGAGTTCATCGTTGTAGTGGCGCACGAGTCCGGCCCGCGAAAAATCGCCGTCGGAGGCAAAGGACAGGTTGCGCGTCAGGTAATAGCGCACGGCGTCGGCGCCGAACTCGTCGACGAGGGCGACGGGGTCGATAATATTGCCCGTTGTTTTGGAGATGCGCTGCCCTTCGAGCGTCATGAAACCATGCACTGCTACCTGCTCCGGCAGGGGCAGCCCGGCGGACATAAGCATGGCGGGCCAGTAAAGGCAGTGGAAGCGCGTGATGTCCTTGCCGATGACGTGCGCGCTGGCAGGCCAGTAATGCGCGAACTGCTCCATATTATCCGGGAAGCCGACGGCGGTGACGTAGTTGGTCAGGGCGTCGAACCAGACGTAGAGGACGTGCTGCTCATCGCCCGGCACGGGGACGCCCCAGTGCTGCGCACCGGGACGCACAAGGCGCGAGACGGAGAAGTCGCGCAACCCCTGGCGCAGCATGCCCAGCACCTCGGCGCGTCGGCTGGCCGGCACGATAAACTCCGGGTACGCGGTGATGTGCGCCAGCAGGCGATCGCTGTACTTCGAGAGGGCAAAAAAGTAATTTTCCTCCTCGACCCACTCCGGCACAATTGAGGGGTGGTTCGGACACCTGCCGTTGACCAGTTCCTCCTCAGTATAGAAGGTGTTGTCGTTCGGACAGTACCAGCCGGCATAGGTGGATTTGTAGATGTCGCCGCGCTCCTGCGCCCGTCGGAACATCTCCTGTGAGGCGCGAAAATGCTCTTCCGAGCGCGTGCGAATCCAGTAATCATACGAGATGTTTAGCTTGCTCCAGGCGAGCCGGAAGGCTTTGTCCATGCGGTCGATCCACTCCACCGGCGGAACGCCATGTTCGCTGGCGGCTCGCACTACGTGCTGGCTGTTCTCGTCTACCCCCATGCTGAAGAAGGTTTCCTGCCCCTGCAAGCGGTGATAGCGGGCCACCACGTCGGCGGCGACCTTCTCTAAAGAATGGCCGATGTGCGGTTCCGCGTTGGGATAGTCGATGGCGGTCGTGATGTAATAGGGTTTGCCTTCAGGAGTCTCTTCCTCCTGAGTATGCGAATTTGTGCTTGCCATGTTTCACCTCAATTCTGTTCTGTCAAAAAAAGCGCGCCATGAGAATCGTCCGGCGGGTAAAAAGAAAGGGGCGCAGGTCTGTCGCCCGCGCCCCTGAGTCAGCTCCAATGTGCTTATACCGCTTGATATCGGGAGAGCAGCGACAATTGCCGGTATGCCATGGGCATACCGGTAAGCATAGACATAGAGATGCGCTGCTTACCCTGCATGATTGTCGTCATTCTCTTTCCTGTCACTCAATACAGCCGCGTGTAAATGTTGTAGCACGACTGCATACTCTTTGAGTAGGAATATACGCGCATTATGGCGATTTGTCAAGTTTCACAGCCTGGCATTAGATAATTGGAGATAACTGGGAGGAGGTGATAAATTAGAAGGGAAGTTCTCATAGAGGAGGAAGAAGATGGCATGGCATCGACACGACAAACTTGCAGGCGTTTGGTCCGCCCTGGCACATTGAGGATGATGGCTTTCGGGAACTCAAAGAGGGCGGGGGGCTCGAGAAGCAGCGGCGGGGACGCGATTTTGCGGCGGCGCTGGGGCGCACAACTTTGACCTGTTTGGCCTTCAATACGGCGCAAGTCTATCGTTTGCAGGCGGGAGAGCGGCTGGCTTCGGTGGCCATTCGTCGGCTGCGCCGACAGCGGCAGCGCAAACTGGGCTCTGCTTCGGCGCTCCTCTCTGTCGCTGGCTGCTATGGCGTTTTCTCTTGAGAGGAGGTCCTCGACCTGCCTGGTGCTGCCCCGCGGGAGAGTCTGCGGCCTGCCTTAGCCAGGCCGTCTTCTCCTGACGCTCCCGCCTGATTCCTTGTCTCCAATTATCTGGGAAAAAGGACTGCCTGTCTATTCCATCTTTGTGAAGTTTGCCTTCGCTTTTGCTGGCACTGCGTGCGCTTACGCAGAGGCCGTTTCCTTATCTGGAAACAGGTAGCGGCCATTTCTCGTGCGCTGAATCCGTGTTTAATCACTCAATACGGCTTCCTGTAGCCTCACGTTGTGACCCGCTCGCCCAATATGGGCGACATGATATTCCACAGATGCCGACACAGGCAAGGAGATACCCTTAGTGGCCATCACGGCGTCCCATTGTTATTGCCAGGCCCTTTCGTGTTCCCATTGCCATTCCCATTTGTAGCGGGCGGCAGGCCAGTCTGCTGCGGGACATCGGTAGTGAGCATCCAGTCATAGGTACCGCTACCCATAAGGCCGGTAACGGACGAGGTTGACTGTTGCACTACACCGGCTGGCTGAGGAAATGTATTATCTTTGAAATGGAAGTTGAAGTAGGGAGCATTCAGGCCGGGGTCGTGCCGTCCCATGACATGCTCCATTACATCGTGCCAGATGGGAGCGGCGCCGGTGATACCAACAACATTCCCTTTAAAGAACTCTCCATCGGCATTCCCGGACCAGACGCCAACCACCACATCGGGCGTATACCCGATTGTCCAGTTATCCTGGAAATTATCCGTTGTACCCGTCTTAGCCGCGACCTGGTGAATCTGCCCATCAACGGCCTGCCAGTCCCACATGGAGAGAACATGATCGTTCTCAAACTCAAGCGCACGAGACTGCTCATCATCGAGAATAGAAGTCATCAAGAAGGCAAGTTGGGGGCTAATGACCGGGAAGCTCGGCGGGTGGGTTGTATCGTAATGGTAGATATGGTGTCCATAATTATCCCAGATATCCAGAATGCCGACGGGCGGGATACGTCTGCCCTGGTTGGCGAAGACCTGGTAGGCTCCAACCATCTGGATCAGGGGAATGCCAGCCGTGCCGAGGGCCATCGAAGGGCCAAAGACTTGAGCAATAGTATTGTGGGTGTGGTGAATCTGATTGTATTGAGCGACATCGTCATCGATGGCGGTAATGCCGAAGCGGCGGGCCATGTTCACCACGTTATCCATACCGGCATACTCAAAGGCCTTGATTGCCGGCACGTTGAATGAGTTTTGCAGATCAAGGCGAATAGTAGAACTCATATTGTGGTAGGTTGCGCCGTAATCAGTCGGATGATACGTTGAAGCCTGAAGGTTGCCATTGGGGTCCTGGTACCCATTAATGGGGAAGTATGTAAGCCTATCCGGCACTACCAGACCGGGATACCAGCCCATATCGAAGGCGGTGGTGTAGACAACGGGTTTGAACGATGAACCGGGCTGACGGGGGGCAAGGGCCGCGTTCACATTCCCGGCGACCTGCGGTGAAGTATCATTGAAGTTGGCGCTACCGTCCATAGCCAGGATTTCGCCCGTCTTTGCGTTCATCACCACGACAGCGGAGTCTTTGACATTATGGAGAGTAGCGAGAGGGCCATTATCACCGACAAAAGGCTGGTATTCTGGCTCATAAAGGTGGCGATACACCGCATGTTCGACATAGGCTTCCAGGTTGGAGTCGATGGTGGTGCGGATGTTGAAGCCACCGGCGACGAAGGCCTGGACGCCTTTCTGCGGGTCGCCGCCGCCGAGGGCGGTTTCCAGTTGCTGGATGACCCAGTAAACGAAGTGCGGGTCTTTGATGTTGTGCTGGTAGGGTTTGAAGGGCATTTTTGCGGTGAGCGCCTCGGCCTGCTGGATGATAGCAGGGGTGATTGGCCCCAGGCCCTGCACCTGCATGCCCATAGCCAGCATCTGGTTCAGTACGTAGTCCTGGCGCGCCAGGGCGTTTTGCTTGTTGGTCGGGCTGATGGTGGGGTCGTAGCCAGGCGGGTTCTGCGGCATGCCGGCCAGCAGCGAAGCGCGGGCCAGCGCCAGCAGGGGATCATACTGCCCTTTGCTGTTGTAGCCCAGGTAGTAAATAGCGGGAATGCAGTTGAAATTTTTATCGCAGCGCGGCTGCAAGCCGAAGAAATCGCGGGCTGCGGCCTCGACGCCGATATCCTGCGCGCCGAAGGGGGCAATGTTGAAATACATTTCCAGAATTTTCCACTTCGGGTACTGCTGCGTCATGCCGATGGCCAGCGCCGCTTCGGGAATTTTACGGCTGAGCGAGACATCCGTGTCGTGGGTCATGTTTTTGACGACCTGCTGCGTGATGGTGCTGCCGCCGCTTTGCACGGAGCCGGACGAGGCGTATTCGGTGGCGGCGCGCAGGATACCCTGCGGGTCGATGCCGGAGTTGGTCCAGAAGGTGTGGTCTTCGGCGGCGATCATCGCGTCCTGCATGACCTGTGGAATGTATTTGTAGGTAACAGGTGTGCTGCGCCCACCGGCGGCGTAGGCTTCATAGAGCAGGACGCTGTTGCGATCATAGATGCGCGTGGTCTGCTCGGTCTGCTGGTTTGCCAGCCCCTGCAGGCGCGGCAACTGGCTCTGATAGTAGCCATAGGCGTAGGCGCTGCCCGATGAGAGCGAGACGACGAGCAGAAGGCAAAAGGCGATCAGGATACCTACGGCAATCTTCTTCGCGTTGGGTTGGCTGCGCTGCCAGCGAGCGCGGCGATGCTTCATGCGCATGGCAATGCGTACAGTACGCGAACGCTTCCAGGGTTTTGCCCTCGTCGGCTGCTCAGGCATTGAAGGATGATAGATCACCAGCGGCTCCGGCACGGGAGGCGGCGCCTGGCGAACCGCCATGATCTTGCCCGACCAGCTGCGCACCATCTGCATGGTACTGGCGAAAAATCCCTGCGGCCTCGGTGGGGAAGGATAGCCCTGCGAGGGCGGCCAGCCACGCGGCGAGAGTTCGGCGGGCGGCTGCACAGGTGCCTGGAGCGGTGACATGGGCTGTAGTGGCGATTGCTGCGCGGGAACCGAGGAGTACGGGGGAGGTAATCCCTGAGAAGCTGGCGTCGAGGGCGGCACATACTGCTGCATGCCATGCTGAGATTGTTGCTGGCGGTAGTCCCGCAGCAGGCTGCCTGAGCGTGCATGTCCGTTATTGCCAGGCGCGTAGCCGTTCCCATTGCCATAACCGTTAGCAGGAGAGCCATCCGGCCCGTAGGGTTGTTGATTCCAGGTATTGTTATCCATACTCTCCGTCATCCTTCATAACATCAGGAGCCACGCGGTTCCCTCTCTGTCTGGCATCAAATGACGCTGCTATAGTGTTCTTCTTTCAGAAAGAACGAGCGAATTTGCCAGTTTGCGTTCTCCGGGAAAAGGTGGAGCCGTTGCGACCACTTCCCAACACCCCGCTATCCGCTTTACTGTTCGGCTCATTTCTTCTCAACGGATGAGAGAAGCGGCATTAACAGGGTAGCCTTTTTCGGCCACCGCACCGCGCCCCACTAGCCAACTTGTCTATTGTTTATCGAAACATTTGAAGATGCTTGCTAAGTCATGTACAATAGGGGCATAATCTGGATAAGCTCAAGGGAGGGGTCATCGCATGTTCGCGCGCCGCGCCCGGATATCACTATTGCGTTTGCTGTGCTGGCTGCTTGTCGCCATGTTCGCGCCTGTCGTTTTCTCTATGCCAGCATTTGCAGCCTCATCTACCGCTCATGCTATCACGATCACGTCGGAGACGGATACGGTCCATTTTCCGCAATCAATTGATTTTCAGATGAGCGCGCAGGATAGCAGCGCCATCATCAACAAGGCCATCATCTACATTCAATATGGGCCTGACAGCACAGGAACATCGGCCCAGCATGTGGTATCGATCATGCCGGGACATACCATTTCTGCTACCTGGGTGGAGAAGACGACCGGCGACAACTTTGTGCCGCCCGGCACCCCCGTCTCCTATTCCTGGGTTCTCTCCGATAGCGCGGGCTATTCTTTCACGGGCAGCCAGCAGCAATTCCACACGGTCGATACGCGCTTCCCCTGGCAGCATCTGAGCAGCGGCAAGTTGCAGGTTAACTGGTATAACCGATCGCTGGATTTCGGGCAAGCTGTTCTCAGGCAGGCCAGCGGCGATATCACGCGCATCGGCCACACACTTGGCGGCGGCTTGAAGCACTCCATCAACCTGTGGGTGTACCAGACCGATGAGGATTTCCACGGCTCGCTCTCGCCCAATACCTACGAATGGGTCGGCGGCATCGCCATGCCCTCACTCTATGAGGCCGAGATCGTCGTCATGGATAGCGGCGATCTAACGCTGGTACGCGACATGCCCCACGAATTAACCCATCTCGTCTTTCATCAGTTGATCGGCAACGGGGAGAGCGTACCCACATGGTTCGATGAGGGGTTGGCCGTCTACAACCAGCAGTACCACGAGTCGGCCATGAACAGTACGCTGCAAGACGCGCTCAAGACCCAATCGCTGCTGCCCCTCAATTCCATTTCACTCAGTTTCCCCGCTAATGGCGACCAGGCATATCTGGCCTATGCGGAAAGCTGGAACCTGATCAACTACATGTACAGCACCTTCGGGCAACCGAAAATGGCGAAGCTTATTCAGGAGATGAGCAATCCGAGCAACGACTTCGATACCGATCTGAAACTGTCAATCGGCATGGACCAGGATCATCTGGAGAACCAGTGGCATCTGTACCTGCACCAGCCGCCAACGCTGCCACCCGATGAACTGACGCCGACGCCTCAGCCAACGGCGCCACCTCATCCCGTGCAGGTCACCATTAATGACAACAGTTCCCCTCTGCTCATCTTCGCCGGTGTCCTGCTGATCCTGATTCCGCTCCTCGCCATCGCCTTCATCTTCATCTATCAGAGGCGCAGCCGACAAAAGGCGCTGGCGGTGCAGGCAGCGGAGCAAATCATTATGGCAAACCGGCAGCAGGCCTCGCCATCATCATCCTGGCCGATTTCTCTCCCCGCGCACCTGCCTTCTGGCCCACCACACCAGCCGCCTTTCGGCCCGCCATACATGCCGCCACAACAGTGGCCCGACTATCCAGAATTTCGTGGAAACGCGAACAATAGCAATGGCTATATGAATGGAAACGGCAACAGTTATAATGGGCAGGCTCCCATACAGCAGTCTCCCTACGTGCCGGGGCAGGAGTATCAGGGGCAGCAGCCGCGCAGGCAGGCTCCGCAGGAATAAATAAAGGGAGTATATTCCATGACCGTCTTCGACTCGTCTGCGCGCTATTATCCATCTGGCGCGCTGCCGCTGGACGATCTGGCATACTGGATCGCCTTCAGCCGCGTGCTGGGCATCGGGCCGAAACGCTTCAAGCAGTTGCTGGCCTTCTTTCAGGATGATGTCGTAGCAGCCTGGAATGCCGATAGCGCGACTCTGGCGCAGGCCGGGATCGACCAGAGAACGATAGACAGCTTTCTCAGGCAGCGCAAAGATATCGTGCCACAACGCGAACTGGAACGTCTGGAGAAGCTGCGCGCTACGGTGATTACCTGGAAAGATAAGAACTATCCCCCACTGCTCAAAGCGATTGATTACGCGCCGCCCGTGTTGTACGTGGCGGGCAGGCTGACCGAGGCCGATCAGTTCTCCATCGCCATCGTGGGGACGCGCAACGCGAGCCAGTACGGGCGGCAGGTGACAGAGCAATTTGCCAGGGAACTGGCCGCGCACAATGTGACCATCGTCAGCGGGCTGGCGCTGGGCATCGACACCATCGCCCACAAAGCCGCGCTGGATGCTGGTGGCCGCACGCTGGCCGTCATGGCCTGTGGCCTGGATATCATCTACCCGGCGGATAACCACCGTCTGGCAAAGCGCATTGTGGAGTCCGGGCAGGGCGCGCTCATCACCGAGTTTCCGCTGGGCGTGAAGCCAGAGAGCCGTTATTTCCCGACGCGCAACCGCATCATCTCCGGCCTCTCGCTGGGCGTTCTCGTCACGGAAGCGCCGGAGAAAAGCGGCGCGCTCATCACCGTCAAATTTGCCCTCGAGCAGGGGCGCGATGTCTTCGCCGTGCCGGGCAATATCTTCTCCACGAAAAGCACAGGCGTCAACAAAATCATCCAGGACGGGGCGCGACCGGTGATGGGCGTCAGCGATATCCTCACCGACCTCAACCTCTTCATGATTCCGCAGCAGATCGAGATGCAGGCCATACTGCCCGATAACGACGAAGAGCGCGCCCTCCTCGCCCTCCTCAACCACGAACCCCGCCACATCGACGAACTGATCCGCGAATCCGGCCTTCCCACCATGACCGTGACCAGCACATTGACGATGATGGAACTGAAAGGGATGATTAAGCAGGTAGGCAGCATGCAGTTTGTGGTGGCGAGGTAGACGCAGAGACCAGGCCCTTTCCCGACCCTCCATCCAGGGCTGAGGTTATGATGGGCGCGTCAGTCTGCGCACGACGTCGAGCAGGTCGCGGACGTGGAAGGGTTTGACGATAACCTGCTCGACACCCAGTGACTCGGCATCGGGGCCGCCGGTACCTGCGGTAATGACAACGATCTGGGGCGACGGATGAGATGGCTCCCATTGAGAGCGCAGGCGTTCCAGAAAGGCGCGACCATCCATACCGGGCATGGCAAGGTCGAGCAGGATAACGTTGGGATACTTGCCTTCGCGGGCCGCGTTATCCATCCACGCCAGCGCCTCCTGACCTTCAGCCGCTTCAGCCGACTCGTAGCCATCCAGCTCAAGCGCCCAGGAAACCATATCGCGAATAGCGGGGTTGTCATCCACCACCAGCACAATTGGCTGATGCCCGTTCAGTTGCTTCTTTCCCTGGTTCATGCTCGATCCCCTCTATTTGCCTCGTCTCTCCTCACAAGACTCACAGCTTGCTTCCCACCCACTACCATAGCATCATTTGCTCCCGCCTGTATTTCCTGGCTCCGCCCGTTATTGCTCTGCTTCTATTATACCAGAACTTTTACCTTTAGAACATTCCTGGCACTATCACCTGCAAGAAGTAGGAAATCCGGGTCAGACAGCCATTCTCCTGCCTTTCTCAGGGAGAATACCAGTTGTGCAAAAAGCCGCGCACGGCAAGCAGAAACGCCTCCGGCTGCTCCATGTTGGAGATATGACCGGCGTGTGGAATGACCACCAGTTGCGCGTTGGGAATCTGCTGCGCGTATGCCCGCGCCACGTCCGGCGGAGTCAGCGCATCCTGCTCGCCCACGATGACCAGCGTTGGCACCTGAATGCCCGCCAGCAAATCAGTTGAGTCGAGGCGCAGCGCCATCCCGCGCGAGGCGGCGGCGATGCCCTGTGGCGTGGCCTCGTTAATCATCTGGCGCAAGCGTGTCTCCACCTGCGGCTCGTGCTGGCGCGTATATTCTGAAATCAAGCGGGGCAACTGCATATTCGCAATGGCCTCCGTTCCCTCCGCCAGCGCGATTTTCGCCACATTCTCACGATTCGCTCGCGCCTCCGCTGTGTCGGCGCCGGGGCGCGTATCGGCCAGAATGAGGCCGGAGAGGCGCTGCGGGTATTTGCGCAGGAAGGCAAAGGCCGCATAGCCCCCCATGGACAGCCCGCACAGGATAGCCTGACGCATGCCCAGCGTCTCCATCAACTGCGCCACAATATCGGCAAACTCCTCCATCGTTGAGACGGTGTTGACGATATCGCTTTCGCCAAAGCCCGGCCAGTCCAGCGCCACCAGCCGGAACCGCCCCTGTGTCCCGCCCTCGAGCAGGAGAGAGCGGATATTATCGTCCCACATATGACGATTCAGCGGGAAGGCATGCAAAAAGATCACCGGCTGTCCCGCCCCATGATCGTCATAGGCTATCTGAAAGTTATTGATCGGCGTTTTCACTACTCATCGCCCCATCCGCTTGCTCGTGCGCGTGATACGAACTGCGCACGAAAGGCCCGGACTCCACGTGACGAAACCCCATCTTCTTGCCCTCGGTCTTCAGCGCGGCAAACTCCTCCAGCGGCACATAGCGTTGGATCGGCAGATGCTGGAACGACGGGCGCAGGTACTGGCCGATGGTCAGGATATCGACATCATGCGCGCGCAGGTCGTGCATGACCTCGATCACCTCATCCCATGTCTCACCCAGCCCAAGCATGAAGCCCGATTTCGTCGGCGCAGTGGGGTTCATCTCCTTCGCCCACTTCAGCACCTGCAGCGAACGTTTGTAAATCGCCTGGGGACGCACACGCTTATAGAGCCGGGGAATCGTCTCCACATTATGGTTGTAGACATCCGGCTTCGCATCCATCACCACCTTGAGCGCGTCATAAACGCCTTTGAAGTCGGGCGTCAGCACCTCCACCTTGCAGTCGGGGTTCAGGCGGCGAATCCAGCGAATAGTGGCGGCAAAGACTGCCGCGCCACCATCCTTCAACTCGTCGCGGTTGACCGAAGTGACGACCGCGTGACGCAGGCCCATTTTCTGCACAGCCTCGGCCACGCGCTTCGGTTCTTCCCAGTCCAGCCCCAGCGGGCGGCCCGTCGCGACGGCGCAGAAACCGCAGCTGCGCGTGCAGACGCTGCCCAGAATCATGAAGGTGGCCGTTCTGTGACCCCAGCACTCGCCGATATTCGGGCAGCGCGCCTCCTCGCAGACGGTGTGCAACTCCTTATTCCGCATCAACTGCTTCAGGTTTTCGTAATTTTCCCCCTTCGGAGGGCGGACGCGCAGCCATTCCGGTCGGCGTTCCGGGATCATCGTCGCCATAGGTTTTTCCTTGCTCTATCGCAACCAGGGCGGAGGCCAGCTCCGACCCTACTCATCCGCACTAATAGACATCTATCTCCCGACCATAACTCTGCAATTTGTTGCGCACAGCCTGCAAAAAGCCACCGGCCTGCGCGCCATCCAGAATACGGTGGTCGAAAGAGAGACACAGGTACATCATCGAACGCACGGCAATCGCATCATCCTCGATGACAACGGGGCGTTTGACCACCGCATCCATGCTGAGGATGCCTGCGTGCGGCTGATTGATGATCGGTACAGAGATAATTGTACCAAAAGTACCGGGATTATTCACGACAAACGTGCTGTTTTGCATGTCCTGCACCGTCAGCTTATTGGCGCGGGCGCGTTGGGCTACGGCATTCACCTGCTTCGCCAGCCCCGCCAGCGTGTACTGATCGGCGTCATAGATCGTCGGCACCACCAGCCCCACGTCGGTCGCCACCGCGATACCCAGGTTGATACGCTTCTTAATAATAATCTTATTGTCCGGCGTCCACGTCGAGTTGATGAGCGGGAACTTGCGAATGCCCTCACACACGGCCTTCATCACGAAGGGTACGTAGCTGATACTGTAGCCTTCGCGCTGCTTGAACTCCTGCTTGTGCTTCTCCAGCCATTTCGCGATGTTGGTCATATCGACCTCCACCACCGTTGTAGCGTGCGGCGAGGTGCGCTTGCTGCGTACCATATGCTCGGCGATGGCCAGGCGCATGCGGCTCGGTTCCACCACCTCTTCGTCCGGCGTCTGCGAAATCGTCACAAACTCGGTTGCGCGCGGTACAACGGATGGCGTCGCTGTCGGGGCAGGCTGCGGCGTCGTAACAGGGGCAGTGGCAACTGCCGCCGGAACCTGAACCGGTTGTGCCGGTTGAGCAACCTGCGCCGCCTGCCGGTTCGCCAGGTAGGCCATGATATCATCCCTGCGCACGCGCCCGCCGAGACCCGTACCGGCAACATCGTTCAGGTCGATGCCATGCTCGCGCGCCAGCCGCCGCGCCAGGGGCGAGATGCGCTGCCGCTCCTCCTCCCCCTGCTGCTCAGGTGCTGAACGCGCCGGACTGGAAGCGGCGCCTCTGCCATTACCCATAGCGGTCGTTCTCTCTTGCCTCGCCGGAGCCGCTGTCGCGCTCTGCTGAGAGACAGCCCCTACCGACGCGGGAGCAGGCGTCGAAGCGGGCGCGGGAGCCGCAGCAGAAGCAGCCGGGGCAGACATTGCTGCTGGCGCTGAAGCGTTTGCATCAACATTCTCCTCGATCAGGGCAATATCCGCGCCCACCGGCACCGTCTCATCGGCCTGCACCAGAATCTTTGTCAGCCGTCCTGCCACCGGGGATGGCAGCTCCGCATTGATCTTATCGGTGATAATCTCGGCCAGCGATTCATCTTTCTCAACCAGGTCGCCTTCCTTCTTCAGCCACGAACCCACCGTTCCTTCAGCGACCGACTCCCCCAACCGGGGCATCTTCACAGGCGTCGCCATGTACTACTCCTTTGTATTACATTGTGTTCCTCTGGGATTGCATCTAATACGCCGCCAGTCGGCGGGCTGCCGCGACGATTTTTTCGCTATTGGGCAGGAAGGCCGCTTCTAACGGTGGCGCGTAGGGGAACGCGACATCGGGCGCAGCCACGCGGCTGATCGGGCCATCCAGGTACTCGAAGAGGTCTTCGGCCAGAATCGCCGCCAGTTCAGCGCCGATGCCGCCGGTGAGCGTGTCCTCGTGTACGATCAGCACCTTATTTGTATGTTTGACCGATTCCAGGATGGTCTCGCGATCCAGCGGCGTCAGGCTGCGCAGGTCGACAACCTCGACGGCCAGATCATCCTCTTCCTCAAGGATCTGCGCCGCCTTCAGGCTCTGATGCACCATTGCGCCGTAGGTCAGGATGGTCATATCCTGGCCTTCGCGCCGCACAATGGCCTTGCCCAGCGGGACGGTATAGTCCTCGCCCGGCAGTTCCTCGCGCAGTTCAGGCATGCGATAGAGTAGCTTGTGTTCCAGATAGAGAACCGGGTTGTTGTCGCGCACCGCCGCTTTCAGCAGGCCCTTCGCGTCATAAGCGGTGGCAGGAACCACGACTTTGATGCCCGGCGTATGGAAAAACCAGGCCTCCGGGCTGACGGAGTGAAACGGCCCGCCCTTCGTGCCGCCGCCGGATGGCCCGCGAATGACCATCGGCACCGGCATGCCCACGCGCCAGTACATCTTGCTCGCCATATTGATGATCTGATCGAAGCCGCAGGTGATGAAATCGATAAATTGCATCTCGGCGATGGGCCGCATGCCCATCAGGGCGGCGCCGACCGCCGAGCCGATAATGGCGCCCTCGGCCATCGGCGTATCAATGACGCGCTCCGGCCCGAACTCTTCGAGGAAGCCCGCGCTCACCTTAAAGGCGCCGCCGTAGGTTCCCACGTCCTCACCCAGCAGGAACACGGCCTCGTCGCGCCGCATCTCCTCGCGAATGGCCTGGCTAATGGCCTCCAGATAGGTTACTGCACTCATCTCTTTGCCACCTCCTCCGGCGCTCTGTAGGCCGGTTCGCCCGGTTGCGCCATTGTGGTGAATGGTTTCCCCGTTCGTGTATCCAGCGCGTTGACATAACGCGGATTATGGTCATCCGCTTCGCCAATAATGGCAATCGGCCCGTCTGGCGCGAAGACGTAATCGGCCACCGTTGCCGGGTCAGGTGCGGGACTCTGTTCCGCGAAGCGCACGGCATCATCGACGATAGCCTTCACCCGCGCCTCGATTTCGGCCTTCCGCTCTTCCGTCAGGATGCCTTGCTCGCTCAAATATGCCTCGAAGCGTATAATCGGGTCCTTTTTCAGCCATTCCTCGCGCAGCTCCGGCGGCACGTAATCCGCTTTATCGGCCTCGGAATGGCCGCGCACGCGAAACGTCTTGCTTTCTATCAAGACGGGTCCCTTGCCTTCCCGTGCATGCTTCACCGCCTGCTCGACCACCTCCATCACCGCCAGCACATCGTTGCCGTCTACTGTTGCCCCCGGCATGCCATAGCCTGCCGCACGGGCCGAGAGGGTATCGACGGCAAATTCCTTACTGTTAGGCGTCGAATAGGCGTAGCCGTTATTTTCAATCAGGAAGACCACCGGCAGCTTCTGGACAGAGGCAAAGTTCAGCGCCTCGTGAAACGCGCCTGTGCTGGTCGCGCCATCGCCGCACGAGGCCAGCACCACGCTATCGCGCCCGCGCATCTTCATCGTCAGCGCGACACCGCAGGCCACCGGTAGCGATTCGCCGAGCATGCTAATCATCGGCACAATACCGGCATGCATATCGCCGATATGCACCTGTCCATCGCGCCCCAGCGTCGGTGAGTTTCCGCGTGCTAACCACTGGCACATCACGGCACGTGGCGAAACGCCCCGTGCGAGATGCATTCCCAGATCACGATGCTGCGGCACAATGCAGTCACCCTCGCTCAGCGTCATTGCTGCTCCGACGGTCGTCGCCTCGTGTCCCTGCGCCGTGTAGACACCGCCCACGACCCTGCCCTGCAAGAACAGGGTGCGCGTGCGGTCCTCCATAGCACGGGTGAGGCGCATAAGTGAATAGATCTGTAGCAGGTCAGCCCGCCCCAGTCGCATAACAATCCTTTCCTTACATGTACTCACAGGGTTTCTAACCATCCTCATGCTAGCACGCCCTGTAAAGAAGTGTCAAG
>CADDYT010000041.1 GCA_902810755.1 Chloroflexota bacterium
GGCTGGCCTGCTTCGCGCTCCCACGGGCTTCCGTTAACGTCTATGGGGCATGGTCCGGCAGAGATACTTCGCTGCCCTCAGCATGACACGTCCACGAGGGTTTCTTATGGCATGTCATCGCCTGGCCGCTTTCCTGTTCCGCACATACTGGAAGTGGAAAAGCACGGCGGCACAGGCAACCAGTAGCCCGATAATATAGGGTGGTACTGGCTCGAACTGGTTGAGTACGTCGCGCAGGGCGGTCGCGAAAGCCCAGCTACCCAGGAACCAGTAAAAGGAGAGCGCTGCGGCTAAAGGAAATGCGATCCATCGCTTCTTTATGGCGGCGCAGAGGTAGCGCACGGTCCAGGCGATGAGGAAGCCCCAGAACCAGAGATTCCAGGACATATCGCCATAGTGTAGCCAGACAGCCAGCATGGCGGCGAAAAAGAAATCGATAGCGCCTCCGATGTAGAGAAAGCTCCAGTTCTTGCTCTGCTTCAGCGTGTTGCGCTCAAACCAGCCTCCTCCTCTATTCGTAGGTGTGGGAGGCGCCTGCCAGGACGAGCCGGACGAAGAATTCCCTGCTCCGAAATCGAAAGGGTTTGCCGGGTTAAAGGCGGGCGGGGCCGGTACTGTCCGCTGTATATCAATGGGTCCCGGATTCATTGGATCGGGGGGTGGAAATCCACCTCCGGGAGGAGATTGTGGATCTCCCGGTAAAACCAGCTGTCCCTGCGGTGGCTGGTTATGCATTGGCATAACGGGTGGAGCATATATGCCGGGGAGAGGGCCGTTGGGAGGTGTGTTGATGTTCATGTTCGGCGTAACCGGCGTCGCCTGGTGGATCACAAATGGCTGGCTGTCTCCGATGACGGAGTTGCTGGTAGCCGGGTTCGGGGCTGCCGCAGGCGGTACGGGAGACGAATCTGGAGCGGGAGTGAAGCCGCCAGCCGGGCTGCTATAGGCCAGCGGATCGAATGGCCGGTGGGGATTGTTCAAGGCATCTTCCAGCGCATCGGCAAAATCCTGCACATGCCGGAAACGATCGGTGGTTTCCCAGCTGAGGGCTTTGAAGACCACCTGTTCCACTTTTGGGATGAGGACAGGCATCCGCCTGACCAGGGAGGGCGGGCCAACATGCTCCTGCTGATAGCTCATCTCTCTGTCGCTGCCTTTAAAGGGGAGGCTGCCGCATAACCATTCGTAGACGACAACTGCCAGAGAGTATTGATCGCTGGCAAATGCCGGGTGTCCCCTCAGTTGCTCCGGCGCAATATAGGGGCGTGTACCCATGACGTTCTGCGTCTGCGAAATGGGGAGGGTCTGCCCGGGCAGCGCGATGCCGAAATCGCTGATCAGGACATCTCCTTTGCTGTTGACCAGCATATTTTCCGGCTTGATATCCCGGTGGACGATGCGAGGCTTGCTATGCGCGTACTGCAAACCTGCCGCGACCTGTTTGACGTACTGGACGATCAGGGGAAGCGGGAGCGGAGTGCCTCTGGGATGGCGGCGGCGCAGGGTGCCCCCGGAAGCGTATTCCAGAATCAGGTAGGGCTTATCCCCCTGGATGCCGAAATCCTGCATTTTCACAATGTGAGGATGCGTTAAGCCTCTTAGTATGCGCACCTCGGTGAAAAACTGATCCTGTTCGTCGCTTGTTGGCAGGTAGACATTCAGGATTTTAATGGCTACCTCGCTCTGATCTCTCAGGTGCCTGCCCAGCCAGACTTCGGCGAAGCCGCCCTTCCCTAACAGACGCTCCAGGCGGTAGTTGCCGTATTGATCTCCCTGTTGAGCCATACAATGTCCCCTTTGTCATATTTTTCCGGTGCTTGTCTCTCCGCTCCGCTTTTACGGCCCCAGGCGTCCATCCAGTTTGGTGACGACGCTCTCGAAGTATTGCGATGCGCGGCCAAGCAGGTCGGCCCCGGCGTTAATCCTGGCGGCGGCGCTGGAGTAGTGCTGCAAGGGGGCGAGCAGGTCCGCGTTCAGCACCTGCGGGATATTTCTCAATTCTTGATTGAACCTGCTCATGTCTACGGCCATGCTGCGCAACTCGGGCGCCATGTCTTCCAGCGTCTTGAGTAATTTTCTCATGTCTACGGTGACGGCGGCCATCTCTGCCGTCAGCCTTCTCTGCTCGCCCTGCAACCCCTGCACAGAGGAAAGCACCTGAGCCTGGTCGCTGGCTGCCTGCGACAGGATCCCTATTGTATTGCCCAGCGCCTGCGTGGCCGTTTCCAGGTCTCTCGCGGCGTCGATCAGCGCCTGGCTCACGGATTTTTGCTCGCCCAGCAACTGGTTGAAAGAGGCGCCGATCAGCGCGTGCAACTCCTGGCCCATCCTGCCCTGTTCGGCAATCTGCTGGCCCAACGACGCATTGATCTGACTCAGGCCGTTGCCCAGCGTGTTGCGCAGTTCCTGCTCGGCCTGCTGTTGCCCGGAGATCAGTTGATTCAGCCCGTTGCTGAGAGCCGTTTGCAACTCCTGGCGCCATTTTGGCAGATCGGCGACCATCTGCGCGAGCGAAGCGGTCATCCTGTTCAATTCACCTACCGCCTGCCCCGCGGAAGCGACGAGTTGCGGTATCGATTTGACCGGCACCAGAATATCCTTCAGCATGTCGCCGAGATCAGCGTTCGTTTTCTGGATCGAGCTGGCGGCTGCGAGCATATCTTTCGACACCCTGTCCAGAGCGGCCATGAAAGCCGTCATATCGCCGCGACGTTTGCGCTCTTCGGCCATCTCGGCCAGAAACTGATCCATCGACTTTTTAAATTGCTCGCTAAACTGGAAGAGGTATTTACTGATATCATTCAGGTTGCTCGGTTGGTTGGCCGCGCGGTATCGACGGGCCATCGCCAGGCAGAGGGCCGCGTCACCCAGGGCATGAGAGAGCCTTGTGCGGAACTCTTCTGCGCGCCTCTCATTATTTGTATGGAAGAGATTATACTGGAAGGTCGCAATGAGAGTCAGGGCAAAAATGGTAGCCAGCAGGATGCAGTCCGCGAGGGCCAGGTTGTTGAGAATGAAGGGGGCAGGCAGCGTATTGTTAAAGCCATTCTGCCACAGGTACAGGAAAGAATGAAGTTCCTGGTTCCGATCTCTGTTCACCAGTTCCTGGTAACGCAGTGAGGCAAAAGAAATGCCCGCCCAGGTGAGGATCAGCGGGACAAGGACCAGCCCGTTGCGCAGCCATTCCAGAAAGCCAATCCAGCGTGGTGGCATGCGGCGGCTCTTCATGTCCTGCGCAATCGCCGCCGGGTCAATCACGCTCTGAATATCGACGGCGGCCCAATCCTCAGCCGAGGGGTCGCCGCCAACGGCAATCATCAACTGGCGCATGCGTTTTGCGGAAACAGCATCGCCTTCCTTATCCAGGATCGCTACCAGCCGTCCTAGCTCACCATTAACCGATCTGGGATCAACCATCTCTCACCCTCCTCGCTATGCCAGACGAACGTACAATGATACTATATCACGTATGTCTATATGCTCAATCTACCAATCGAACACCTGTAAATACATCGCCTGCTATCCCAACCATTTGTTGCTCTCATCAAGACCGTCCTCTCCTGATATGCATGCTAACGTCCAAACAAACCCTTGCGATCAGGCTTAATGCCCGCCTGCTCGTCATGAATGTGAATATTGCCTTTCTCTCGCTGTCTCTCCTTCTTGATCCAGTCTGCGAGGGACTGTTCCTGCGTTACCAGATACGACTCAAAGCGTTGACGCCAGAGAAAGATGGCTAAGATGTCTTGTACTGACTGGCTTGCCTCAACCTCCGGGGAACGTAACGGGGAAGAGGCATCCACATAGCCGATCATGATTTCCCGGTAGAATGTCCCCAGCCTGCTTTCGACGTCCCGCGCAAAGCCTTCCCATTGTCCTGGCCCCATCTGTTTGATCCCCTGTTCGATGAGAGCATCATCAATCAAATAGTCCAGCGCACATCGACGCAGTTGTTGCTGATCTCCTGCGAGCCATCGCTCGATCTCTTTGACCTCTTGTTTCACCAGGTCCTGTCCTCTTTTATCCCCGGTCTGTATCTGTGCGTTAAGCTGAGTTTTTCTCCATTTGAGATAGGGAGCAATGAGCATAGCAGTCCAGTCCAGCGTGTGAGCCGTGATCTGCTGGTCGTTGACGGTGGCGACAGACCGTTGAACCGGTGGCTGCGCTGCCTGTGCAGGAGGTTGTTGGACTAAGAAAGGAGATGGCGGCCTAGAGGGCAATGGCGGCATGCTGCTCCCCTGTTGCCAGGTAGAAGACGGCTGGTTTCCTGCCATTGGATAATTTCCTGCGCCCTGCTGAGTTGCTGGCACCTGATAGTTTCCCGCGCCCTGCTGAGTTGCCACCGTCTGATTGCTAACAGGGAACATGCTTGCCGCTGCTGGCGGAAGGGAGGAATACTGTTGCAGCCGGGGCGCGGGGGCCGAAGAGGCCTGTCGCAGGGCCAACTGCTGGCGAGCGCGTTGCAGGCGATCAATTTGCTCCTGGGTGCAACGGATGGCCTGCTGATAACGTTGTCTGATGGCGTCATGGATGTGCAGCATGTCCTCATCGTTGCCTGCCTCATAGGCGGCTATGAAGGCAGTGGCCTGCTCGAGCAGCCACTGCTCGTCGCTATTCAACTGGGAAGCGAAGGCCGGGTCGTAGCTGGAAACAATGCGCGGGAGGGAGAGATTTTGCTCGGCTTCGCGGAAACGATTGAGGCTCTCCGTGAGATCTGCCGAAGAGGCGCGGAGATATTTCTGCACTTGCTCCCACTCTTTCAACTGGGCCTGGGACAGGAAGGCCTCCGTCTTGAATTTGTCGCGCGTTTTCTTATCAACGTGGGCAAAGAGCCGCTGGAAACAGAGAGCCAGAGACTGGTCTTTCTGAGCAGGGTCGAGGGAACGTGCCTCGGCCAGGATGGTGCGCACATACGGAGCCAGCCGAACAGGGGAACGTTCCTGCCCGTACTTCTCACCGGCCAGTTTTGCCATATCTTGCAACATATCCAGACTGGCTGCTCGCCCCAGCAGGTCAATGACGCGGACCAGGTCAGCATCAGTCTCGACCATTTTGACCAGGTGAGGCACAAGTTTGGCTCTCAGCTTCTTCTGTACATCGGGAACCAGCTTGCTCATGTTGCGCAGACTATGGCTCAACTCCCGTAAAGCGTTGTAACTGGTCTTTGGCTCAGCCAGGAATTCAGCGATTTTGAACCAGCCCTGTACCATCTCCTGTAGATATGATGGCAGGGGGGAAGCCGACTCCTGAGAGCGTTCGCGCTGCCATAACCCTTGCAAGAGGCTATGGGTGGGAGCGGTATCCAACGATGCGATATCAAAATGATTGAGGTAGTGGTCGATCAGCCGCAGCAGGCTGGGCGGCAGATCGTAGCTGGCGATCCACTGCTGGCAGTGTTGTTCGAGCAGGATGGCGATCTCGCGATCGGTACTGAGCCGGGTCATCTGTAACAATTGCTCGGTCAAATCCGCACGGTAGTGGCAGGCGGCGGCCAGCCGGGCCAGCAGGGACAGCAGCCCGCTATACTGGCCGTTAGCCAGCAGGCCGTAGAACTGGATGACGAAGGGCTGCGTCTGCGGCTGGGTGAACCATCCGGCCAGCACGTTTTCTAGCAGCGAGGGAACCTGGTTGACCACCTCTATCACCTGGCTGGCCGAGGCCTGCTGGTAGTAGCTGAGAGCGTGGGTGAGGGCGTGGCTGCTCCAGGCCTCGGGCAGGCCGAGGGCCAGCAAGGACGGCAGATCGTACCAGGAGACCTCCAGCCAGGGGCGCAGCAGCGGGGAAACCTCCCCACGCAGCGAGGCGGCCTGCCCCCAGTAGCGCAGGAGTCTGGCGCGCCTCTGCCAGTTGAGTCGCTGGGCCAGCCCGGCGCTGGAAAGGGTTTGCAGCAGCAGGAGCGCGCTCTGGCTGTCGCGGGTCGGGGTGACGGCGCCGAGAACCTCGAAGAGCAAAGCCACCGTCTCATCTTCCAGCTGGTTGCGCTGCACTTCGGCCTGCAGGGTGGCCGCCAGCGCCTCGACCACGCGCTGGCGAACCTCTGTGAGCCGGGCAGTGAGCGTGCCGTTGGTAGCCGCCTGCTTGCTCAGTTGGGCGGCTACCCGCTGGCCCTGTGTGCGCCACCATTGTTGGAAGGAGGGGGTGGAGAGCGCATCGCGCAGGCTGACAAAAAGCGAGGCCCAGACCGCAGGCTCCTGGGCCACCGGGGCGACCGTCTGCAAGATATCAGTCCAGAACATGACCTCTGGCCAGTTGTCGGCCTGCAAGGCCGCGCTCAGGCGAGGGACGGTGGCGCTTGCCAGGGTGGAGTAGGCGCTGCTGAGCCTGTTGTTCGGGGAAGTGGCCAGTTGCGCCCGCAAGACTGGCAGGTTCTGCTGGCCATATTGCTGCCACCAGTATTGATAGAAGGAGGTATAGCCCAGGGTCGCCAGCTGTTCAAGCAGATAGGCCCAGATCTCGCGGGGAGAACGTTGACTTTCCACGAGGTCGGCGAAGACGTGGCTCCAGAAATTAGCATCCTGCGTGCTGGTGCCGCGCAGGCTCTGCACCAGCCGCTCGGAGAACTGGCGGGCCAGGGGAAAGAGGCTCTCGCGCAGTTCCTTCTGTGCCTCCAGCACGCGCTGCCCGATCAGTTGCGTGAACGCTACCAGCATCTCTGTCGGCGTTCCCTGCGCTGGCACCAGCGGCAGTACGGCACTGATGAGATCGGCTCCCTGTTTCTTTCTCCACTCTCGGTTATCGGTGATCTTCTCAGAGAAGGCGATGGCAGCCTCTTGCAGTTGCTCGCGACCATACCAGCTACTGAGCTTATAGAGGTAGCAAATGATCTCTTTGCCTTTCCTCTGCCACCAGTCGGGGTCCTGGCTCATCAAACGCATGAGAGAACCGAGAAAGCCGGATCGCTGCACATCCTGCGCGGCCAGTTTCAGGCGTAGAAGTGACTGTGCCTCGGCGACGGCGACGGACAATTTCTCCTGGCTCAGAGCCATTGTTGCGTGGTTGATGAGCCTTACCATCCGCTCGTTGAGGGCGATGAGGATGCGCATGATATCTGCTGGCGACAGATTGGGCTGGTAGGCGATAGAGCCGGTGAGGACATCGGAAAGCCGGGAGAAATTGTTCTTTTCGGCTTCATCGAGCATGGCCTTCAGATTCTGCACGCCTGGCTTTCCCGTCTGATACGATTCAAGGACAAAGCTGCTATATTTCTGGACAAGCTCATCAGGCTGGAAGGGCGTGTACGTATAAGGTGGTTCGCAACGGATGGCAATGCCGTAGGGATTGTCGGGCTGGTAGTACATGGCGGGAACATCCAGTTGGGCGTTTTCGTGGCCTTTCTGGCGGTATTGTTGCGGCAGCCAGCAGGTGCCGACAATCAGGGGTGTGGTGTCGGCTTCCAGGTTGGACTCAAAGGTGCTGAAGGTCAGGTCGCGCATGATATCGAGCGTGCGCGGCAGAGCGTGAGTGAGGCCCCAGATCAGGGTTGCGATGGTATCGGGGTCGCCAATGAGATAGAGTCGTTTGCGCTGCTCTGCCTGCGCCAGGGTAAGAAACGCTTGCATGACCAGCTTGAACAGTTCTGGCTGATGGGCGATGGTTGTCGGCGCCTGCGTATTGAGCGGACCGATATATCTGCTGCTAGACTGGTCGAGATAGAGGTCGACAAGCAGGTCAGAATCGGCAACCGCACTCAGGTCGCGGCTGCCTTCAGGCCAGCCCTGCTCGGTGTTGCGCCAGAATAGCTCTCCGAACTGCGTCGTTGCTTTCCAGAGGGAGATGGCTTCGCGAGCAGAAAAGGGAACATAGCCGTCCATGCAGGGCGAGGGAAGCGGTGGCAGTTCGGCCAGCAGGTGCGAGAAGTAGACGCCGGGGCGTTTCAGGCCATCGAGGCCGGTGTAGGTCTTCTGGATCAGCACCGATTCCGGCCCGGCTTTGAGGAAGGCCAGGCAGAGCGGGGCCTTCTCCGGCGGCAGAAACGGGTCGGTATACTGCGGGAGCGTATAGCTCACCAGCGTGAGCAAAGACTGCACGCGCGGGCCGGTGACATCCGTCAGCTTCGGCGAGGCGGCGCGCACGCGATAATCGTTTGCTATCCCGAAGCCGGAAGTAGACCAGGTATACCAGAGTTGCTCGCTCATGGCTCTCTCCTCTCAACAGGTATCCATTGCGTTCAAAAGAATCTGGGAGCGTCTATGTAATCGACGGGGCATACGCCGGTTATGGCGCGACCTCCAGCTCTCGCAGGATCCAGAAAATGGGATCCAGGCAGCGGTGCGGCGTGATTGGCTGAAGATATTTGCCGTTGCTATCAGATGCAGTGCCGGTGGCGGTGATCGCCGAAAAATTGAGCCGTTCGATGCTCCTTTCCATTGCTACCAGCTGGGATTGCCCGATCTCCAGCAGCAGTTGCCTGACAACGAGGTGAATGCCCTCGCTTTCGCTTCTGTTGAGCTGGCTGCGATAGCGAGTGTCAGGCAGGGCGGAGTAGCGCGAATCGCCCGATCTGGTAATCACGTATGGGATAAGGTCGGATTTGGGGACAACGATGGCGACGGGGAGAGAGAACAGAGCATCTCTTGACTGGCCCAGCGCCCGCTTGAAAACTTCTATCACATTGTTCAGTACCTCTGCCGGCGTGCGACCGCTCAATAACTTTGGATCCGGGCGCAGATGATGAGCGAGCTGGTTGACAAAGCCGGGCATGGACCAGGGATCGGCCAGAAAAATCAAGGCATGGGCGTTTAAGATATGCGGCTTGTTGGGAACCGTTACGTCAATCTGACGGATATCTGCCCCCGCTGCATCATAGATAAGCAGATTAACGCGCTTATCCACAAAGCGCATCTCATAAATGAGCGGCTCATCAAGTGGCTTTGTGGCAATTGGAGTTCCCGGAATCTGCTCATTGCGCTGGAACAACGGGTCGTAGTATTTATTTCTGTAGGTGTCCTCGGTCTCGGAAGAAGCCGCACTGAAACCGAGCAGCCCGATTTCGGGCGGGATATTCCCCTCTTTGAGTTGCTGAATAGCGGCCGCGATAAAGTGGCTTTTGCCCGAGTAGCCATCGCCAATCACCGCGATGATGATATTTTGATCGACGTATTCGATATTGGGAGGGAGGGTCGTGTGGCAATTCGGACAGCGGCGCAGTTTCCTCGCCACCACATTTTCCTTGCCTTCCAGCGTTCCAGGCCGAAAGCCTGCCCACAAACTTTCCAGGCGATTTTTTGGAGCCTCTTTGATAACCGTTCTTGTCACCTGAGAATACATTTCCAGGTCGCCCAGGCGATATTCTTTCGCGCAGAATGGGCAAATGATTTTGCGGAAACCGTCAAACACCATAGGTTGCTCTCCCCTGCTCGTTACCAGTGCCTTTGCACGTTGACTTTTTCGGATTTGATGATTATACTTTTCTTCGGAGAAGCGGCTGGAAGTAACCGCTTTACCGACTTCCCGTTCGGGATTGAAACTTTGCATCCGGGCCGGAATAATAGGCGGCGGTTTTTGAGCCTGGCTCGAAGCCGTCCGAGTAGAACCAGGCTGGCGGCTGCTGCGTGTAGTCCGGGATGGCAAAGTAGACTTGCAGGTAGACCGCCATGTAGCGGGGGGCGACGAAGCAAGCCATGCAGCGCGTTTCGCCGCTGCCGCGCATAACCAGCTCGCGGCCTGTCCCCGGCTCCTGTCTCTTCGGGCTTTGCGGCCAGCGATCGGTTCGCCATACGATGACTGCGTAATGCACCAGGTCGTCGGCGGGCCAGCTCCATTGCACCAGCACCTCGTCATTGCGCCGCCACGCCGCGACGTCTCTGGCTTCAAACTTCCTGATAAAACGGCTTTTCGCCTGCATCAAACGAAAATCCGTGAGCTGTTTGCGCGATTCCCGCTCGATCTCCTGAGCCAGCAGGATCGCGCTCCTGTGATCGTTGTTTCGCAGCAGTTGTTCCAGCCGGACGCGCTTCAAGGCCCTGTTGATGCGCTCCTGCTGCGCCGGGGTAAAACCGGCAAACTGGTTGACGATGGCCTCGTCGTAGGCAGCGAGGATCTGGTCGTCGCTGTCATTCTGGATGCCGTCCAGCACGGCCTGCTGCATCTGCCGGAACTGGCGGGCCATCTGCAAAAGCTGCCACTCGTCCTGGCTGACGGCGGGGTAGTTGTCCAGCACGGAATCATAGACCGCGAGAATGCGCGCCGCATCTCTGCCGTGCGCCTTGATAGTATCACGGAAATGCTGTAATGCCGCCACGCGCCTGCGGGCAAAGGCGAGCCTCTGCTCTTCCGCCGTTGTCAGCACAAAGGCGGCGCGGTGCCAGGACTGCTCAATGCTCTGCCAGCTATCGATGATAATGGCGTCGTCGTCGTCTTTGTATGCCTGCACAAGGTCGAAGGCTAAGGCAACCTGCTCGCGCTCCTCTGCCGTCACATTCTTACAGGAAGCCAGGATGGGGTTGTAGGCGGCGGCGACCTGTGAAGCCGACTTGCTCGTCAGGGCGGAGCGCAGCAATGCCAGCGCGTCCACTCGCTGCTGCGCCAGGGCGATGCGCTGCTCTTCCTGCGGGGTAAAGGTCAGCGCCTGCGCATAGCTGGCGCTGATACGCTGGCTGCTGCTGAGGATAGCCTGGTCATCGTCGTCCTGGCATGCCTCTACGAACGCTTTTGCCGCCTGCAGCACGGCCCGTTCGTGAGCCGTGAGACCTTTCGCGTTATCCAGCGCGGGATCGTAGGCAGCGACGATGCGCTGTATATTTCTTTGCGTCAATACAGCCCGCAACGCTTCAAGCGCCGCGATACGCTGGCGGGCAAGGGCGAGGCGCTGCTGCTCCTGCGCGTTCAGCAGCAGACGCGAGGAGTGATTGGAACGCTGGATGGCTTCAAAGGCGGCGATGATGGCCACGTCGTCGTCATCCTGCCAGGCACGGGCAAACTCGCGCGCCAGTTGCAGCGCCGCCCGCTCCTCAGGGGTGATGTGCGCGCTGGTTTCCAGAATCGGGTCATAGGTGCGGACAATATCCTGTATGCCTCTGTTTGCCAGGGCCTGTTTGAAGGCGGTCAGAGCGGTTATGCGGCGCTGAGCCAGGGTGCGACGCTGCTCCTGCGGCCCGGTGAGGCGGAAGTAGGAAAGGTAATTTCGACGGCAAATCTCGTCCCAGGTAGCGGCAATATTCTCATCGTTGTCGCCGTCGAACGCCTTTTGCAACTGGCGCGCCAGTTGCAGTACCTCTCGCTCCTCCCGCGTGACGTTTTTCGCGTTGTCCAGTTCGGGGTCGTAGGCATCGATGATCTGTTGCAGCGTGCCATTTTGCAGGGCGTTGCGGAAGTGGGTGAGCTTTTGCACCACCAACTGTGCCTGTTGCAGGCGGCTGCGGTGCTTCTGGGCCGGGGCGTAACTATCGAGGAGAGGCGCGATCCAGGTTTTCGTAATCTCCTCGTCGTCATCCCGCTGGATAGCCTGCTCAAGTTTGGCCAGGGCCTCTTTTTTCTCAATATCGGGATCGATGATATAGAGGGGAAGCCGCACCTGATCGATGGGCAGGTTACAGGCCCGTTTCAGGTCGCGCACAACGGCGTTGAGGCGGGCGTCGTTGATCTGTTCCAGTTCGGCGAAGAGGGGCGAGCTATCAGGGTTGATGAAATCGCTCTCTCTGAAGAGGAGACTGTTGTCCTGCGCGCCGCCACTCTGCGTCATAGTCTGCACCGAAGATGCATACGTATTCCACAGGCCCGGACGCAGGTGCAGGGCGAGCAGGGCCGTGTAAATCACCATTGCCGAGAAAGCGTCCGCCTCTTCATTGAAACGCCTCTGGTGGACCAGTGGATGCTGGTAATCTGGCTGGCCCTGCACGAGGCCCGGTCGGCCATTAAAATCGGGAATGTAGACGCCGTCATAATCGATCAGGACCAGGCGTTTATCCGATTTTCTGACCATGATATTGCCGCCTGCCAGGTCGCAGTGGGCGATCTTCGCGGCGCGCAGCGCCTTCAGAATTTCTACCCATTGCTGAAGTACCTTGCCCAGTCCCGCCGAGTCTCCACGCTTGCAGAGGCTTTCCACGTGGTCGACCAGGGTGGTTCCCTCAATCCACTCCATCTCAATGAGAGGAAATGGTTTTTTGGTGTCCACGCCGTTCACCAGGTCATTGATAAGAATGCCGTCGCTGTGAAATTTGAAGCTGGCGGTGATATCAGGAATACGGCAGGCGAAATAGGCGCCGATGCGTTCGTAGCGGAACTGGATATCCGGGTCCATTGGTGTCAGATAGCAGCGTAAGGCCCGGTGCTTGCCGCTTTTTGTGCGGAATTTGTACACGACGGCGAAGCCACCGGCAGTCCCCCAGGGCAGGTAGATTGACCCGGCTTTTGTTTTCTCGACCTGACCCTCTTTGAGTTCAGGGTCCTGCACCCTCAAACGTGCTTTTGACAGGTTCATCGCTTCATCGCAGGCGAGGCGAGTGGGCATCTTTTTTCGTTTCCTCCTGAATCACTTTCCTGGCATGGCCCGGTTGAGACGCTGCGTTTCCGCATCGGTCAGCAGAAACGATTTCTGGTAGGAAGAGTGCTGAATGGCCGTCCAGGCGGCGACGATGGCCTGATCGCTGTCGCGCTGGAATGCCTGCGCCAGCTGACGCGCCAGGGCCAGGAGGTTGCGCTCAGAAGCGGTAACACTGGCGGAGCCGTCGAGCACAGGGTCGTAGGCTGCCACGATGGGCTGGACCCTCTTGTTCATAATGGCGAGCCGGAATTTGAGCAGAGCGGCTTTTCGCCGTGCGGCCAGTTCGGCGCGCTGGCGCTCCTGCGCGCTGAAAACAAACGCCTGCTGGTATGGAGGCTCCTGCAGGCGCTCCCAGGCTGCCGCCAGCGCCTGATCGTTGTTGCTTTGATAGGCCTGCACAAAATCGCGGGCGACCTCTAACAGGTTCCGCTCCTGTTGAGTAATGCTCCCGTCGCCATCCAGAGCCGTATCGTAGCTGGCGACGATCTGCTGCACGTTCTTGCCTGCCAGCGCCTGGCGGAACTTCGGCAGGGCAGATTGACCGGCTCTGGCCGTATCGAGCCGCTGCTGCTCCTGCGGCGTCAGCATGAAGAATTGCTGGTATGGAGATTTCTGGATCTGCTCCCAGGCGGCGGCGATGGCATGATCGTCGTTTTTGTAGATGGCCTGCATAAAGGCCTTTGCCAGCCTGAGGATGGTGCGCTCCTGCTGCGTGATACTGGCGCAATCATCCAGAATCCAGTCGTAGCTGCCGATAATCTGGGCGATATTCTTGCTCATCAGGCTCATGCGAAACTTGACGAGGGCGAGTTTGCGCTGGCGGGCGGCCTCGATGCGCTGCCTCTCCTGTGGCGTAAACACAAAATCAGCGCGATAGGAGTAATTTTCAATCTCCTCGCTGCTGGCAACAATGGCCTGGTCATCATTATTCTGGCAGGCCTGCGCAAAGTCCTGCGCGAGGCGCAAAATTTCACGCTCGCGGGCGGTAACGGCGGTAGATGCGTCCAGCAAGCCGGGATCATAGCTGCTAACGATGGGCTGGATGCGTTTGTTCATCAGCGCGAGCCGGAAGCGGACAAGAGCTTCTTTGCGCCGCTGAGCAAGGGCAAGCCGCTGCTGCTCCTGCCCGTCGAGGCGCAGCGCGCTTTTATAAGGCGAGTCCTGAATAGCTTCCCAGGCGCTGACGATAGCCTGATCGTCGTTATTGCTGCAGGCCACGACGAATTCCAGGGCCAGCAGCGTGGGCAGCGCCTGGTCGGCGGTAAACTGCTTGCAGTTGTTAATGACCGGATCGTAGGCGGCGGCGATCTGCTGCACCGAGCCGGTTTTCAGGGCATCCTGCAAGCGTTTGAGGGTCTGGAGAACCTGCTTTGCCTGCGCCACGCGCGCGGCGTACTGCTGCGCCGGCGGGTAGTTCTCCAGCTTATTTGTCCATACCTGAACAATCGCCTCGTCGTCGTTGTTCTGTATTGCCTGCTCTAACTTTGCCAGCACCTGCTTCTTATCGGCATCGGGATCATGGATGGCGGGGTTGAAAGGCGGGACGCGATTCACCGGCCCGGCGCAGGCCTGTCTTAAAATTTGCAGGGCTTTGCGCAGGCGCGGGTCGTTGAGCTGGCTCAGGTCGGCAAAGAGAGGGGATTGATCGGGGTCGACGAAATCTTTGCCCTTGAAGAGCAGGTTGTTTTCCAGCAGTTTGCCCTGGGCATTGTGCTGCATGTATTTGTTCCAGAGTTCGGGGCGCAACTGCATGGCCAGCAGAGCGACATAGATCACCCAGGCAGAAAAATCGTCGGTGCGCTCATTGAAAGGGCGCAGCTGCATCTCGGGATGCTGGTAGTCGACCTGCCCCAGCACAACCGGGTCTCGCCCGGCGAAGCCGGGAATATAGACGCCATCGTAATCGACCAGCACGAGTTGGCCGCCCGGCCTGACCATGATATTGCCCCCGGCCAGGTCTCCGTGAGAGATACTGGCTTTCTGCATGGTCTGCATGATACCCACCCACTGATTGACCACGTCTGCCAGCGTTGCCGTGTCATGTTTCTTACACAGCTCGTCGACATAATCGCACAGCGTCATGCCTTCGACCCATTCCATCTCAATGAGCGGGTAGACTTTGTTCTGCGACTGGCCGTAGACGTTCTCTTTGATCAGGATACCGGCATCGTGGTAGTTGAACTCGACGGTAATAGAGGCAGCGTGAGCGGCGAAGTACGCGCTGATGTGCTGGTACCGGTCGGCAATATCGGGCGTCATGGGAACCAGAAAACAACGCAGGGCGCGTTTCTTCCCGCTCTGACAGGAGAATCTGTAAACAACGGCGAAACCGCCCTGCGCTCCCCAGGGCCGCTCCATCTTGCCCATCGCCGTTTGCGTTGTCATGACGTCGACCTTGCCCTGTTTGAGGTCGGAGTCCGGCACCTTCAGACGCGCCTGGGAGAGGCGCATCGCTTCATCGTAGGCACTACGGTCAGGCATCGCATTCCCTTTCTCAGTTCATCCTCTTTCTCTGCTCCTATTTCCAACCCAGTTGCTCTGCCACCCACGAAGCTGTCTGCTTGAAACTGTCACGGCTGTACTTAACTTCTTCGCGCTGGCTTTTCAGCCAGTCATCAAACTGCTTTGGTTTCCCCAATCCCGGTATCCTTTTGATGATTTGCCCTTTACTTTGCTGTTGCCGCTCGTAGAACGGCTTGAAAGACTGAGCGCGGACATACAATTCACAGAAATACAGCACATCGTCATCCACCAGTCGATTATCCCTGAGAAAGGCAGCGTAATCCGCCACCATATCCGTGCGAAACGAGGCTGATTGAGCCTGCGCCTCGTCTCTCACATGGTATGTATCCTGAAAGGCGGTTTCCCAGCCGCTCTCCACGAGTTCTTTCTGAATTAAGAGATCGTTGGCCAGATCGTCCAGGGCATTGGCAGCCAGGGCAGGGAAAGCGATATATTCCTGTAACTGTAAAATCTCTTCCTTTTTCTCGTGCCAGCTTGCTGCATCTGTTATACTGAGCAGATCCTGTTGATACCGCTCGATCCAGTATTCATTGACGGCTCTGCGAATGATGCCAACTTTTCTGACCTGCCCCAGCGTGATAGTTTGCCCTTTCACCTGCGCCACAATTTCTTTCATCAGGACATGCCAGGCATCGACTTTCTGTTCAGCTTCCTCGCTGCGTTTCTGTTCTCCCGGCGTAAAAGCAAGCTGATCGTGGGTATAGTAAGATGACTGCTTGATTTTTTCGTAAGCTTCGGCAAGCGCAAAATCGTCGTCGGCGTCAAACGCCAGGATAAACTCCCGCGCGAGTTGCAAAAGATTGTGTTCCTCCTGCGTAAGCTGGGAGCTGCCATCCAGAATTCCATCATAATTCCTGACGATTTGTCGCAGCCTTCCGGCCTGCAGAGCCGCCCGCAGATTACGCAAAGCTCCCTGCCGTCGCTGTGCCAGCTCAATCCGCCGGAATTCCGGGTCGGTAAAGCGGAAGAGAGATCGATTTTCAGGATGCAAGAGTTCTTCGTTTAGTGTTAGTATGGCCGTATCATCATCCCCGTCAAAGGCCGCTTTCAACCGGCAGGCGAGATCAATGCACCGCAACTCAACAGGAGTCAGTCGTACACGCATCGCTTCAGGCAGATTGGAGGCGGCGGCTGCAATCTTCTGGATATTGCCGCTTCTCAGAGCTATTCGCAACCCTTCCAGCGCCTGACGTCGGCCTTTTACCTCGGCTACTTTAGCTTGCTGGTCAGGAGAGAACTGGTAAGTGGGCCAGAGCTGTTTCAGGTCTGCCTCAGTTGCCAGCAAAGTATCATCGTTATTCGAGGTATAACTGGCGCTGTATTCTTTGAGAAATGCAGCTTCTTTCTTTAGTTGCTCGTTCTCGGTGCGCAAGGCTGCCGTAGTGTCCTGCGGTTTCTGTGCAGGGAGAGGCTGGCCGCCTGAAGCTGGCCGTGCATAGACGGTAGAAGCAGCAGAGTCCGCCCACTGGCCGTAGTCAGTGGGAGTGGTGTCGTTCGCCGGTCGGGGAGGGAGCGGTATTTGTGGCGTCGGCGGCGGTGGGGGCGGTGTGAGATAGACGCCGTTGCGCTTCAGTGTCTCCCGGATCCCCTCCGCGCATTTCTCGTCAAGCAGGTCAGAGCGGTAGCGATCCCAGACGGGCTGCATCTTTCTCCCCACATCGGGCATTTGCTGGTACTGGCGGAATGCGCGCATGACCTCTTTCAGCGCGTGCGCGACTTCCCGCGCTTTCTCAATCTCCGCCCCGGTCACATCGGCAGGCAGGCGATCTTTCAGGTCTTTCCCGTCACCGTAATAGATAGCGACCAGCTCTTTGTTGTCTTCGCGCCGGGCCTGCTCGAAGTCCGCCAGCCGCTGGCGAACAATCGGCTCGAACTGCGCCGGTGTTGCCCCCAGGACAACGCCATCGCCTGTCGTATCCTCGTGTAAATCGAGAATAAGCGCGGTACAGTCATCATTGATCATTTCTTTGTCGGCGCGGCATGCTTCGATGAATGCCGGCCAGGTCTCATCTGTGCATGCGCAGACGGTCTGGAAGGACTGCCACTGTTTGCTCGCTTCCTCGTTATCCGTGAAGCGACCGCCGCCCCCGTCAATAATCCACTTAGAAACGGCGTCGCTGGCGATAACGACAATATCGTCTGGCCCCAGCGTTTCTTCCTGTGTGTGGCCGGTATGAAAATCGCGATTGAACACTCGCAACAGGGAGGGCAGGCAAACAGGCGGTTGTGCGAACTGATCGGGATCATGTAAGGCAAAAGAGCGTATGTTCCGCGTCTGCCGGTTGCCGATAATCACGCAGCTATCGCCAAAGACGAGGAGCTGCGCGCGGGCGGAGGTCGCATCGCTGGCAACAATGCGCACTGCTGCCAGCGTGGAATCGCTGCTCTGGCTCAGCGCCTTTTGCTGAATGCTCCAGTCGCGCAACTGCGACATGGCGGGGATGCGGGTTTTGTAGATCTCCAGCGCCGGGCGTAACCACCATTCGACCTCGAACGGGTAATCGCTCATCAGAGGGACGGCAATAAATCGCTCGACGAGGATGCGCGCCCAGATAGCAGGAAATAACGAGGTTCCGGCTCCGTCCGCGACGGCAAAGAGTCCCTTCGACTCATCCAGCCGGTAAGCATCCTGGCATCCCTCTTCTCCATGCTCGGTCTTCCAGTATTTTAAGGCTTTGATTTGAACGCGCATCCCTCTTTGCTCTCCCCGTATTGCTATCCCGATCACTTAAGAATGCTCTTTTTCAAAAAGCGCCGACCTGCGAGTGCCATGAAGAGAGCGTGTTTCTCAACTGATGACTCGCATGCTGCGCGTTCTGGTTGCCGCCGCTTTCGCCTCGTTTGCTGGTGCATTTTCAAGGACCCTTTCTGGGAAAGGGGGGAAGGATTGGGGACGCCCCAAACCCCGGCAGGGGAGGCCCCCTGTACCCCCTTTCCCTCACAGCTCTCCTGATTTTGCACTGGTATCACATCGGCACCGTTCCGTGTTCATGGTCAGCGCCAGTTACATATTCGGGTCGAGCGGCGCCGTTTGCGGTTTGCTGGCAAAGTTGAACATCAACCGGACGGAGCTGGCATCCCCGTTGAAGATCATGCCACGCGCGCCCGGAGGAACATCTCGCTGGAGCCATGTACACAGCAGAACCCGGCCAGGCTCAGGAATGGGGCTGCTGATCGAGAAGAGCTGTCTGGCGTATTTATCGTTAGGTAGTTCGTTCTCGGACAGCGGGTAAAGGACGGGCTGGGCATTGAGATTGGTCAGGTGGACGCTAAAAAGCAAAGCCTGCCCGTCATTTGTGCTGATTTGAGAGATTTCCTGCGCTACCCCTGTAGGATCGCCGTCGGTGCCAGCGCCATCGGTGACGTTGATAATGACCGGTGGGTAGCTATCAGGGTGGTTCATGGCCCAGTACTGCGCGAGATCGCGGCCACGCTGCAATGCCGCGCGCATAGGGGTGCCGCCGCCCGCCTTCGGACGTACCCAGATGGGAAAGGGTACCTCAATTTCGTACTCGCGCCCCGTGTCGTCCACGTCTTTTTGCTTGCGCATTTCTATATCGGCGGGATAGGTCTGCAATTCGGGCAGAGTGACAAAGTCTCGTCCGGCCAGCGCGCCGCCCAGAACGCTGCCGATGTTCGATCCCTCGTAGCCAATCACACAAATATCGGCGCGGGGACGTACATCAGAGGTGCCATCGGGCCTGGGGATGATATTTGTCGTGACCAGTTCATTCAAAAAGCCATTGAGGATGGTCGCAACCATGTCACATTTGCGTCTTCCTCGTCCAACCTGCGCTTGCCCGAACTGTTCAGCCATTGAGCCTGATTGATCCAGTAAAAAGATCATGCAGCCCGGCTGATAACTCGCCCAGTTCTGTGAATAAGCCATAGGTGTCTACTCCTCTTCCTGTACCTTACCTGATAAACGCCCGTGCAGAGTGCCAGATGCCTGATTCCCCGGCAACCTGATGAATTGTCCTCTCCATTATAAGATACAATCAATGAAATCACAAGTAGTATCATGATCGGAGGAGGATTTCATCATAAAAGAATGAAGGATACTGAATCATGCACTCCTTTCTAAGTATTGTTAGTTTAAGTACCCTCATCGTTTATAAGAGATGGGGAACTGCTCATGCTGTAAAGAGATACACGTCAACTACAACCTGATCCGGTGAGTCAGCGACGCCAAATCGAAAGAGAGGATCAAAATACGATGCATCGTGAAATGCAAAGCCTTCATTCCCTAGCTGACGAAGAATGTTATAAATCGCGCTGGCAATATTGACCGCCTGTGGTATTTCTCCGTCGTTTCTGGCCCCGCCGTAGACTATGGCAAGCCCAACTCTACGATTCTTGAGGATAGGCTGACTCCTTACCTGCTGTTTTATATCATTGATCTCTGCCTGTGAACCATTGAGCAAGCCAGGGATATCTTTCACGTTCAGAAAGAAGTGTTTATATGCCCCTTCCAGACGGATCGACGGGAGCGTGCAATGCATCGGGACGATGAGCGGGCTGATACGTGATGGGCCGGTGAAGATGAACGAGCCATTCTGGCAGGGGAAGGTGGAAATGGTGATGGTGACCAACTGGCCAGGCTGGAGCGTGCCGCTGCTCTGGCTGAAGGTGACCGGGTTGCTGGCATCGCCCATGTCACTGCTCGCCGTCCAGGGCAGCGAGGCCTGAGAATCGGCGGTCTCGCTGATAACGACGGTGCAGTGCAGAGCCGTTAATGTCGGGCCTGCACACTGGGGGCTGGTCTGCGTTAAACTCGTCGGCGTTACCTGCCACCTCAGGATAGGCGGAGGCGGCTCCTGCCTGCCGGGAAGAGAGACAAAAAAGATGATGGCCAGGCCGAGCAAAAGGTCTGCAAAAAGCCAGCCGCTTAGCAGGACGGTATCGCGCACCTGAAATCTCTGCATCCCATTCTCCTTTCCACAGGCTAAGTCAGGAACATTGCCTCGTTTCTACTGTGGAAAATAGGTGTTCTTCTCTGAAAGTTTACACTAAATTCACCACTCAGTCAACCAGTATTTTACGCGGAAAGAAGCCGATATAACTTTTTGTCTCACCATTATCCTTGTGTAATTGCTCTTTTGAAAAGCAGAGGCGAGTTTCTTCGTTATCGTTCTGGTTGAAACGCTTTGCCAGTTGCTATCGTGAAGACACTGGTGAAAAAGCAGCGCCGGCTATGTCATGCAGAGCGCAGCAAAGCATCCACGCATGCCATAGCGGGGCATTGGTCATCTCGGATGCTTCGCTGCGCTCTGCATGACATAGCCGGGGACATTTTTAAGGATTTGAGGATACTTCATGATGAGCAAAACAGCGGTTGCGCTGACACAGAACGATGATATCGGGCAGGCCATTACGCAGGCGCTGGGGTATCTAACGGTGGAACCGCTGATTCGCGGCAAGATTGTCGCGGTCAAGCCGCGATGGTGGGCATCGGCCCCATTGGCGGCTATACTATCGAGACGGGGCTGGTGGTGGCCAGCACGGATCAACTGGCGGCGGATGTCGTCGCAGCAAAGCTGCTCGGCTTCGCTCTGGACGCGGTGGGCCATCTGAGGCGTATTTCTCTGTGGAAGTGAAAAAGCCTGTTTTTCTTATGCGGGAACGGAATAAAATATACTCCGTTAAAATCCTATCTACGCATTGGTAGCCACTCATATTATACTATAGTAGCGGTAGAGCTTAAACAAGAAAGCTGCTTTATCCAGGGCAGGCTTCTACTCAAGATCAGCAAAGGGAAGTCACACAGTATGGAGACATCCTGCTTTTCCTGCGCTGCGCGTTTCGCTCTCTGGTAAGGATGGAGAAGACGCGCAAAAATATCAGATTGAGGATGTTCGAGATGCCTTAAGAAAGGTGGAGAAAGAGCTATGAACCCCAATCACTATTCCATGGTCATTCAGTGGGACCCGCGAGACGACATCTATGTGGTATCCGTCCCCGAACTGCCAGGCTGCAAAACGCATGGCAAGACCTATGCGGAAGCGATCAAGAACGCCCAGGAGGTTATTGAACTCTGGATAGAGGATGCGCAAAAAGCAGGCGAGCCTATCCCACCCCCAAGAACGTTAGCTATTGCATGACATGAAACAGAAGTAGGTCAGGCTGCACCAGGGAGAAATCCGGGTGCAGAGCTACAAAGGGGAAGGCGCAACCTTCAGTTTTTGCCTGCCCCTTTACCAGTAACCGTGTATACGTTCCATAGGCGCACAATCAATTGAGCGCCTGCGGAAAAGGGGCTGGTGAGTTATGCCAGGGAGACGCGGGCGACGACTGCCGTGATGTTGTCGGTGCCGCCCTGCCCATTGGCGCGCTCCACCAGCCGTTTGACGCTCTCCTGCGGATTGTACTGTTCCACAATTGCGGCGATCTCCGCATCGGTCACCAGGCCGGAGAGGCCGTCGGTGCAGAGGACAAGCGCGTCTCCGTCCTGCACTGTCTCCGTGAAGAGGTCTATTTCGACTTCGGGCTTGATGCCGAGGCAGCGATAGATCTGGTTGCGTTTCTCATGCGTGCGCGCCTGCTCTTCCGTCAGCGCGCCCAGTCGCACCTGATCGGCCACCCAGGAATGATCGTGCGTGATCTGCTGAATCTGCCCGGCGCGCACGATATAGGCGCGACTGTCGCCCACGTTGGCAAAGTAGACGGTATCGCCCCGCAACACTGCCGCGACAATGGTTGTTCCCGTTGCCTTCTCTTCCGCGTGTTCCTGCTCCGTTGACAGCGCGCAGACAACCATGTTGGCCGCGCGCACCGCCTGCGCCAGCGCGTCGCCGGTATCTTCAATTGTGCTGTTATAGTAGACTTCGCTGATAGTGTTGACCGCCTGCTGGCTCGCCATTTCTCCACGATCGTGGCCGCCGAGGCCGTCCGCCACGACGAAGAGCGCCCCTTTTTGCGCCAGCGCCTGCCGGTCGGTGGGAACAACAGCGGTCATATTATCTTCGTTTCTCGCACGTTTACGCCCGATATCGGTCAGTTGCGCAACATCGAGATGAAATGGTGCAGGAATCATGTGCAATCCCCTTTCCAGGCCGGAGAGACGCCTGAAGAGCGCAATCCAGGCCCGTATATGTTCAACAGTAGCACTTGTCACAAGGTCATAACATACGCCGCCCCAGAGCCGCAGCAGGCCCGGCGTTCCACTCTCGCGCACGGCATCACGGCAGCAGGCGCGAAACGTTTGTGCCATCTCTCCGCCGAATGCGCATCGGAATGCGCGCGGGTAGACGAGCAGCAGTCGGCGATAGAGTCGCTCTGAAAGTTGGAGCCGACGATCCCCGGAAGTAGGAGAAGATGACATTACATGCCTCCCATCTCTGTGCCGGGCTGCGGCAGCACGTGTTTTGCCCGCGCGATACGCAACAATTGATCCAGTCGCAGCGCCTCAGCTCCCAGCACGCGCCGCCCCAGTTCGGTCAGGCGGTAATAGCGGCGGCGCTCGTCATCCAGTTCCGGGTCGGGCCGCTGGCCCGATTCCTCGATCAGCCCATCGGCCAGCATGCGCTTGATTGAGCCATACAACGTCCCCGGCCCCATGCGCATCGCGCCGCCGGTACGAGCCGCGATATCCTGCATAATGCCATAGCCATGCCGCTCGCGATCGGCCAGCGCCAGCAGGATATGGAACACCGCCGGTGTCAACGGCAGAAACGCCTCCGGCTCGCGCTCCTTTCGTGTCATACGCCTTTCTCCAATTTCTCCATGTATATCATAATCGGATATATCCGTTGATGATATATTACGTAAGAAAACTGGAAATGTCAAGGGGGGAAAAGCGAATTCAGAATGGTATGATGGTCTGACTTTCCCTTTTCAACCGTCGGCCAGAGGTGATACTATACTAGAGGCATGTTTTTTCTGGCATGAATCAGGGAGAGGAACGGTCAATTATGGCGGAATCACGTTTTGAGCGCGGGATGCAGGTGCGCAGGGAGGTACTGGGCAGCGAGCATGTGGAGCGGGCTATGGGGCGCGCCACCAGCTTCGACGCCGACTTCCAGCATTTTATTACAGAGATGGCCTGGGGGTCGGTCTGGGCGAGGCCGGGGCTGGACAGGCGCACGCGCAGCCTGATTACCCTTGCCATTCTGGCGGCGCTGGGGCGCGAGGAACTGGCGCTGCACCTGCGCGCCAGCCAGAATATCGGCGTTGACCCGCAGGAGATCGCGGAAGCCTTTCTGCACGTGGCCGTGTACGCGGGCGTCCCGGCGGCCAATACGGCTTTTGCGACGGCCAGAAAAGTATTTGAACAGCTTGCACAGGATTCAGAGTCAAGACCACAGACGGAAGAGGCGAATTCACCTTCGACAACGCAGGAGGAGGCATGAACGACATCCATACCACCATTGGCGAGATTATCCGGGGGGACCGGGAGGTTTTCCCACCTTATCTGTACGAGGCGTATCAATCCACACGACGGCGCGCGCCCTCGCTGCCCCTCATCGATGTGCCGCTGACCATATCGGAGTTGACCGGCCCCGGCCCGGCCATCAGCGCCGTTACGCCGGAGGATGCCGACCTGACGCGCAACGCCGGTACGGGGGGCGAGGCCATCGGCCAGCGCATCATCGTCACCGGGCGCGTGCTTGACGATCGGGGCAAGCCAGTACCCAATACGCTGCTGGAGATCTGGCAGGCCAACGCGGCGGGGCGTTATCTGCACAAACGCGATCAATGGCCCGGCCCGCTCGACCCCAACTTCCTCGGCATGGGTCGCTGCCTGACCGACGAGGAAGGCGTCTACCGCTTCCTGACCATTCGCCCCGGCGCCTACCCCTGGAAGAATCACCCCAACGCCTGGCGTCCGGCGCACATCCATTTCTCGCTCTTCGGCCCGTCCATGCTCTCGCGCCTGGTCACGCAGATGTACTTTCCCGACGACCCGCTGCACAATATCGACCCCATCCTGCAATCGGTGCCAACGGCGGAGGCGCGCCAGCGGCTGATCTCCACCTATGACCACAGCGTGACCGAGCCAGAGTGGGCGCTCGGCTATCGCTGGGATATTGTGCTGCGCGGACCCTACGCCACGCCGTTTGAATAGTGTCAGAGAAATGGAGACAGGAAGATGACGAAATTGCTGCTGACCGCCTCGCAAACCGTCGGCCCGTTCTTTGCCCCGGCGCTCCTGCGTGAGGACGCGCGCCGTCACGTGCTGGCGCAGCCGGAGACCGTCGGCGAGCGCATCCGTATCGAGGGCCGCGTGCTGGATGGCGACGGGGAGCCGGTACCGGACGCGCTGGTCGAGATCTGGCAGGCTAACGCGCACGGTCGGTACAACCACCCCGCCGATCAGGGGCCAGCCGCGCTCGACCCGTCCTTTATCGGCTTTGGCCGCTCCGGCACCGACGAGGAGGGCCGCTACTGGTTCGAGACGGTCAAGCCGGGGCGAGTCGCCTTCGACGAGAAGCAGATGCAGGCTCCGCATATCTGCGTCACCGTCTTTTCGCGCGGCCTGCTCAACCACGCCGTGACGCGCCTGTACTTTGAAGACGAGCCGTCCAACGCCGGGGACCCTGTCCTGCGATGCGTTCCCGCCGAACGACGCGCCACTCTGCTGGCTCGCCGTGAGGCCGATGGCGCAACGGTTGTCTACCGCTTCGACATCGTCCTGCAGGGCGCGAACGAGACCGCGTTCTTCAACGTCTGAGGGGGAATCTGCCATGCCGGAGCCGCTTGAGGCCTTGTTCAGCACTGCGCAGATGTCTGCCGTCTTCTCATCCGGTGCGCATGTGCAGGGGATGCTCACCTTCGAGGCGGCGCTGGCACGGGCCGAAGCGCGCGCTGGCGTCATCCCGCCAGAGGCGGCGGAGGCCATCGCGGCCTGTTGCAGGGTGGAATTGTTCGATGTCGCGGCCATCTACCGCGAGGCGGCCTCGGCAGGCACGCCGGCCATTCCCCTGGTGCGCATGCTGACAGCGCGAGTTGACGGTCAGGCGGCCAGGTTCGTTCACCTGGGCGCTACCAGCCAGGACGCCATCGATACCGCCCTCATGCTGCAAATGCGAGCCGGACTTGACTTGCTGATGGCCGACTTGCTCGCCCTGTGCGCCGCCTGCGCGGGACTGGCAGAGCAGCATCGTCACACGCTGATGGCCGGGCGCACGCTGCTGCAACAGGCATTGCCCATCACCTTCGGCCTCAAGGCGGCGCGCTGGCTCGCCCTCGCCCTGCGCCAGCGAGACGCGCTGCGCGAACGGCGGGAACGCTCGCTGGCTCTGCAACTCGGAGGCGCAGCCGGGACGCTGGCCTCGCTCGGCGACAACGGCCTCAAGGTAGGAGCATTCGTCGCTGAGGAACTCAATCTGCCCGCTCCCGACCTGCCCTGGCACACTGAACGAGACCGCGTGGCCGAGATTGCCGCCGCGCTCGGCATCGTGGCCGGAGCGATGGCGAAGATCGCGGGCGACATAGCCCTGCTGGCGCAGACCGAAGTTGGCGAGGTTGCTGAGGGAGCTGCGCCGGGCAAGGGCGGCTCATCCGCTCTGCCCCAGAAGCGCAACCCGGTCGACGCCACCAGCGCCACCGCCGCCTCGCGCCTCGCCCTCGGCGTGGTACCGACCATCCTCTCCGCAATGGCCCAGGAACACGAACGCGCCGTCGGCGGCTGGCAGGCGGAATGGGCCGCCATTCCCGACCTCTTCCGCTACACCGCCGCCGCCATCGCTCACACCCGTAGCGCCCTCGCCGACCTGCGCATTGACCCCGACCGCATGAACGCGAACCTCAACCTGACCAACGGCCTCATCATGGCCGAATCCCTCTCCATGACCCTCGCCCCTCACACAGGCAGGCCCGCCGCCCAGCACCTCGTCAAAACCCTCTGCGACCACGCCGTCGCATCCGGCATCACCCTGCGCCAGGCCGCGCTGGCAAATGAACAGGTGTCGACCATCCTCACCCCTGAAGCCATCGACCATGCACTCGACCCATGCCACTACCTGGGCAGCACGGATAGCTTTATTGACAGGGCGCTGGCAATGTATCGCAGGGTGTTTTGACATTTTGTTCTAGCTGCGATATAGTATGGCACAGAATGAACTATGCCGGGCCATGCCGTAGGCCCCGATTTATCGGCCAAACAACTATCCAGATGGCACAGAACGATGGAATATGAGCGGGTGGGCGCATGATTGAGCGAGATAAGAAGGGTGCTGTCACGAGTACGAATGCGAGCGCGACGGTGGGCGTGCTGGCGGAGGGCGAGGTGCTGCTGGCGGATGTGGTGCAGGGGAGGCGCGTGCCGCGCTCAATCCCGCTTTCTTCTACAGGCAGCCACACAGACAGGCTTCTGGAGCAACTCTGGCAGAGCGGGCCGAGTACGCTCTGGGTCATGCCCGGTAGCAACATGGCGCGCGCGCTCACCTGCGCGTGGTTTGAGCAGGCAGGGTCGCACTGGGTTGTGGTGGTGCATCCTGACAGGCAGGAACCGGCGCGGCCCCTGTCCGTGCTGCTCTGGCCGAGGGGCGGCCAGCGAGAGGCGCGGCGACTGACCCTCGTTTTCCCGGAACATAGCGGCTGGGAGTGGACGCTCTCCGATCCAATGAGCCTGCTGGCTACCGTCACCTATCTGGATCAGGCGCTGGCAAGACCGGTTGTTGACGCGCCCGATCTTGTGGCTCACCAGTTGCTGGCAGACCTCACGCTCGCGCCGCCTGCCCCGCTTCATCTCTCTCCACCGGTCGGCAGTGATGGAGCGCAGCTTCCCATGATGGGGAGCGCGGGTGAGGTAGCGTGGATGCGCCTGCTGACATGGGTGGAGGAGCGGCAGAAGTACCTGCATAAATATACCCATTTCTCCCCGTATATAGAGGCATGCAAGACCGTGCAGCTTGGTGTGGGCGCGGCGCAGTATTCCGCCAACGGGCAGGCTTGCGATGGCCTGCGTCCGGGTATCTGGCGCGTCAGCGTTGAGCCTGCCGGGTCGGTCTTCGATGGCAAATGGCTGCCGAAATGCGCTGAGGGGGAGTGGTTATGCACGCCGCAGATCAAATGCTGTCGCGAGATCGGCTATCGCGTGCAGGTGAAGGAGGGCTATTACTGGCCCCGCTCGCAGGACGCGCTCAGACGCTGGGCGACAACGCTCTGGCTGGCGGGCGAGCATTTGCATACCCGGCCCCATATTTACCGGCACGTGCAGGCGCGCACCAATGTCTCGCGCACCATCAGACGGCTTGCCCGACTGAGTCTTGCCATCATCGAACAGGACAGGGCGACAGGGGGTTGGACACGCCCGGACTGGCAGGCACAGATCGCCAGCAGCAGTCGTGCGCACCTCTTCACCCACCTCTCGCGCCTTGTCCGCCAGGGTACAATGCCCGTGCTGGTGTATGGAGACAGCTTCTGGGTCGTGTCAAATGATCCCAACCCGCTCAAGGCCGTTCCCACGCTGGTGCAGTCACGACAGTGGAGGGGCTATAGCGTTGGCTATGAAGTTCCCCTGCCCCTTTCAGACAGGGTCAGGGGCATACTCAGGCGGGCAGAAGATGCCGAACAGGCTGCCAGCGCGCTGGATGCGCTGGCAGGGGAAGCGAGTTAGCGTCATTGTCTTGTCGGTATGAGAATGCAATCGGCATCGATGACGGCGCGTTTGCTTTTCTTACCCTCGACGCTGATCTGCTCGCCCTCGTGCAGGCTTTCGACCAGCAGGGGCGCGAGTTGCTCACCCTGAGCGTTGAGAACGAGGGTGTGGTCGTCGACGCAGACGGCGGCAGGTTCTATCTTGCCGTCATTTTTCCGCTGGTAGGTGCCTGCGATGATGTAGGTACCGGGCCGGTGAGGGTCAGGGGTGACGCCGCTAACGGTGATGGTGCGTCCCTGCTTTTGCAGTTCTCCGGCCTGGCTGGCGAATGCTGGGTGCGTTTGCCCGCTCTGTCCTGCCTGCTGTTGTTCTTGTTGCGCCTGTTGTAAGGCCGCAAGTTTCTTCTCTACCTGCTGGCGCTGCTGTGCTGCCTGCTCGAATGGCGCTCTGTGAGATGGCTTTTCAAACATGGAACCATCATAAGTACAGGGAAAAGCCATACGCACGGCTGCCGGGACGGCATCGAAGCGGTAACGAACCACCACCTTATCGGCATCGCCGACTTGCTCGAGCGCCTTGCGCTCCTTCTTGCGCAGGAAATCCTTGAGTTTGACGACGCTGCCATCCAGTTCCAGTTCGATAGAAGCCGGGACGCTGATGGCGAGACTTCTGCCGCGAAAGTTCTGTATCACGTTATGATCTACCGTATGCAGGACCAGGAACGAGAGAGCTTCCTGTAGCGTCTTGAGCGGGCCGCCAGCGGGAACCACACTGACATCCAGAATGCCGTCATCGATGCAGGCATCGGGCGAGAGGTCGATAGTACCGGCGTAGCGGCGCGTGTTGTTGACGAGGAGTTGCCATACCTCGCCCTGCCAGAGGACTTCGGAATTCCCTTTATCGTCGAGGGAGCAGATTTCCGCCGGGAAAGGACGCTGGCGCGGCAGTTCTTTCAGCCCGGCAATGTCGAATGCGAACTTCCCGATATGATATTTGAGCGGCTTATTGATCCGCGCCATGATGGCGGCATCGACACCCAGCCCCGCATGCAGCAGGAAATACTGGCGATGCTTGCCCGCCTTCTTTGGCTTTTCCTGTATCTCCTCAGTTGCTTCTGCCTCTTGCGTTTCCTCATTCCCCGCATTCTCCGTCGCCGCTCCCTGCCCGTTACGCACCGCGTGGGCGGGTACGGTCAGGCCCTCGACCTCAAAGAAGCCAAGATCGACCTTGCGGGAAACGCTGTTGACGAGGGCGAGGGCGGCCTTCACCGGGTCATCCGGTATGGTGATCTCGCTTGCCCACTCATTGAAGGTGCCGCCGGGGATATCGCCGACAATGCTCTTGCCCCCGGCGTACATGACGCCATTGATGACGGCGTTGAGCGTGCCGTCGCCGCCATAGCCGATTACCAGCTCATGTCCGTCCTTCGCGGCCTGCTCGGCCAGTTTTAAGGTCTCTCCACTGAATTCCTTCAGGCATACATCGGTCTGCCAGCCTGCCGCCTGCAAGACGGCAATCAGATCTGGTACTTTGATAACATTATCGCCTGAACGCAGATCGACGATCAGGCAGGCGCGTTTTCCATGCATAGTATTCACCTCACAGATTACAAAAGAAACTGTTCTTATGAGGCAAACACGAACTGCAATGCAGTAGAGTTTCAGCGACCGCCTGCTCTAATGTTTCAGTGATTGCGCGACCGCGTCGGGAATGATGAGCGTATCAGTGCCGTAGTGAATCTCCTGGGTGGAGATGTATTGTGGGGCCTGCAAGCCCAGGTGTTCAAGAATGCCGCCCGTAAGTTCGACCGCTGTGATGCGCAACTCATCGGGCGGGTTGGTGGCGATGAGTAGATGGCCGACGCTGCCCACCGCGTTGCCTGCGGCGCTCATGATCTTGCGCGAAAGCAGGTCTTTGCCCTGCGGCAGCGTGGAGAGGCGCGGGTCCTGCGTTTTATCCTGCAACTCGTTCGCTCCCGGCGTGGTGATGGCATTCTTGCCAGGCCCACTGATATCGGCGGTGTGCAGCACCTTGCTGGTAAACGGGTCTGTCTGCACGATAAGCGCGTAGATGTAAAATGTGGCGGGGTCAAAGTAGAAATCCGCAACCGTCCCCAGCCTTTCCCCGTGCTTCAGGCCGACGACCGGCATTCCTTTTATATCAGACCATTTCTGGATATTCTCGATGTCCTGCATCCCCTGCTCCCTTTCTCTCTCAGGAAACTATTCTTCTCGCCTACTATCTATAAGCAGGCACGATTTGCGCAGAGGAAACGTGCCATTGTCATGCCCTAAAAAAGGCCCCTTGATGTGTCATGCGGAGCGCGAGCGCGCTCCGCATGACACATCTGGCAATTTTCAAATGAGTAGATGCGCTTACACCAGGCGACGGTAACGCGCCTCGACAAACGAGTAGATGCCGTAGGCGATGAGGCCGAGGGCAACGGCGGCCAGCAGGACAGGGCCGAAGGGCTGGTGAATCAACAACTGCAAAGCCCCGCTCAGACCTTTGGCCTGACCGGCGTTGTCTTTGACTGCCGCGACCACCAGGAAGATGCCGATGATGCCGTAGACGACACCGAGGGCGGCGTAGCCAAATCTGCCGGAGAAGATGGCCCACTTTCTCCACTGCGCGCTCAGGCTGCTGAGGTTCAGCCGCTTGCGAAAATCGGCGGCGTAGGCGCGGTAGAGCAGGTAGGCGGCGGTGGCGACGACGATGAGGCCGATAATCACCACCAGAAAGACGCCGAAGGGATGCTGTAAGAGCTTCGCCGTCCAGTCCTGCGTGCTGGCATTAGAACTCTTGCCGCCATTGCTCGCTCCTGTGACGATGCTGATTGCGCCCAGCGCCAGTGAGGCGTAGGTCAGGCCTACAATCACATCGCCGATACGGCCCGCAATGCCCTTCGCGCTCTTGCCTACTCCGTCAGGATCGAAGAATGCCTCGACCAGCTTCCACAGCGCGTAGCCGACGAGGCCGATGGCGACGATGACGAGCAGGAATTTGCCGAACGGCTGCTGACCGATGGCTTGCAGCGCGCCCTGCTGGTCGGTCACTTTGCCGCCATAGCCGGTCGCCAGCTTGATCGCCAGGCCGCCGATAACCAGGTAGACAATGCCTCTGGCGGCATAGCCCAGACGAGCCAGCCAGGTAACCGGCTGGCTGGTGGCCGCGCCGCGCGCCGCCGCTTTCGCCTCGCTTGCTCCTCTTTCAATCTGTCCTCTTGTTTGCATAATATATACCTCTTTTACCCGTTTATATCCTTCTGCGAGAAGTTTCCCGCAGTGTCAGAACTCCTACGCACGAACACGGATAGCAGAGGTGCAGCGTTTCAGGCGACGGGTGAACAGGCTCTCTCTTTTTAGCTCTTGCGCTGATCGCCTGTAGAAGCATACAATCTCTGTACTGAACCTCGTTGTTGAATTCATTGCAGGTCTGGAGGGCAAGATGTTTCATGTAACCATATCCGCGCATTCCCGTTTTCGCTTATTTGCTGGCTGTTGCCTCCTGTTGCTTCTCTGCCTGACATGGTCGTCCGGTTCGTCGGCAAAGGCGCACGCGGCGAGCAATTTTACGATCCAGACGCGACTGGGCTTCCCGGCAGGCGATGACTGGGAACCGGCAATGGCGGCTGATCGTTACGGGCATGTCTACGTGTTGTACAAGCACTATGATGTTTCCGGGCAAACCTCGTGTAGCTCATGTGGATTGCATGTCCTGTTGCAGGTCTCGAATGATCGCGGGCAAACGTGGAGCGCACCGAGGCCGATTGACCCGGAGTCGGTGGTCGGCGGCCAGTACGATTCGCAGATTGTCGTTGACCCGGTAGATGGCAAGACGGTCTGGGCCTCATTTTTGCAGAATAGCAAATCGTCGATAGCGGTAATGAAATCGAGCGACTACGGGCAGACGTGGTCGGGGCCAACCATTGTGGAGAATTTGCAACGCGCCACCGACAAGGATGAACTGGCTGTACGCGGCTCTACGATCGCGGTAGCCTATAACGCGGTGCAGAAGATTTATGCCGCCGTCTCGCATGATGGGGGCAAGACCTGGAATAACTATCTCATCAACGATGGCAGCACGCAGCAGGGCTGGTCGCTCGGTGGCGGCGCGGGCATCGACTCGCAGGGCAATATCTATTTTACCTGGGCAGGCTACACACAGAACGGGCAGGCCAAAGGCCCCGTCAACCTCTTTGTCAGTGAATCGCGCGACGGCGGCCAGACGTGGACGCTCACACCGATTGGCGTGAGTGGCGCGCCCTATCCCTGCTCTAACTGCGGCTTCGCCTTCCTGGGGGCGCAGATGACGATGGCGATTGGCAGCGATGATAGCGTCTACCTGCTCTACAACTCGACGGCAGACCAGACCGATTACGCGCCAGAGCGCATCTACTTCGTCAAATCGACCGATCATGGCGTGAGCTATTCAGCCCGGCAGGACGTTTCGCTGGCCCCTCAGGGAGTCGAGCATTGTTTCCCGGCGATTACTAGCGGCGCGAGCAGCGGCGATGTGCGTATTGGCTGGATGGATACGCGCACGGGCGAGTGGAACCTGTTTTATCGCGCCAGCAGCAACGGAGGCGCGTCCTGGGGCGCGGAGACGCAGGTATCTGGCTACGTTCCCGGCTATGCCTACATCACCTCATCCGGCTTCGGTCTCCCCTACGGCGACTACTTCCAGATGGCCGTCGATGAGCGTGGCAGCACGCAGATCGCCTGGGGCGAAGCGAACAGCTACGCCGGTCCGGGCAATATCTGGACGGCCCATAACTGAGTGGATGGTGAGACAGAAAACTCCGCCGTCCAGGCCCTCGGCCCAGCCGCGCCGCGGCTGGGCTGAGGGCGACGGGTGGCCTGAGAGCGTTTCGTGATATGGCTGGTCTATTGCGGTGACCTTGTTGACTCTGTATCCCTCTTCTCATCCCCCGTTCGTTGTATGAAATGGAACGACCTTTCGTCAACAAGAAACATGGCATGCCGTATGCCATATTCGGGTCGCTACAAAAGTGGTGGATTTATCTCTTGATATTTAGAACAGGAACAGATATTCTATATTTGTACCACAGAAAGAACCGCAAGGAAGGGCGAAGGGGAACATTATGGGAACGGACTTTGCGCACCTGCACGTCCATACCGAATATTCGCTGCTGGATGGCTTTAGCCGCATCAAGAAGCTGGTGCAGCAGGCGAAGGCGCATGGCATGAGCCACCTGGCTATCACCGATCACGGGGCAATGTATGGCGCGATTGAGTTTTACAAGGCGTGTAAAGCAGGCGGCATCAACCCCGTCATCGGCATTGAGGCGTATCTGACCGAGGATATGCAGGATCACTCCAAACGTTATAGCGATGACTACCATCATCTGCTGCTGCTGGCAAAGAACAATACCGGTTACTATAATCTGCTCAAACTGACGACTATCGCCCATACCGAGGGCTATCACCTGCGCCCGCGCATTGATAAACGGGTACTGGCGCAGTATTCCGAGGGGCTGGTTGTCACCTCAACCTGTCTCTCCGGCGAGATTCCCAAGATGTTGCTGGCCGGGAAACAGGAAGAGGCGTATAAGACGGCGCGCTGGTACCGGGAGGTCTTCGGGCAGAACTTTTATCTGGAGATACAGGAACACCATAGCGAGGAAGAGGCCCCCACGCGGCAGGAACGGCTCAACCAGATGCTTTACCAGATGCACAGAGATCTGCACATCCCCCTGGTCGCCACCAACGACCTGCACTATGTCGACGCGCACGATGCCAGCTCGCACGATGTGCTGCTCTGCGTGCAGATGGGCAAGCAGCTTGACTCGCCCAAACGCATGAAATTCGATAGTCAGGAATACTATTTGAAAAGCCCGCAGGAGATGGCCCTGCTCTTCCCCGAATTGCCCGAAGCCCTGCTCAACAGCGTGCGCATTGCCGAACAGTGCAGCGTTGACCCGCTGGCCTACAAAGCGCAGTTGCCCAACTACGATATCCCGCCCGGCTATAGCTCGCAGAAAGAGTTCTTGCGCGCGCTCTGCATCGAGGGCGTCAAAGAACGCTTTGGCGAGATAACCGAGAATATTCAGCGACAGCTCGATTATGAGATTGACCTCATCGCGGAGAAAGGCTTCGTCCCCTATTTCTTGATCGAATGGGATTTTGTCAACTATGCCCGCTCGCACGGCATTCGCTGCTCCGCGCGCGGCTCCGCCGCCGGTAGCCTGATGGCCTACACGCTGGGCATCACCAACGTCGACCCCATTCGCTACCAGCTCCCCTTTGAACGCTTCTTCAACCCGGAGCGCGCCGACATGCCCGATATTGATATGGACTTCCCCGATGACCGGCGTGAAGAGGTGATCGAGTACGTGGCGCACAAATATGGCGAGGATTGCGTGGCGCAGATGGTCACGTTCAACACGATGGCGGCCAAAGCCTCGGTCAAAGACGTGGCCCGTGTCATGGGGCGGCAGAGCCTGGGCGATCAGATCACGCGCCTGATCCCCACCGGCCCCAAAGTCACGCTGCAAGGCTCGCTGGAATCTGTGCGCGAACTGAGCGAGCTATATAACAACAACGAGGAGGCGCGCGAGATCATCGACCAGGCGCTCAAGCTGGAAGGCTCGGTGCGCACCACCGGCGTCCACGCAGCCGGCGTCATTGTCGCCAACGAGCCGCTGGAACATTTCGTGCCGCTACAGATGCGCGACCCGAAGGATCCGAGTAAAGGGCGTATCACGCAGTACGAGCAGATGCATCTGGAGGAACTGGGCCTCATCAAATTCGACTTTCTGGGCCTCTCCAACCTGACCATCCTCGACAATACGCTCAAGTATATCAAGCAGTCGCGCGGGGAGGAGGTGGTGCTGGAAAAGGTGCCGCTTGACCCCGTACCGGGCGATGACGAGCAGAACGCGCGGCGGCAAAAAGCCTTCGACCTGCTGGCAAGCGGCGAGACGACCGGCATCTTCCAGCTGGAAGGCGCGAAGATGACCGAGTACATCAAGCAGCTCAAACCCACCTGCGTCGAGGACGTGATGGCCATGATCGCCCTCTACCGCCCCGGCCCGATGGATAGCATTCCCGACTTCATCGACGCCAAGCACGGGCGCAAGAAAGTGGAATATCTCGACCCGCGCCTGGCCGAATGGCTCAACGAGTCCTACGGCGTCATCGTCTACCAGGATCAGGTGCTGTTCATCACCGTCGGCCTGGCGAATTTCTCCTGGGGCAAGGCCAACAAGTTCCGTAAAGCCCTGAGCAAAAAGAAGGTGGATGAGATCGAGGGCTACCGCGAAGACTTCATCAAGGGCTGCGTCAAAAACGGCGTGAAGGAGGAAGTGGCGGCGCAACTGTTCAAATTGATCGAACCATTCGGCGGCTACGGCTTCAACAAGGCGCACGCCGCCAGCTATGCCGTCGTCGCCTTCTACACCGCCTACCTCAAGGCCAACTACACAGCGGAATTTATGGCGGCGACGATGACCACTGAGGCTTCGGACGCGAAAAAGATCGCCAATGCCATCGCCGAGTGCAAGCGTATGGGCGTCGAGGTGCTGGGGCCGGATGTCAATTGCAGCGATCGCGGCTTCACCGTCGAAAACGGGGGCGTGCGCTTCGGCCTGCTCGCCATCAAGGGCATCGGCGAAGGCCCGATTGCCGAGATCGTGCGCGCCCGCCAGGAAGGCGGCCCCTTCAAGTCGCTGGCTGATTTCTGCACGCGCGTCGATTCGCGTCAGGTCGGCAAGGGCGCCATCGAGACGCTGATCAAGGCGGGGGCAATGGATTCGCTGGGCAAACGCCACCAGTTGCTCGCCTCGCTGGACCGCGCCATCCAGTTCGGCAAGAACGAGCGCAGCGCGAAGGAGCGCGGCATGATGAGCCTCTTCGGCGATGTGACCGAGGTGGATAACGCCTTTGAATTTAAACTCGATACAAAGGTCGAGGAGATTTCGCGCAAGCAGTTGCTGACCTGGGAGAAAGAACTGCTCGGCTTCTATATCACCAGACACCCGCTGGCCTACCTGGTCGACGCGCTCAAAGACCGCGTGAAGCACAACACGGGCATGATCGGCGAAGAATCCGAGCGGCAAAAGGTCACGCTGGGCGGCATCATTACGGAGGCACGGCGCATCATCACGAAGAAAGGCGACCCCATGTGCATCGTCCGGCTGGAAGACATGTACGGCTCTATCAGCGTCACCGTCTTCCCGAAACTCTACGAGCAAACCAGCGAACTGTGGGTCGAGGATACAGTGGTGATCGTCGAGGGCGAAGTGCAGATGCGCAACGACGAGCCGACTATTCTCTGTAACAAAGCCGAGGCATTTACCGGCGTGGAAGAGGAGATAGACCGCAAACAATATCATCTCTGGCTGACCATCCAGTTGAGCGGCGAGGATGAACTTTCCATCTCCAACGATAAAATTCGCGTGATGGACGTGTATAACAGCATCCGCGACAAACCGGGCCGCGACCGCTACGACCTGCTGGTGGTCAACCACGAGTGGCAGGTCGTGCTGACCCCTGCCGACAACACGCTGCACTACTGTCCCGAACTGCACCAGCGGCTCGCCTCCATTCTCGGTCCTGAGGCCATCGAGGTGACGCTGATGGACAGGTAATAGCTTTTTGTGAAATTCATCATTGCGTCTTCCTCTGTTTCTGGTATAGAATAGCGGGGGAAACCTCACCGGTCGCCGGGCCGCACATAAAACCCGCCCCGGCGCTGGAACGTATCTGCTATAGATGTGCAATGATGATTTCGTGATAAAGAAGGTAAATCGTGAGTTCACAATACAGGGGGCCATCGCCTGAACGGCCCGACGCGAATAGCGGCCCGAATCCGAAGTCCGGCGCCAGTGCTGGCCCGGATGCGAACGCGCCCGGAAAGGCTCAAAACAACGCTTCCACCTCCGAGCGGTGGGGACCCTGGCAGATAGCTCACGAAGAGACACAGCCCTATCCTGCCGTGTCAAAGCCTTCTTCCGCGTCCGCCTGGCCTGCTCAGGGCAATGCGAGCGGCGGCGCCGGTGGCAGCGATGCGCAGAACGAGAGCAATACCTACGCTCAATTTACGCATCGCGAGCATGTGACCAGCCCGCTGCCCGCGTTTCCGCCGGTCGCGCCGCTCTACCCGCCTGCCTACAACCCGCCGTCCGTGCCGACTGGCCCGCGCCCGCCCTACCGGCAACCGCAACAGGGCGCGCCCAATGCGGCGGGTGCGCAGCCCTATTCTGCCTATCCGCCATACCCTGGCTATCCCAGCTATCACAGCTATGCAGGCGCTCAGGCGCAGCCATCCTACCCAGCCTATCCACCCTATCCAGCGCCACCCTATCCGGGTTATGGGCCGTACCCGCCTCATCCCGGCCACAGCAGGGGGCAGTATCCGTATCCCTACTGGCAGCCGGGGCCGGGCCAGTTCTATGGGCCACCGCCCTATCAGAAACCACAACGCGACGGCTACCAGTTCGCTATGTCGATCGTCGCCCTGGTTGCATCCTGTCTCGCCATTCTGGCCGGGCTGGCCTGCGCTGCTCTGGCCGTGCTGGTGATCGTTCTTCCCACGCGCAACCAGATCCCGCCCGATCAGGCTTTCAGCGGCACGCTGACGCTGATCGCCTTTACCTGCGCGGGCCTCATCGGCGGCGGCTTCGTCCTTTACCAGAGCATTCGCGCTCTGATGCGCAAGCCATCCGCTCCTTTTGCCCTGCCGATGTTCTGGATTTTCGCCGTTCTCTACATCGGCGTGCTTGCCATTGGCTTCGCGCTGAAGGCGAACAAACAGGCCGTCGCCCACGCGCCGTTGACGGCCCTGCTCATCTTTCTGGCCGCCATCTTCCCCGCGCTGGCCCTGCTGGCCATTGCCGACCGCAGGATGCGCGCGCGCGTGAAGGATGCGCTGGCCCGCTGGCCCACAACGTGGCGGCGTTTTACCATCTCACTGGTCAGCGGGGCCACGCTCAGTATCGGCCTGGCCCTGGCGCTGGAACTGGGGCTGACGATCCTGCTGGTGCGCGGAGCAAATGCCACCAGCCTGGCGCAGTGCATCAACCAGCCAGACCTGCCCGCCTGCCAGCAAAACCCGGCCATCTATAGCTTGCTCGTCATTGTCGCGGCGGTCATCGCGCCGCTGGTCGAGGAGACCGTCAAGCCGCTGGCCGTCGCCCTCTACATCGGGCGCGTGCGCGGCGCGGCTGAAGCCTTCATAATGGGTATGGCTGCCGGAATCGGCTTTGATCTGATCGAGACCGTCGGCTACATTGGCAGCGGCTATCATAGCTGGGTCGATGTCGCGCTGGAACGCACCGGCACCGGCCTTTTGCATGGCTTTGGCGCGGGTATGGTAGCCCTCGGCTGGTACTACCTGACGCAGACAAAAGAGAAACGCTTCCTCAAAGCCTTCGGCTGCTGGCTGTATGCCGTCTTGCAGCACGCTATCTGGAACGGCTCCGCCACGCTCGTCTTGATGCCCGCCCCGGTCGGCCCCACGCTCTCGCGCTGGAACCTCAACCTGGGCTTTACCACCCTGCCTTTCACGGAAATACTCAACATCGCTGAAGCTATCCTCTTCTTCGGGTTTTTCCTCTACATGACCGGTCGCCTGAAGGCAACGACTCCCCCTTCATCTCCGGCCACAGCAGAGCAGGCGGCGCAGTCGCGCGAACCGCAAGTGGTCGCTCGTTCTTCGTAATGGCAGAACATAGACCCCGCACGGGAATATTGAAATGTTGTGATGTAGCTCATTGCATCACAGCGTTTCAACGTGCTATACTGTTCTCCTGGTACACAGGGAGATCGTATGCGTTCCATCCGGTGACAGACCTTCTGTCGGCGTAGTTTTTGAACTTTATAAGCGTTTGAACGTCTATATGAATAGCATGCGTGCGATAAAGCGTGTAAGATTTCTGGCGGATAAGCGATGAAAGAGCAAAAAGGCTTGATAAATCCGAAACAGCACGAGGCAGGCAGACGCTTCGGCAACTACTACCTGATGGAGCGTATCGACACCGGCGGTATGGGCGAAGTCTACCGCGCCTACCAGGATACCCCTGCTTTCAAGCGTGAGGTCGCGATCAAGATTATTCGCCCCGACCTGGCCAACGATCTGGTGGCGCGCGCGCGTTTCTCCCGTGAGGCGGAAGTCAGCTCGCAGCTCAAGCACGAACACATTCTCCCTCTTTTCGATTGTGGCGAAGAGAATGGACTGCTCTTTCTGGTCACGCCGTATATCAAAGGCGGCACGCTGGCCCGGCGCCTGCAGAGCGGCCCGCTTTCTCTGAGCGAGGTGCGCCAGCTCTTTATCCCTCTGGTACGGGCAGTCGCGTACATCCACCGCCGGGGCATCGTCCACCGTGACCTTAAACCGAGCAATGTCCTGCTCGATAGTGACGATGAGAACGGTGAGATCTATGTGCGCCTCATCGACTTTGGCATTGCGAAGAGAAGCGGCGCCGCCGCCAGCCCGCCTCTGACAACGGCGGGACACGAGATGGGAACGCTGGCCTACATGGCTCCTGAACGGCTCAACGGCATCGCCGCCCCTGCCAACGACATCTACTCGCTCGGCGTGATTCTCTACCAGATGCTCACCGGGCAGCTACCGCTGGGGGAGGCGCGCGTTCCCCTGCTCGCGCCGATGGAAGCCGTTATCCGGCGATGCATGGCCCCCGACCCCGATGATCGCTATGCCAGCGCGGCTGAGCTGCTGCAAGGGTTTGAGCTGGCATGTCACGCGCTCATCCGCCCGGCGCAGACTTCAAACCTCAGCGGCAGTCAGCGACCCGAAACGCGCGCCCTGGAAGCTTCGGCAGAACAGGCAGCGAATCCAGCCGGACAGACCGGGCAGATGGGGCAGACCGGGCAGGTAGCGCAGTGGCCTGTCTCGCCGCCACAGACCCAGGCAGGCAAGATTGGCCTGCTGGACGAGGCCGATTTCGCAGCCCCCACCGTCGATTTTGCCCATTTCAACAGCATGGCTCCCGACCAGAACAGGCTCGTCCCGGCGGTCGCCGCCAGCAGCGCGCAGATTGCTCCACCCGCCAGACCGCCCGCGCGCAACAGGAAGCGCAAAAGCCCGCTTTTCGCCATCATTTCGGTTCTCATCATCTTCGTCTTGCTGATTATGGCGGGCCTGCTCTTCATGGAATTTCCGCTGGTCGCCTCGGCCAATGTCAACATCAGCCCGCAGGTACACGTATTGCGCGAAGTCTATACCATCACGGCGCGGCCCTCGCAGACCGGCATCAATGTGGCTACCAGATCAATTCCGGCCGATGGCAAGATAGAAAGCAAAACAGGGTCGCTGAGCGGGCAGACAACAGGCGAGCAATGTAGCTTCCTGGGCATCGTCTGCAAGCAGGTCGTATCCTTTACCGATGTAGCAAATCTGACCGACCAGTTGAGGCAGACGCTCATTGCGCAACTTTCAACAGACCTCGACCGGCAGATTCAGGCAATGCAGGTCACTGCGGTTGGCAGCAAGCATTTCGCCGATCTTTCACAGAGTAACAACCCGGACGTGGGGACGCCGAGCAAGACGGTCACAGTTACGCTCACCGAGCAGGGCAGTGTGGAGTACGTCAGCGGGACACAGGCACAGAAGCTGGCCCAGCTTTTACTGGCGCAGGACACACACAAACTGGGCGTGGGCTATGTCCTGATGGGCGCGACCGTGCAGATCGGCCAGCCCGTTATCGAGGGAGTGGATAGCCAGGGCATTGTCACCATGCGCATCGCGGCGGCTGGCGTTGCCGAATACCAGTTCCCGGCTTCCCTGTTGCAGTCTTTGCCGAATCACCTCAAGGGCATGACGCTCCAGCAGGCGCGGGCCTACCTGGCGAAACAGCCGGGGATCGACCCGCAATCAATCACCATCCACTTCACGCTCGGTGGCGGCAACACCCTGCCCTTCAGCGCGTCGCAGATCAAGATCATTCCCATCAACCCCGTCCATCTGCCCTCGGCCTCACTGCCCTCGGTGCCGACACCCGCCGTCACGCCTGAGAGCCTGACGCCTTCACCCACGCAGACCGAACCGACAGCCACGCCAACGGAGACCGATGGCGGCTAGGGCTGCCTTACGAATCTTCATGGCGTAATTCTTCCCACAGGGCGCGCACGCTGTGGAGTGAGACAGCGTAGCCGAAGCCGCGCCGCTGCAAGAAGGAGCCGAGGCGCGTGCGGAAGGTAGCGTAATCCATGCCGGGGATGCGCAGCAGCGAAAGCGCCTTTTTGCGACCCGCGCTCAACGCCCGTTCCTCGTCCTTCTCCGCGTCAACCAGTTCGTCCACCACCTCGCGCTCCACGCCTTTGAGGCGCAGTTCGTTTTTGAGCGCGCGCGCCCCGCGCGGGCTGAATTGCTCGCGCGACTCTACCCAGAACGAGGCAAAGGCGCGGTCGTCGACCAGATTGAGCGAGTCGAGCCGGGCCAGCGCCTCCTCGATGATGTCGGGCGGCGTCTGCTTGCGCTGCAGGTAGCGGCGCACCTCTTCGCGGCTGCGCGGACGGTACGAGAGGTAATTGTACGAACGGTCAATCGCCTGCTGTAGCGCCTCCTCGCGTTGCAAGCGCGCCAGTTGCGCGGGGGAAAGCTCCTGGCCGACTTCCAGCCCCATCTGCATGACGACCAGCTCGCTCACCCCCAGCAGAAATTTCCCGTCCGCGAAGATATTCACGCGCTCACGATTCTTCACCTGTGGCTCAATTGCTGTAATATTCATGCTGTTACTATAGCATTGTCCGGGCAAAAAGAGAAGCGCGTGGAATCTGCTCACACCGTCCAGTAGCCGAGCAGAAACTGAAGGGTGAAAAAGGCCAGCATCGGCAGCGCCAGCGTCACGTACCAGCGGTCGATCCAGCCATAGCGACGCCCGAAACGCGCCAGCACGATGAAGGCGGCAAACGCTTCCAGCACAAACCGCTGTGTTGACTGTAACGGGTCGTAGCCGTGACCGGGAAAGAACAGGGGCAGCAGCAGCGCCAGCAGGCAGAACAACGGCATGCTCCACTGCGATGCGGAGAAGCGCGCAGGCCCGACAAAGCAGAGGGTGAGCAGCACGAGCGCGAAAAGCAACGCTGTCACATCGATGATGTCGTGTGCCGTGAAAAAGGTATAGGGGGGCATCGTGAAGATGTTGTGAAGCTGCTGCACGGTGCCTGCCCAGGGGGCGTTGAAGCCGTAGCGCCAGTAGGCCTGCGCGCTCTCAAAGGCCAGCGGATTGTGATAGGTCTGCTTGAGGTAATCGGCGTAGATGCCCAGGCCGAGCGGGATAAGCAGCAACGCGGGCAGGCCGAGTAGCGGCTTAAGCGCGGCCAGGTATCGCCGGTCGTTCCACGCGCTGCGCAATACTGGAGAAGTCTGGCGTGCGAACTCGTAGAGGAAAGGAACGACGAGTAGCAGGCCGGTGGAGCGCGTCAGCGTTGCCAGCCCACCGCACAGGCCCGCCAGCCACCAGTGACCGCGCCGCAAGGCGTAAAAACAGAGCAGCGTGAAGAGAATGAACAGCGACTCGTTATACGCGGCGAAGAAAAACAGCGCGGTGGGGAAGATGGCAAGATAGAGGACAGCTTTTCGCGCCACCGCGCCGCTAAATTCTGTCTCCGTCAGCCGGTAAAGGGCGACCAGCGCGCCGAGAAAGGCCAGGTTAGAGATAACCATGCCGGTTGCGAGCGCGTCGGTATGAAGTGATATACTGACAATGTGCGTGAGCCAGGGGTACAACGGGAAAAATGCCGTGTATGGCAGATTCAGGTAGCCTCTGGTGGCAATCGTGGTGAAGCGTATGGCATCCCAGCGCGCCCAGGCATCCAGCAGCATCTGGAAATCCAGCGCGCGCATCGAGTAATTACGCACGTTAAAGAGAATCACGCCGAAATACGTCAGCAGGACGAACACAATGCGCGTGACGATAAACAGCGGCAGGACGGCCAGCGTGGCTTGCCACCACGAGAGGGGGGGCAGTACACCATGCGAGCGTACAGGAGTTGCTCCGCTTTCTCTCCGCGCTGCATCTGGAGACACCAGCTTTTGCGGAGCATGCTGTATAAAAGGGAAGATGCTTCGTACTTGCATTAGAAATTGCTCCTCCGGGATAGTTGCATTTCTAACAGAACACGATATAGATTGAAAAACGTTGACAAACTGATAACGTTTGTGCGGTACCGTTTGTCACCCAACAGTACCGCTTTGAATAATAGGAGCAAAAGTAATGGAAAAGCAAACTCAGCAAGAGGGAACATCGGCGCTGCGTCCAACGCCGGTTGTGACCAGCTTCCTCATGCGTTTCGATGGGCCGGAGCCGCGCATCCTGATTGTGCAGCGCAGCCCGCGCGTAGGCAGCTACCAGGGACAATGGGGGGGTATCAGCGGTTTTATCGAGCCGGGCATCTCGCCCGACGCACAGGCCTACACGGAGATTCGCGAGGAGACGGGCTTGCAGCCCGACCAGGTCTGCATGTTGCGGCGCGGTGAGGTTGTCTCGCAGCCCGACCCCGCCCTCGGTCGCGAATTTCTGGTTCACCCCTTCATTTTTGAGGTCTACAAACCCGAAGAGATCCACACCGACTGGGAAGCGGTGCAGATGCGCTGGATTCTCCCCTCCCAGATGAAGGATTACAACACTGTTCCCAAACTCTGGGAAGCCTATCAGTCCGCCATGAACGGCGCGATTGTGCAGGCATGAATTCTCTATCGGCGCAGGCCACCCGCCCGCAGGCCACACACCCGCCCGCAGGCCACACACCCGCCCGCAGGCCAGCCGCCAGGGGTGGCCCTACTATATACGATACGCCCGGTTCCCATGTTGCGGGGCGCTGGTGTATAGTAGGGCCACCCCTGGCGGCTGGCCTGCGGCGCGCTCGCACGGGCTTAAGTGAACGCTTCTGAGGGCCACCCCTTGCGGCTGGCCTGCGGCGGCCCGTGGTCTGTGGCGGCGGATGGAGTGCGGGTGGGTCGCCTGCCTGCGGCGGGTGGCCTGCCTGCCCCGGCTGGCCTGCGCTGGGTCGCCTGTCTGCGCCGGGGCGGCATGTCTACAGTCGTTCGATGATGGTGGCGATGCCCTGGCCGACGCCGATGCACATGGTGGCGAGGCCGTAGCGGCCCTTACGCCGCTCAAGTTCGTAGAGGAGCGTGGTGAGGATGCGCGCGCCGCTGCAGCCGAGGGGGTGGCCGAGGGCGATGGCTCCGCCGTTGACGTTCAGCTTCTCCTCGTCGATCTCCAGTTCGCGCGCGCATTGCAGCGACTGGGCGGCGAACGCCTCGTTCAGCTCGATCAGGTCCATGTCCCGGATGCTCAGCCCGGCGCGCTGCAGGGCTTTGCGCGTGGCCGGAATTGGCCCCAGCCCCATGTAGGCGGGGTCGACGCCCGCGACTGCTGTGGCGATGATACGCGCTCGCGGCTGCAAGCCGAGTTCTCTGGCACGACTGCCCGCCATCAGCACCAGCGCGGCTGCCCCGTCGTTGATGCCCGACGAGTTGCCTGCCGTCACCGTTCCGTCCTTGCGGAAGGCCGGTTTGAGCTTCGCCAGCGCCGCCAGCGAGGTGTCGGGGCGTGGCTGCTCATCCATGCTGACGACGACAGGTTCGCCCTTCTTCTGCGGGATGGAGACCGGCACGATCTCTTCGGCGAAACGCCCATCTCGCTGCGCCGCGACCGCTCGTCGGTGACTGCGCAGGGCGAAGGCGTCCTGATCCTCGCGGCTCACGCCGTACTTCTCGGCCACGTTCTCCGCCGTCTCGCCCATGCTGTAGGGATAGTGCATGGCCGAGAGGCGCGGGTTGACGAAACGCCAGCCGATGGTGGTGTCGTAGATGCTGGCGCTGCGGCTGAAGGCCGTCTCCGCCTTGCCCATGACGAAAGGCGCGCGCGTCATGCTCTCGACGCCGCCCGCGACGAAGGTATCGCCCGCGCCGGTCTGGATCGCCTGCGCCGCGCTGTTTACCGCCTGCAGACCGGAGCCGCAGAGCCGGTTGACCGTCTGCCCGGCCACATGGGTCGGTAATCCTGCCAGCAGCAGGGACATGCGCGCGACATTCCGGTTATCCTCACCGGCCTGGTTGGCGCAGCCAAGTAGAACATCTTCCACGCTCTCCGCGTCAATCCCCGCTCGCCGTACTGCCTCAGCGATGGCGAGGGCGGCGAGGTCGTCCGGGCGCACATCCTTGAGGCCGCCGCCGTAGCGCCCGATAGGCGTGCGCACTGCTGAGATGATTACCGCCTCTTCCATGTTCTCTCTCCCTGTCTTATCTGCCCTGGAAGTTCGCTTTCCGTTTCTCGATAAACGCCTGCATGCCTTCGCGCATATCCTCGGTGGCGAAGAGCAGGAAGAAGTTCTTGCGTTCCAGCGCCAGCCCCTCTTCCAGCGGCGTCTCAAAGGCGGCCAGCACGGCTTCCTTCGCCAGTTGCGCGGCGATGGGGGCGCGTTCCGCCACCTCTTTCGCCAGCTTAATCGCGGCAGTCAGGTGTTCGCCCTTTGGCACGACCTGGTTGACCAGCCCGTGTGCCGCCATCTGCTCCGCCGTAAACTGCTTGCCCGTCAGCACCATCTCCATCGCCAGGTATTTGCCGATGGTGCGCGTCAGTCGCTGTGTGCCGCCCGCGCCGGGGATGACGCCCAGCAGAATCTCCGGCTGCCCGAAGCGCGCATTCTCCGAGGCCACGATCATATCGCAGTTCATCGCCAGTTCGCAGCCCCCGCCCAGCGCGTAGCCGCCGACCGCCGCGATCAACGGCTTGCGAATCTGCTTGATGCGCTGCCACGCCTCAAAGCCGCTCAACATCATATCAATCGGCGACTTATCCGACATCTCCTTGATATCGGCCCCGGCGGCAAACGCTCTATCGCCCGCGCCCGTAATCACCATGCAGCGAATCTCGCTATCGCGATCAAACTCCGTCAGCGCGTCGGCCAG
>CADDYT010000042.1 GCA_902810755.1 Chloroflexota bacterium
TTCAGACGCGCTGTGTCATGCTCAAAGACCTGTTTGAGTGTGACACAGCGCATCAATAAAGAGCGTAATGAAATTCGGCTTACGAAGCACGAAGGAGGAGAACAGTGCATTCTCCACACGCTCAAAACAGGGGTAACTCGTTGCTGGTGGTGGACGACAACAGCATGAATCGTATCATGCTCTCGCGTTACATCGCCCGGCTTGGCTACCAGGCCACGTTAGCCGAAAACGGACGGCAGGCGTTGGATAAACTGCGGACCGAACCATTTGACGTGGTGTTGTTGGACGTGGAAATGCCCGAGATGGACGGCTATCAGGTGCTGGAACAACTCAAGGCCGATGCTCGCCTGCGCGACATCCCGGTCATCATGATCTCTGCCGTCGAAGAACTGGAGAGTGTTGTCAGGTGCATTGAACTGGGCGCGCAGGATTACCTGCCCAAGCCCTTCAACCCGGTGCTGCTGCGCGCCCGCCTCAATGCCTGTCTGGAACGCAAGCGCCTGCGCGACCAGGAGATCGACTACTTACAACAGGTTGACCGGGTCACGGCGGCTGCCGCCGCAGTCAGGGCCGGAACCTTTCAAGCTGAAAGCCTGGATGAAGTGGCCCGCAGGCCCGACGCGCTCGGACAGCTTGCCCTGGTCTTTCAAGAGATGGCGCGCCAGGTCTATGCTCGCGAACAGCAATTACAGCGAGAGGTGCAGCAACTGCGCATCGAAATCGACCAGGCGCGCAAAGTGCGCGAGGTGGCCGACATCACCGAGAGCGATTACTTCCAGCAATTACTTGGCAAAGCGGAGGAACTACGTAACAGGATCAAAGATGAGGAGATGTTATGAAAACCGAACAAATGCGATGGACACAGGCAAACGGATGGGAGCCTGCTGCTCCAGGTAAATCAGACGTTGCAGCGCAACTGGTGCTGCTCTTTGGGACTACATCGGTTCTCAAGGAACAGTGCCACCTCGACGAGATCAAGCGTGCCTATCCCAATGCTCATCTCTTCGGTTGTTCGACCGGCGGCGAAATCTGTGATACCCGGGTCTTTGACGATTCTCTGGTCGCAACGGCGGTCCAGTTCGAAGACACGCAGATCAAGGGTGTGCATATCAAGCTCAGCGATGAGGTTGGTGGCTTTGAGGCGGGCCAGCGCCTGGCAGAGGAACTCGACAGGGCGGGGCTTGTTCACGTCTTTGTCCTTGCTGACGGGTTGCAGGTCAATGGGGGCGAACTCATCGCCGGACTGGCAGCCCATCTTCCCGCCCATGTTGCTATCACCGGCGGCCTGGCGGGTGATGGGATGCGGTTCCAGGAAACGCTGGTTTTCTGTGATAGTGAGCCACAAAGTGGTGTCGTTGCCGCGCTCGGATTCTATGGCGACCGCTTGCGAGTGGGATATGCTGCCGTAGGTGGGTGGGATACCTTTGGACCCGAGCGATTGGTCACGCGGGTCAACGGCAATACCCTCTATGAACTGGACGGGAAGTCAGCCCTGAAACTGTATAAAACCTACCTTGGTGAGCTGCCTGTGTGGCTCATTCCACTCAGTCTGCGCGTTCCGGGACGCTCCACGCCGGTCGTCCGGGCCATTACCTCTATCAACGAAGATCAGCAGAGCCTGACAGTGGCTGGCGACGTGGCTGAGGGAGTGTATGCACGCTTCTTGAGAGGCAACTTTGACCGCCTGGTCGATGGAGCAATCGGCGCGGCCAGGACGAGCTATGAAGCAATCGGTTCCTCCTCCCCGGACCTGGCAGTACTCGTCAGTTGTCTCGGTCGCAAGATGGTCCTCTCACAGCGTGTCGAGGAAGAGGTTGAGGGCGTGCGCGACGTGCTGGGCGAGCGAACTGCACTCATCGGCTTCTATTCATACGGCGAGATCGCTCCCCCGACACCGGGTACTCAGTGCGATTTTCACAATCAGACAATGACGATCACGACGTTCTCGGAGAGGTAGTCAGGGAAAAAAGCTGATGGAGTCGATGCACAGTTTGCTCAAACGTCAAATCAAGCGCCATCTCGGGGATCTGGATTCTCTCCCCCGGGAGTGGCAACGTTTCATTGCGGTGGTGAACGATACGTATGTGCAATTCGATACTGACCGTGTGATGCTGGAACACGCCATTGAGCTGAGTTCGCAAGAGTTGATCGCCGCGAACTCCAAAGTGCGGGCGGTGTATGAAAGGTTGATTGAAAGTAGCGCAGACGGCATTTTTGCTTTTGATCGCCAGTGCTGCTACACGGTCTGGAATCCTGCGATGGAAGCAATCTTCGGCATCAGCAAACTGCGCACGCTTGGCAAATGCGCCTTTGATATCTTCCCCTCTCTGAAAGAGACGGGGGAAGACCGCCTGTTTTTCGAGGCGCTGGCAGGCAAGACTGCCAGCACTGGAGAGTGGAGCAGTATCATATCCCGGACAGGCGAGCAGCAGTTCTTTGAAACGCACTATTCTCCCCTTCTGGATGAAGCAGGTGGCATTATCGGTGGGCTGGCGGTCATACGGGATATTACCGGACGAAAGCGTAACGAGGAGGCGCTACGCCAGGCACGCGATGAGTTAGAAATTCGCGTCCAGGAGCGAACAGCCGAGCTTGCCAGCACCAACGCCGAGCTTGCCAGGGCCAGAGATATCGCAGAAACGGCCAACCAGGCCAAAAGCGCGTTTCTGGCCATGATGAGCCATGAAATCCGCACGCCGATGAACGCTATCATCGGGATGACCGGCTTATTGCTCGATACGGAACTGACCGGAGAGCAGCACGAGTACGCCGAAACCGTCCGTGCCAGCAGCGAGGCCTTGCTGACCATCATCAACGATATTCTGGATTTTTCCAAAATTGAGGCCGGGAAGCTCGAACTCGAAAATCAGCCTTTTGACCTGCGGGAATGCGTGGAGTCGGCCCTTGATCTGGTGACGGCCCGAGCGACGGAGAAAGAGCTGGACCTTGCCTACCTGTTGGACGAGCAGGTGCCTCCTGTTGTGGATGGCGACTCCACCCGCCTGCGCCAGATACTCGTCAACCTGCTCTCTAACGCGGTCAAGTTTACGCAACAGGGTGAGGTTGTTCTTCTTGTCGAAGCAACACGGAGCGATGAGGCGGTTAGTGCGCCTGGCGAAGGGCATTACGAATTGCATTTCGCGGTCAGAGATACCGGCATCGGTATTTCAGAGGAGGGCAAGAATCGCCTGTTCCGCTCCTTCAGCCAGGTCGATGCCTCCACGACGCGCCGCTACGGTGGAACCGGCCTCGGCCTGGCGATCAGCAAGCGGCTGGCCGAACTGATGGGAGGAACGATGTGGGTTGATAGCCAGCCGGGAGTCGGCTCGACCTTTCATTTCACCATCCTGGCCCGTGCCGCGTCCGCGCTTTCGCAACCATACTTACAGGCCAGCCAGCCGCACTTAGCCGGGCGCCGCGTCTTGATCGTCGACGATAATGCCACCAACCGCTCCATCCTCACATTGCAGGTGCAGTCCTGGGGCATGCTGCCCACCGCCTGTTTGTCCGGGCAGGAAGCCCTGGCTCAGGTGCAGGCCGGGATACCATTCGATGTTGCCATTCTGGATATGCAGATGCCCGAAATGGACGGCGTGATGCTTGCCGGGCAGATGCGCACCCTCCCCGCCGCTGCCAGCCTGCCCCTGATCATGTTTACGTCTCTGGGACGCCGTGAAATGGACACGCAGGGTGTGGAGTTCGCGGCCTTGCTGCACAAACCGATCAAACCTTCACAACTTTACAACGCGCTGCTTGGCCTCTTTGCCGGACAGGAGCAGATTCAGCCACGCTTCAGGGCCACAGACGCTACGCAATTTGATGCCGGGTTAGGGCAGCGTTTGCCCCTGCATGTCTTACTGGCCGAGGATAACACGGTCAATCAGAAGCTGGCGCTGCGCCTTTTAGAACGCATGGGCTACCGGGCCGATGTGGTCGCCAACGGGCTGGAAGTGCTGGAAGCTTTACAGAGGCAGCGTTATGACGTGATTTTCATGGATGTCCAGATGCCAGAGATGGATGGGCTGGAAGCCTCGCGCGCCATTCATCAGATCTGGCCCGCCGAACAGCGCCCGCGCATTATCGCCATGACGGCCAATGCTATGCAGGGGGACCGCGAAGAGTGCCTGGCTGCCGGCATGGACGACTATCTCACCAAGCCCATTCAGGTTCAGGCGTTGCAGCAGGCCCTTGAGCGGGCCGGAGAGTGGGCCAGACGACGAACCGCTCCTCTTCAGGCTCCTCAGTCGCCATCTGAGATAGTGTCCCCATCCCTTGATGATGAAGGCCAGGAAGAGGCTATGCCTGCCTTCGATCCGGTGGTGCTGGCTGAGTTGCGACAGCTTCAGGGAGAAGGGGAGCCGGATATCGTGCAGGAGCTGGCGGCAGCCTTCACCTTTGAGACGCCACGCTTACTGGAGACGCTGCATCGGGCCGTGGCCGAAAAGCAGCCAGAGCTACTCAAACAGGCCGCGCACAACCTCAAGGGAAGCAGTTATAATCTAGGAGCGAGTGTGCTGGCGACGCTCAGTGCTGAACTGGAAGCCATCGGCAAGCAGGGAACCGTCGAAGGAGCCGCCGAACTGATCCCACGTGTGGATCGGGAGTACAGGCGTGTCTGCCGGGCGCTGGTCGTCGAGGGAGGAGTAGAAATGAATGGGAACTCGCCAGAACGAGTTTAGCCGGACGTAGGGGTTAGAGGAAAGTCAGGAGAAAAACGATGGGAATGAGCAACAATGGCCTGTCCTGCTGGCAGGCCGAAAGTGGGGGGATCGACCTCCTCGAAATGACGATTGGCGACCTGCTCGATCGTCGTGCGGATGAACTGCCTCAGCAGGAGGCGGTTGTCTACTCCGGTCTCCCTGAATTGGAGGGAGGCCAGCAGTTGCGCTGGACCTATCGGGAGTACCGCGACCTTGCGAACCAGGTTGCTCGCGGCTTGATGGCCTTGGGACTGAACAAAGGCGAGCATATCGCGGTCTGGGCCACCAACCTGCCGGAATGGCTCTTGCTGGAGATGGGCGCTGCCCAAGCCGGTCTGGTGCTGGTGACGGTCAATCCCGCCTACCGGGCGCAGGAACTGGAGTACGTACTCAAACAGGGTGACGCGCGCGCGCTCTTCTTGATGGCGCGCGTCCGCGACCACGACTGCCTGGCGACACTACGCTCGCTGCTGAACCCGGGCAGGCGCAACGGCGAGGTGAGCAGCGAGCGCCTGCCCCTGCTGCGGTCGGTTTGCCTGCTCGGCCCGGCCCCTGAAGACACGTTTGAGCAGGGGGAGTGGCGCCCGCTCCTCTTTCAGGAGATGGTCGCGGCTGGCTCGCAGATCGACGCGGAGTCCCTGCGCGAGCGGCAGGCCTCGGTCAGCCCGCAGGACGCGGCCCAGATTCAATACACCTCCGGCACCACCGGCTTCCCCAAAGGGGCGATGCTGCGGCATCGCAGTATTCTCAATAATGCCATGATCGTGGCGCGAGAGTGGGGACTCGGCCCCCAGGATCGCTATTGTAATCCCATGCCCTTCTTTCATACCGGCGGCTGCGTCATCAGCGTGCTGGGTCCCCTGGTTGCCGGTGCGACCGTTCACCCCCTGCTGGCCTTTCACCCGCTGACCGCCCTGCAGGTCATCAGCCGGGAACGCTGCACCACGCTGCTTGCGGTTCCCACTATGCTGATCGCTATGCTCCAGCATCCAGACTTCGAGCAGTACGATCTCTCCTCGCTCGCGCGGATCGGTACGGGCGGCGCGTCGGTGCCGGTCTCCCTGATCGAACAGGTCACGGCGCGCATGGGAGCCAGTGTCTGCAACTTCTATGGTCAGACCGAAGCCAGCCCGTTTATTACCAGAACGCTGCCGGATGATCCGTTTGAATTGCAAGCTACGACGGTCGGGCTGCCGCTGCCGCATAGCGAGGTCAAGCTGGTCAATCCAGCGACGGGCGAAACCGTGCCGATTGGAGAGCGCGGCGAATGTTGCTGCCGGGGCTACCAGGTCATGGCCGGCTACTACCACATGGAAGAGGCGACCAGAGCGGCCATCGATGACGAAGGATGGCTGCACACGGGCGACCTGGCGACGATGGACGCGCGAGGCTATCTCAGCATTGTGGGGCGTCTCAAAGAGATGGTTATTCGCGGCGGCGAAAACATCTTCCCCCGTGAGATCGAGGAGTTTCTGTTGCGCCATCCCCAGGTGGCCGAGGTCTACGTCGTGGGCGTACCCGATACCTACTTTGGCGAGGAGTTGCTGGCGGTGGTGCGTCTCAAGGAGGGAGCAGCAGTCACCGAGCAAGATTTGCGCGCGTTCTGCAAAGGCCAGATCAGCCACCAGAAGATCCCGCGCTACTTCCAGTTCGTGGAGAGTTATCCCATGACGGCCAGCGGCAAGGTGCAAAAATTCATTCTGCGCGAGCGGGCAATCCAGGCGCTGGGATTGCAAGGGGTTGCGACTGGTAAAAAGGTATAGAAGGCAAGACTCATGCTGAAAGAGAAGGTGATGCGATGTCAACGCTGGAACTAGAGACGATGCTTTGTGAAGTAGACGGCCCGCTGGCGCGGTTGCGGCTCAATCGCCCGCAGGTACTCAATGCCGCCAACCGGGCCTGGGTTCAGGACCTGGTCACTGCCACAGATTATCTGGCGCGCAGCGCCGGGACGCGGGTGGTGCTGGTGAGCGGCGAAGGACGGGCCTTCAGTAGCGGGATGGATACGAAAGAACTGGCGCGCGAGAATATCACGGTTGACTGGTTCGAGACGTGGGAGCGCGGCGTGACTGCCCTGGCCGAGCTGAACGCTATCACCATCGCCGCCATTCAGGGCTATTGTCTGGGCGGCGGGCTGCAACTGGCGCTGGCGTGCGACCTGCGTATCGCCAGTACCGATGCCATCTTCAGCATTCCCGCCGTCAAAGAGGGTGTGGCGGCCCTCATTGCCACCGTGCGCCTGGCACGGCTGATTGGCGCGGCAGCCGCCAAAGAGCTATGTCTGCTAGGTCGCCGTTTTAGTGCTGAGCAGGCGCTGTCGCTGCACCTCATCACGGAAGCGGTCCCTCCTGCCATGCTGGAGGAACGGGCGCTTGCTATGGCACAGGAATTGCTGAGTATTCCCTTCCTGGCGCTCCTCTACACCAAACGCCGGATAGATCGCGCCTTTGACCCGGACATCGCCACGTTTCAGAACGAGATGACTGCCGTGTATGAGGACTGCCTGCGCTCGCCCGAACATGCCGCTGTCAAAGCTGAATTGATGGCACGCCAGAAAAAACGGAGCGACAGGCAGCAATAAAAGCTTGATTATCAGGCCAGAGCAAGAAAGGGATCTCAGATATGGCGAAGATCGTTTCGGTCCACTCGTATCGAGGCGGGACAGGCAAATCCAACCTGACCGCCAATCTGGCGTGCCAGGTTGTGCTTCAGGGGAAACGTGCTGCCGTGATCGATACCGATATTCAATCACCCGGGCTGCATGTCCTCTTCGGCATGAATGAACAGACGACAGGGCTGACCCTCAACGATTACCTCTATGGACGCTGCCGGATCGAGCAGGCGGCACACGATGTCACGGCCACGCTTGATCTGGCAGTGTCACAGCAGGGAGGTCGACTCTACCTTGTTCCTTCCAGCATCAAGGCGGGGGAGATCACGCGCGTGCTGCGGGAAGGCTATGAGGTCAACCTGCTCACCGACGGCTTTCGCCAGTTGATCAAGACGTATCGGCTGGATTACCTGTTCATCGACACTCATCCCGGCCTGAACGAGGAAACGCTGCTGTCCCTGCTGCTCTCCGATCTCCTGGTGCTGATCCTGCGCCCCGACCAGCAGGACTTCCAGGGGACAGCCGTGACCGTCGAAGTGGCCCGCAAGCTCAAAGTCAAGCGACTGCTGCTGGTGGTCAACAAGGCGCTGCCTGCGCTGGATACGGTCTCCTTACGCCAGCAGGTGCAGGCGGCCTACGAGGCCCCTGTAGCGGGTGTCTTACCTATCTCGAATGAAATGATCGCCTTTGGCAGCGCGGGCCTTTTCAGTCTGGCGTATCCCGATCACCCCTATAGTCAGGGCGTGCGTGAGATCGCGACGCAGATCATGAAGTAGGAGGGACAGGTATCACGATGCACTGGCGATTTACTTTCTATCTCATCCCGGTGGTTATAGCCGCGCTGCTCTCCACCGGGCTAGCGTTCTTTGCCTGGAAACGCCGCTCGATGGCGGGCGTCATGCCGTTCAGTATCCTGATGCTGGCTGTTGCCGAGTGGTCGGCAGGATATGCGCTGGAACTGGCAGGCGCGGACATTCCCACCAAACTCTTCTGGCTCGGCTTTGAATACGTAGGGATCGGCATTGTCCCGGCGGCGTGGCTGGCCCTGGCGCTCCAGTATACCCGGCGCACAAAGTGGCTCACCCCCCGTTTGCTGCTTCTGTTGTCTATTGAGCCTGTTATTACCCTGGTTCTGGCCTGGAACAAGAATCTTCAACCTCTGCTCTATGGTAGAGCAAGTCTGGAGATCACGAGTACCTACACTGTGCTGGTTCTCTCACGCGGCCCCTGGTACTGGATCAACGTTGGCTATGCTTACCTGTTACTTTTACTTGGCACGGCTCTGATCGTTGCATATATTCCCATGCTCAAACGTCAAGCGTCCCTCTATCGCGGACAGATCGCTGCGTTGCTCATCGCGGCGCTGGTGCCGTGGGCGAGCAACGTGCTGGTAGTCTTCGGCCTGACTCCTTTCCCTAATCTGGACCTGACCTCCTCGGCATTCACGATCACCGGCCTGGCGATGGCCTGGAACCTCTTTCGCTACCGGCTGCTGGACATCACCCCGGTGGCTCGCAACGCCGTGATTGAGAGCATGAGTGATGCCGTGATTGTCCTGGATCTGCACCACCGCATCATCGACCTTAATCCGGCAGCCGAACGCATCCTCGGTCGCTCTCTCTCCGAGCTAGTAGGTCAGACCAGTTTCCAGGCGGGAGCTGCCTGGACGGATCAGATTGAACGCTTTTACAACCAGGCAGAGGCGCATGAAGAACTGGCCCTGACAGTCAATGGCAGGCGTCAATACTTTGATTTGCGTATCTCGCCCCTCTCCGACCAGCGCGGCTCGCCTGTCGGTCGTCTGGTGGTCTTGCGAGACATTACGGAGCGCAAGCAGGCCATGCAAGCCTTAGAGCAGGCCCGCGAGGAGCAGGCGGCCAGCGCCCGTGAAAATGCCCGGTTGTATCTGGAAGCCAGCAGCCAACAGCAGTATTTTGAGGCTCTGGTGAATATTTGCCCAATTGCTGTGGTCAGGACCGACGATGATATCAAGATTGTGGCCTGTAACCCGGCCTTTGAGCAACTGTTCGGCTACACGCAGGCCGAGATTCTTGGACGAAACCTGGACGAACTTGTGAGTCCTCCCGAGTATCAGGGGGAAGCGATGCGCTACACTTCTCAGGCCAGGGAGGAGAAAATCGCCATTCATGCTATTACCCGGCGGTGGCGCAAGGATCACACGCTGGTCGATGTGGAAGTCCTGGGTGCCCCGGTGGTCGTCGCAGGTCAACGGGTCGGGAATTTTGCCTTCTACCTGGATATCACCGAGCGCAAGCAAGCCATGGAAGCGATCGAGCAGGCCAGAGCCGCTGCTGAGGCCGCCAACGAAGCCAAAAGTGCCTTTCTGGCCATGATGAGCCACGAAATCCGCACACCGATGAACGCCATCATCGGCATGACCGGCTTATTGCTCGACACGGAACTGACCGGCGAGCAGCGCGAGTACGCTGAAACGGTGCGCTCTAGCAGTGAGGCGCTGCTCACCATCATCAACGACATTCTGGACTTTTCCAAGATCGAAGCAGGCAAACTCGAATTAGAACAACAGTCGTTTGAACTGCGCGAGTGCGTGGAATCGGCTCTGGATCTCGTGGCCGCCCGCGCCAGCGAGAAAAACCTCGACCTGGCGTACTTCCTCGATGAATCAGGAAACGATAACGAACAGGTGCCGGCGGCGGTCTACGGCGATGTGACCCGCCTGCGCCAGGTGCTGGTCAACCTGCTCTCCAACGCTGTTAAGTTTACTCCACACGGTGAGGTCGTTCTTTCGGTGCAGGCCCGCCGCGCCGATGATGTGAAGTTGGTGGGCGAAAAGCGGCGTTCCGGGCAACTCCCTGCCCTTTACGAGCTGCATTTTGCGGTGCGAGACACCGGTATCGGTATCTCTGAGGAGGATCAGTCGCGCCTGTTCCGCTCCTTTAGCCAGGTCGATGCTTCTACCACCCGTCGCTATGGTGGAACCGGCCTGGGTCTGGCGATCAGCAAGCGTCTGGTTGAACTGATGGGCGGCACCATGTGGGTCGAGAGCCAGCCGGGTCGCGGCTCGACCTTTCATTTTACTATGCTGGCTCAGGCTGCAACCACCGGCGTGCGTCCCTACCAGGAACCGGAGCAGCCGCATCTCGACGGCAGGCGCGTCCTGGTCGTGGATGACAACGCTACCAACTGCACCATTCTTCTCGCGCAGACCCGGTCATGGGGCATGCTGCCCACCGCGTGTGCCTCCGGGCAGGAGGCGATTGCTCAGGTGCAGGCAGGAGCAACCTTCGATGTGGCGATCCTCGATATGCAGATGCCTGAGATGGATGGCGTGATGCTGGCCGAACACCTGGGCAAGCTGCCTTCGACGCGGAACCTGCCCATCATCCTGTTCACCTCTCTGGGCCGCCGTGAAGTGGAGACGCGGGGTGTGGAGTTCGCGGCCTTGCTGCATAAACCGATCAAACCCTCACAACTCTACAATGTGCTGCTTGCTCTCTTCACTGCACAGGAACAGGAACAGGTGGCGCGCCCGGCGCTCAAGCCAGGCGAGGTTAGAAACATGCACTTTGATGCCAGCCTGGGCCAACGCCTGCCGCTGCGCCTGCTGCTGGCGGAGGACAACACGGTCAATCAGAGGCTGGCGCTGCGCCTCTTAGAGCGCATGGGCTACCGGGCCGATGTGGCCGCCAATGGGCTGGAAGTGCTGGAGGCGGTGCAGCGCCAGCACTATGACGTCATCCTGATGGACGTCCAGATGCCCGAGATGGATGGCCTGGAAGCTACTCGTCTCATCCGCCAGAGCCAGGCCGCTGAGCAGCGACCGCGCATTGTCGCCATGACGGCCAATGCCATGCAGGGCGATCGCGAGGAGTGCCTGGCCGTCGGCATGGACGACTACCTCACCAAGCCAATCCAGATCAATGCCTTACAGGAGGTGTTGGAGCGGGCCGGACGCTTGACACGGGAAAGCCGACGACCAACGAATCCGCTTGCGCCGGTTGAGGCTGCTCCTCCAACTACGCCTGTACAGAGCCAGGATGCGCCCGGCCCCGCCCTCGATGGGCTGGTGCTGAACAGCCTGCGGCAGTTCCAGGTCGATGGGGAGCCGGATATCGTGCAGGAGCTGGCTGCGGCCTTCCAGTTCGAGATACCGCCCCTGCTGGAGCAGATCCGCCAGGCGGTGGCGGCGGATCACGCTCAGCAGCTCAAACAGGCGGCGCACAACATCAAGGGCAGCAGCCAGAACCTGGGCGCGGCTGCTATGGCTGCCCTCAGCGCCGAACTGGAACTACTTGGCAGGCGCGGAACGACGGAAGGAGCGGACGAACTCGTGAGCCGCCTGGAGCAGGAATACCGGCGCGTCTGCCAGGCGCTGGCCGCCGGAGGGATAGGTGCAACATGAGACGACAGGCAAACATGACCAACAGCTCTGAAGCTGGTCCAGTATCAGCGCTCCCCGGTCATTCTGAAAGGGCAGTGATGTATGTCAACAGATAATGAGTTCTTCACTCCTTCGGAAGTTCGCGGAGGCTTTTCTGCGAAGCGCGCCCGCCTGCTTCTCTTTCAGATTGAGAGCCGGACGGCCAGTCTGCTCATACAATCGCGGCGCACGGTCGAGCTTTATGTGACCGAAGAGTCCGCCGAACGGCAGGACCTTGCGTTCTTTGAAGCCCTGGCCGCCGGTCGTGAATTACCTGTGCAACCGACGATCCGCGATATCGAACGCTATGCCCCGCAGTGGGAAGAGCTTGTGCCTTCCACTGCGACCTTGCGGGCTGCTCTTGCACACCTGCTGGGGCAAAAATATCGCTTTACGCGGCGCGATATCCCTCACATCAGAAGTGTGCTGGGACTGGAAAGCGAAGAAGTCCAGCAGGCATTCCAGCGTCAGTATCACCGCTCGCTCGACACCATCTATAGCAAGCGAGTGAATCCGCTTGCCTGGGTGGGCTGGCAATGGAACAAACTGAGCGCGTGGCTGGAGCATTTACCTCCTTTCTGGACGGCTTATGCCCTGACATTTACCCAGCTCGTTGGCGCATCGATACTCGCTCTCCCCATTGCCATAGCCAGCATAGGACTGCTGCCCGGGCTGGTCATTCTGGTGATCGTTGGCCTGATCAATATGCTCACCATCGCTGCTATGGCCGAGGCGGTCGTTCGCAGCGGCTCGATTCGCTACCAGGGGAACTATCTGGGGCGGCTGGTCCAGGACTACCTGGGAAGAACGGGTTCTACGCTGCTCACGGTCATGGTCATCCTTCACTGTTCTTTAGCACTGATCGTGCTGTATATCGGGTTCTCGCTGACGCTGGCCGGGATGATTCCACTCCAACCCGAGATCTGGGTCGCTATCCTTTTCTTGCCTGGCTTCTATATTGTGCGCCGCAACGCATTGAACGCTACAGTCACAAGCGCCCTGGTGGTCGGGGCTGTGAGCATTGTCCTGATTCTGTTTCTCTCCGGGCTTGCCCTGATCCATCTTCGACCGGTATATCTGCTGCATATCCATATACCATTTCTTCAGGGAGCGCCTTTCGAGCCTGCCCTGCTGGGTTTGATCTTCGGTGTGGTATTTAGTGCCTACTTTGGTCACTTCTCGGCGAGCAGTTGTGCCAGGGCAGTCCTCCAGCGCGACCCTGGTGGACGTTCCCTCATCTGGGGCTGCATGGCCGCGCTGGCGAGTGTCATGTTCCTGTACATGCTCTGGGCCATAGCGGTTAATGGAGCCATCGCCCCACAAACCCTGGCAGGCTTTTCAGGTACGGCTCTCGTGCCACTCGCCAACCTGGTTGGCCCCGTCGCGAGTGTTTGTGGCGCGCTGCTGGCCATCCTCACAATGGGCATGGCTTCTATCCATATGAGCATGACCCTCATCTCCATGGTGCGGGAATGGCTTCCGACCTCTAGCCGCCATACGCTGCTACTTGGACGACGGCGAGGAAGCCTGATCTTTACTCCTCGCCGAACGATGCAGGTTCACCTGGCTTTGACCTATCTCGGCTTGAAAGGGTCACAGGCGCAGTTCAGCCTGGAACTGCGACAGAAGGAGGAAATACGTCACTTTGAGATTGGCGTAGATACGAACTGGGAAGCATCAGCGTTCCTGGCTGAACTCGCGCCGACCCTTCCCTCCAGGAGCATCCATCTGGCGTTGAGCGTTGTGAAGGCCAGCGCCGAGACCGTTCGCGTGCAGTGTACGACTACCATGCGGCTAGCCTACGAGGAAAAATGGGATACTCTGGGATTCGACTTCCTGCTCATGGATGATGCTGTTGATGATGCTCAAACGGAGGTAATCAGGTGGCTGGCCGGCCGAGAGCATGCCAGTCTGGAGGAAATTACAGATTTTCTGCAAAGCGCGTGGAATGCTCAGGCCCTGGTGAATACGCTGGTGGAGCAGGGATCCATAGTAGAGACCAGAGAGAAAGGCCAGTTGTTGTACCGGGCGCATTTTGCGGCCAGGCGCAGGCGGCAGATTCCTTCGACTCTTGAACAGGTTCTGGATAATGCTGAGAAAGCAGCGGCCAGGGAACGAAGCGCGGCCCAACGCATGCAACACTGGATGTGGCTGAGGCGGATGAAGGAACTGGCGCAAGGGGAAGAAGTTCGTTCGTGGCTGGCGATGAGTCCACTCCTCCTCCTTTTTCTGTTCGTTGAATGGCTTCTTGTGAACAGGCTGGATTCATTTTCCCAGTTGCTGAGTTTTAGAGGAGTGGTCACGGTAGCGGTGATAGGTACCGTATTTCCCGTTCTCTTGCTGCTGGCCGGTCGTCGTAAAGGAGAGAACATACCGGGACTGGTATTGCCCTTTCTGGCCCATCCACTGCTTGCAGGCAGCATCTTTTTGATAGCGACAGGCAGCCTTTTTCTGCATGGCCTGTTGATCTGGCAGGACCCATTCCAGAAAGCGATAGCGCTCCTTGTTGGGATCATTGTCTTGATAATAACCTGGTTGATAGTGCGGCAAGGCGCTTTCACCCCGCGCCTGGTGATCGAGGTCCGGCAAGACACAGCCGGGGATGGCATGTTTGCCGTGACAGACAGCGGTCGAGCAGCACAGGCCAGCGCGAAGTTGGCCTATGCCGGTGAGGAGCGTCTGTACCGGGAGAACTCCGGCTCTATTCAGGAATTCCCCGCCCTCTACTCTGCGACATTCCATGTATCCAGCATATCTGCCCGGGAGCTCAAGGTCTGGCTGCATCGCGTAACCCCGCAGGGGTATTCGGAACGGCTACCCGCGCTCGTGACGGTATCCTGGGGGAAGGATATCCGGGAGTTTCATATGGATGGCACTGGTCAATCGATTGTGCTTCCCCTGCAAAAGGGTGTAAGGCAAGAGCAACAGGGAAACCCGATCGAGACGAATCAACTTGTAGTCGCAGTGCAACTTGTAGCTCAACCTACACAGGAAACAGGTTCCAACTTACAGAGCTACAGGACTTCTTCTAACAACTCGCTGAACTGAAAATCCATCCTCTAAAAAGTAGCAAAGCAGGCGTCTACATATCTGGTAAGAATAGCAGAGATACTGTATAATGGCAGAGATTACAGCAAACGCAGAAACTGTGACCGGAAAGGAAAAGCTATCATGCCGGATGGCAACCAGGATCAGACAATTTTTCCCGCCGATGACCAGAGCGGCAGCGCAAGTAGCGATCAGAATCAGGATCAACCCTTGAATGCTGGTAACGATCAGGGCGGCGATGGTGGACAGAGCCAGTCAGCCAGCTCCGGGGAAGGTCAGCCTGCCAGCAATAGTGATAATCAAAATGTAGCATCACAGGTACCCTCTTCGCCCCCGCAACCGCGTAGATTTGGCAATCCACTGGCGACCATAGGACATTTTGTGGCCAATATGCTGCACGGGGGGCACCCGAACCTCGCCTTTCAGCCCCTGCCAAAGCCGACGGGGCCAGCGCCATACCACCTCTCGCTCGATGATGTGTTGAACGCCGATCAGCACGCCGAGCAACTCGCGACCATTCGTGCGAGCGAGCGCATGGTATTTCACACTGTAGGCGATACCGGAGCCATTCAACAACCTCTGATACTACAGGGAGTTGTGGAGGCTATGATAGCGGACTGCGAGGCGAGCGATGCCACAGCGCGCCCGGCTTTCTTCTACCATCTGGGCGATGTCGTCTACTACACCGGTCAGGGAGTTGATTATTACAACCAGTTCTACGACCCGTATGACCACTATCCCTTGCCCATCTTCGCCATTCCAGGCAACCATGATGGGGATGTGGATGCGGGCGGTGATGCCGTACCCTCCCTGAATGCGTTTGTGACCAATTTCTGCTCGCCAACCTATGAGATCACGAAGGATGCCGGGGATACCCACCGCGACGCCATGACGCAGCCCAATGTGTACTGGACGCTGGAAACGCCGCTGGCGACCATCGTTGGCCTGTATACCAACGTTCCCGAAGGCGGCAAGCTTGATGCCGATCAGATTGCGTGGTTCCAATCGGAACTGGCAGGCGCGCCAACCGATAAGGCGCTGCTTGTGGCAATGCACCATCCGATCTTCTCCGTCGATCAGTTTCACGCGGGCAGCCAGTACATGAAGCAGGTACTTGAGCAGGCCATTGAGAAGACGGGGCGCGTGCCGGATGCCATTTTCAGCGGCCACGTCCATAACTACCAGCGATTCACGTGCAACCTCAACGGACGCGAAGTTCCCTTTATCGTCGCGGGCGCGGGCGGCTACTTTAGCCTTCATCGCATGCAGAAAGACTCGGATGGCAGTATCCTGCAGGTTCCCCACGAGTTTCCCGAACCGGGGGCAACGCTGGAAAATTATTGCGCCGATCATCATGGCTTCGTGCGCGTGGAGGTAACGCCTCAGACGCTCAAGGGCATGTACTACGCCGTCCCGGCCCCACACGAAAGCGGCCCTGCTCAACTTGTCGACTCGTTCACACTCGACCTCAAGGCGCATCAACTGGTTCCGGCGGCACCAGGCGCATAATCTCTACCACCATCTGCTCCGGCGTTTTATCGTCGGCGGCGATCTGGATGGTAAAGGCAGGCGACTGGAAAGCGACGACGCAGCGTTCGATGCGCTCGCTGATCCAGCCGTATGCCTGTCGTGAATGCGGGCGGCTCGCAGAGGAATCAGCAGGAACCGGGTACTTTTCCGCCCTCCTGTTTGGGATGGAAACCTAACGCATGGCATTCCTGGGATAGCGTGCGTCGTACTCCGGTGGAGCCAGCACATCCTGTATCTGAATGGTCTTGCCACGCTGCGGGCTGACGGAGATCATGGCAATCGGTGTTTCGAGCAACTCTTCCAGACGCTTGAGATAGTTTTTTGCCTCTACCGGGAGTTGTTCGTAGGTGCAAATGCCGGTTGTGCTGCATTGCCAGCCCGGCATCTCCTCATAGACCGGCTCGCAGGCGGCCAGATCGTTCAGGTTGGCGGGCAGGCTATGAATGGTTTTGCCGTGTAGCTGGTAGGCGGTGCAAATTTTGATGGTAGGAAAACTATCGAGTACATCGAGCTTGGTGATGACGGCGGCGTCCAGGCCATTGAGGTGGGCGACAAAACGTCCTGCCACTGCGTCGAACCAGCCGCAGCGCCGCTCCCTGCCTGTGTTGGTACCAAATTCATGCCCCACCTGGCGCATCTCCTGGCCCGCGCTGTCGAACAGTTCCGTTGGCATGGGGCCGCTGCCGACGCGAGTAATATAGGCTTTGTAGACGCCGATGACGCGATCAATTGAGCGCAGCGGTAGCCCGGCTCCGCTGGCGGCATTGCCGGCCAGCGTGGAGGAGGATGTCACATACGGGTAGGTGCCGAAATCGATGTCGAGCAGCGCCCCCTGCGCGCCCTCAAGCAGGATCGTTTTGTGTTCAAACAGGGCTTCTTGCAGCATGCCGGAGGTATCGGCGATGTACGGGCGCAGCTTCTGCCCGTAGCTGAAGTATTCCCCATGGATTTCTTCGAGCGAGAGCGGGGGATGGCCGTAGATTTGCGTTATCATGCGGTTTTTCTGCTGGAGAATCGTGGAGAGCTTGGCACGGAAGGTATCGACATCGAGGAGATCGGCCATGCGAATGCCGGTGCGGGCGTGTTTATCAACGTAGGCCGGGGTGATGCCGCGCTGCGTGCTGCCGATCTTGTCGGCTCCCCTGGCCTCTTCTTCCAGCCGGTCGAGTAAGAAATGGTAGGGCATGACCACGTGCGCTCGTTCGCTGATGCGCAGGCGCGAGATGTCCACCCCCTGCTTTTGTAGTTCCGCCATTTCCGCCAGCAGGCCCTTCGGGTCAACCACTACCCCGTTGCCGATGACGCACGTAGTGTTTGGATAGAGAATGCCCGATGGGACAAGACGAAAGGCAAATTCACCCTTCTCATGCACCACCCGATGTCCCGCGTTGCTGCCACCCTGATAACGCACGACGTAATCCGCGCTCATCGCCAGTTCGTCTACAATTTTCCCCTTACCTTCGTCGCCCCATTGTGCGCCGATAACTGCTACTACCACCATAGAAATGTTCCCTTTCCCTGTTCAGGCTGCTTTCGCTCTATTTCTAACCATACACGACAGATTTCCTGTCTGTCAATGGCTATTTCACTTCTTATTGTACACTGTGGCGCAGTGTAATTGTACAGTTTTTTTCACGCGCAACAATGCGTGTCACAGTATGTACTGTAACACGCATTGTTGCGCGCTGTCGCCTTTGCTAAACTCCCCATTGCTGGTAGTTGAGCTTTCGTTGTCCTGATCCTCACGGCTGTGTGAGATAGTTGATCAGCAACTGATCGGTGATTTGTTCGATGGGGGCGCGGTCGTCGGTGAAGACGAGGCCGCCATCGGAATGGGCCTGTGTGACCACAGGCAGGACTTCGCTTGCCACCTGCCCCATGATGCTGGAAGGCGCAAACTGTTCCATGTTCTGACGAAACGTGTTGACAGAGGTACGTTGCACCGTTGCCATGACCTCTGTATTGATCGTCCCCGGTACGTCAAATGTGTAGACGCTGCCGAAGACCGTACTCATCGTGTTCACAAATGCCTGCACCAGCCGGTAATCGTGCGCGGTATGCCCCGTGTTGAGGACGACCACGCCGGTGGGTGAGAGGTGCGAGCGGATAGCCGAGAAAAATTCACGGGTTGTGAGTTGAAATGGAATATATGGCTGCTGATAGGCATCGACGGCGATAACGTCGTATTGCTCATGTGTGGTATCGATAAAGGTGCGTCCATCCTGGACATAGATATGCAGGTTAGGTTCGTTCATATTGAAATATTTTTGCCCCACGCTGATGATGGAGGGGTCGATCTCCACGCCATCGATGGGAACCGGGCCGTAGACTGCCGTGAACTGGTGGGCGATGGTGCCTGCCGCCAGACCGATGATGCCGACGCGGTGCAACTGCTGTGGCTTGAAGCCGGGGTTGAAGTATGGCGCGGAAAGGAAATAATCCCAGTACCAGCCGGTCAACACCCGGTGAGGGTCGGGATAATAGACGGAGTGGATGGCATCGCCCTCGTTGAGCATCAATTCGCGTGTGCCGTCGGGGAGTTGCACGACCTGAATGTAGTTGTAGAGCGATTCCTGTTCGTAGATCAGGCCGGGAATGTCTTTTAGCGGCCCCAGCGGCAGCGCGACCGCGATCAGGACGAGCAGGAAGGCCGGTCGCCAGCGCCAGCGCAGGCCCCAGAGCGAGGCGGCAAAGAGCAACACGCCGAAGATCAGCAGCGTGCGCCGCACCCCGAAGGTGGGGATGAGCCAGAGGACGGGCAAGAACGCGCCCAGAATGCTGCCCAGCGTCGAGATGGCGTAAAGGGAGCCGCTGACACGCCCGCTCTGCTTCACCTCCTTCGTCACCAGTCGGATGGCGAAAGGTGAGACCAGGCCGAGCAGCGTGATAGGAACGGCAAACAGCAGGATTGTGCCGAACAGCGAACTGACGAAGACGCTGACCGAGACCTGCTCGATAGCGGTGATCGACCAGGTGAGAACGCTCTGGCTGATAAACGGCAGCAGCGAGATAGAAAGCGCCGCGACGGCAGTAATGATGCAGAGGAGTTGTGGTGATGGATGACGGTCGGCAATGTATCCTCCCAGGAAATAGCCGACCGTGAGATAGATCAAAATTAAGCCAATAAGACCGGCCCAGATGAAAAGCGAGGTGCCAAAAAAGGCCCCCAGCAGCCGGGAAGCACACATCTCAAGCGCGAGGCTGGTCATCCCACTGATGAAGACCAGTATGACAAGGGAATTTTTCACCGCGCCTCCCTGGCTAGGATGTGGTCGTTGAGGCCGATTCAAACGTGAATCGGGCCAGCATCACCATAAAGTATTGCGTATTGACGGTGCTGTACAGGCTTTGCGGGGCTTGCAGTTCAATGATGTATCCTTTGCCCTGGTGAACGGTGGCGTAGACTTCTACCTGCTCCACCGCATTGTTCTGGTCAGGGTTCTGGTAGGTTGCGATCTCATATGTCCACGTCTCGCCGCCAATCGTGGTGGTGGTGGAAGCCGAGATAGGCGTCGTCACCTGATAGCCTGGCTTACCGGCAAAGTTTGTTTGCAGGTCGTTTTCGATCAACTGTCCAGCCGAACTGCTGGTGACGCCCTGCGTTTTGAAGGCGGCGTATTCGTCGGTCTGCGCGGGATTGGTGAACTGCACCCCGGTTGCGTCTGCCGTTTGCCCCTGCTGCCAGCTCGCCGGATATTCGACAAGGTAGCCGTTGGTGGTGCAGGCGGTATCGCACCAGGCGAAGTTGGGGTCGGGCGCGGGCGTTGGCGCGACCGTTGGTGAGGGCGTCGGCGTTGGCGCGGTTGTCGGCGTCGGGCTGGGGATGGATGTGGGCGAAGGGGCGGTCGTCGCTGCGACGGTAGGCGTGGCCACTGCTCTGGGCGATGAATGGCGTGTCAGGTAGAGCGTGCCGAAAGCAACGGCGGCCAGCAGCGCGATCACCAGAAATACGCAGGCAAGCACGAGTACCATGCTATTCTGTCTTTGTGACGGAGGCGTGAGTTTTGACTGTGCCGTATAGCCCTGGCCGGGCGCGAAACCGGGTACCGGCGAATAGGATACGCCGCCATACGAGGTCGGCTGACCTGGCTGGAATGTTTGCCCTCCCGGCTGTCCCGTTCCCGCATAACCACCCTGCATGGGGGTGCCGGGAAAGTTCTGCTGCGGGTATGCGCCGGGGTAGCTCTGGCCGCTACCGGGCGGCACCATCGGCATTGCTTCGGTCGCATCCTGGTAGAAGTCGCTGGCCTGCTGTGGTGGAACGGGCCATGCCGGAGAGAGCTGCTGGCTCGATCCCACGTTTGGCATCGGTACGGGCGAGCCTGCCGCAGATGGCATGCTCTGATAGGGCTGCGCGGGCGGTATGATTGCGGAACTGGCAGGCGGATACAGGCTGTTTTGCGATGGCCTGCCTGTACCTGCTGTTCCCTGCGTTCCCGCCATATTACGAGTGGAATACGTATTTGCAAAGCCGCTGCGCGGTGAAGGAGTATTCACCATCTCGGTTGGGCGTGCCGGGGGCATATTGGGGGTTCCGCATTGTCCACAGAACGCCTCATCCGGTCCGACCTCATTTCCGCACTTCGGGCATTTCATTGACACATCCTCTTCCTGGTCTATTTATTGCTTGCTGCTCTTCTACGCTCGTGATGCGCTCTCATACAGCTATCCATGCTCTGCTGATTGCATGTTTTATGGAGTGTATGTCCGCGTTTATTATAACCTATCCAGGAACATATGACCAGCCTTTTGCCTGATTGTCTCATCTGGAATCTGGCGTGCTATCCTGCGCGGGCAGAACCCCATCACTTTCTCTCAAAAGAACGTGTAATTGTCGTAATCCAACGGAGGCATAGTGATGATAGGCTATGAGAGAATAGCTGGCAAGCCGGTTGTTCTGTGAGGGATGCCTGCCGGAAAAGGGGCCACAGATGATGAGCCACGCCCAGGGAATCTGCTGCTCAACATTGACGCGCCTCATGTTCTGCCGGTCGGTACTGCTGGCCTCAGGATAACCGGTCGGGTGGCTGTGATAGACGCCGATAGTTTCTCCTGGATGCTCAAGCTCAAAGTTGAGCAGTTCCTCCGGCGCGAACTCAAAGTAGACCGGCGATTGGGAGATGTTATGCAGAGGATGCGCCTGCTCAACCAGCCAGTTCCCCTGCTCGTCCACCTTGCCTGTCAGCAGCCCGCACGCCTCTATCTTTGATCGTTCCAGTACATCCTGTAGCAGCGTCTTCTGTGCGCAGGCGCTCAAAATAAGCTGCGCGCGTCCATTCTTTTCCATAGGTGTGTATCAATACTTTCTCTTTATATGTTTCATGGGGGCGTTGCCACCGTGCAGACAGAACCTGTACGCGCTGGCAAGGCCCGCGCGGCGCGACAGGATTATGATTTGAGCAGGTCAGTCTTCTTCTGCCCGTATCTCAGCAGCTCGCCGCCGTATTCACCGCTTTCATAGAGCAGATTGGCGACGAGGCCGGTCCAGCCGGTCTGGTGGCTCGCGCCGAGGCCCGCGCCGTTGTCGCCATGAAAATACTCATAGAAGAGCAGCAGGTCACGCCAGTCCGGGTCTTGCTGGAATTTCTCTATGCCGCCATGCACGGCGCGGCGTCCCTGTTCGTCGCGCAGGAAAATGTGCGTCAGGCGGTGTGAGAGGTGGCCGGCCACCTCTTCCAGCGTATTGAGATTGCCCGACCCCGTTGGAAACTCCACCTTGAAATCATCGCCATAGAAGTGATAGAAAGTGCGCAGGGAAGTGATGACGAGATAGTTGAGTGGGAACCAGATGGGGCCGCGCCAGTTCGAGTTGCCCCCGAACAGCCCGGTCGTCGACTCTGCCGGTTCGTAATCGATGCTGTGTTCAATGCCCGCAATGCTTATACTGTACGGGTGATCTTTATAGTAGCGCGAGAGGGCGCGCAGGCCGTAATCGGAAAGAAACTCGCTTTCATCGAGCATGATTTTCAGCACGCGCGGCAGCCGTTTATGGTTGACGATGGAGAGCAGCATGTGCTGTTTATTACCGTCTTCCGGCAGGATTTCGATATGCTCGTTGATGTCTGGCCAGTTATCGATAAACCACTGCATGCGCCGTTTGAAGGCCGGTAAACTGTCGAGCAGATCGAATTCGAGGATGGAGACGGCGAAGAGGGGGATGAGGCCAACCATCGAACGCACGCGAATAGGAATGTGTTCCTGACCTCCGTTATGCAGCACATCGTAGTAAAAACCGTCCTGCTCGTCCCAGAGTTCGATGCCTTCTGTGCCGAGATCGTTCATGGCATGGGCGATGTAGACGAAATGCTCGAAGAATTTGCTGGCGATATCGTCGTAGGCTGGCTCGGTACGGGCCAGTTCCAGGGCGATGGTCAGCATATTCAGACAATACATGCCCATCCAGCTGGTGCCGTCCGACTGTTCAAGGTGGCTGCCGTTGGGCAGAATGAGGTTGCGATCAAACACTCCTATATTGTCCAGGCCCAGGAAGCCGCCCTGGAAGACATTCTGCCCCTCGTAGTCCTTGCGGTTCACCCACCAGGTAAAGTTGAGCAGCAACTTGTGGAAGACCTTTTCCAGGAAGTCGCGGTCTCCTTTGCCGGTCATCTGTTTTTCGAGCTGATACACGCGATACGCGGCCATCGCATGCACTGGCGGATTGACATCGTTAAAGGCCCATTCGTAGGCAGGTAACTGCCCGTTGGGATGCATGTACCACTCGCGCAGCACGAGCAGCAACTGCTCTTTGGCGAAATCGGGGTCGATCAGCGCGAAAGTCGTGCAGTGGAAAGCCCAATCCCAGGCGGCATACCAGGGGTATTCCCAGTTATCGGGCATGGAGATGACATCTGAGTTGTAGAGATGTGTCCACTCGTGGTTGCGCCCGTGAAGCCGCTGCGGCGGGGGCGGCGGCTGCGCCGGGTCACCTGCCAGCCAGGTTTTGACATCATAATAATAAAACTGCTTGCTCCACAGCATGCCGGCGAAAGCCTGCCGCTGCACGTTGGCCGCGTCTTCGGAAAGGCTGGGCGGAATGACGGCGGTATAAAACTCATCAGCTTCCTGCCTGCGCTGCTGGAAAATCTCCTCAAATGCTTCGCCAAACGGCAACAGCGTATCCGGCGTGCGGTCGCTCAAACGCAACTGGATACGGCGCGTCTCACCAGCCGCCAGAGTCAGGTGATAATGGGCGGCCACCTTCGTGCCAACCTCCGCCGGGTTTACCGCTTCACGCCTGCCATGCACAATGTAGGCTTCGATGCTGTCTTTGACGTAAGGGCTGGCGTTCGGCACGCCATAGAGCCGCTGCAGGTTGGTCTCGTTCTCTGTGAAGAGCAACGTCGGCGTTCCCTCGCAGTAAAGCCAGCGTTGGCCGTAATAATCTTGCTCGGCCTTGATGACCGTGTAAGCATAGGGAGTAGAGGGCGTTTGCTGCCTGTAGTGGCTGAGGACGGGGCGTGGCGAGTTGGCCTTCCACGACCAGGTATTGCGAAACCAGAGCGTCGGCAGCAGATCAAGCTCCGCCGCGTCCGGCCCGCGATTAATGACGGTCAGGCGGATGAGGATATCTTCGGCGCTGGCTTTGGCGTATTCGATAAAGATGTCAAAGTAGCGATTATCGTTAAAGACGCCGGTATCGATCAATTCATATTCGGGATCATTGCGCGTGCGGCGACGATTTTCCTCCACCAGTTCGCTATAAGGGTACGCGGCCTGCGGATATTTATATAAAGATTTCATATAGCTATGAGTGGGGGTGTTATCAAGATAGTAATAATATTCTTTGACATCCTCGCCGTGATTGCCCTCCTCTCCGTTGAGGCCGAAGAGTCGCTCTTTCAGAATGGGATCGTGTCCGTTCCAGAAGGCCGGAGCGAAGCAGATATACTGGTGGCGGTCACAGAGGCCGGAGATGCCGTCTTCCCCCCAGCGGTAGGCTCTGGAGCGCGCATGGTCGTGCGGAAGGTAATCCCAGGCTGTGCCATCGGGGCTATAGTCCTCACGCACCGTTCCCCACTGCCGCTCGCTCACATACGGCCCCCAGCGTTTCCAGTTGACGATCCTCCGCCGGTTCTCTTCCAGTCGCTCATGCTCAGCAGTCATATGTTTGCTCTCCTCACGACATTGCTCAATGACTCAGCTAATCATACCATATTTGTCTACCGAAATTGTTCCCGGAAATTACTGCTGAGTTATACTTGACCGTGTGTGAATCAGCATCTATACTACATAATAAGCAAAGATATGGAATACGCTTCCATATGAACATTCTATAGAAAGCGATAGAAAAATCTATGCCTCTTACTGTCCAGAAACTCCGGGTACGTCTTGCCGAAATGTCCCGCTTTGTTGAAGATGCGCCCGTTGCGCTCTCCCCGATTTTTGTAGCGCCCGCCGACGGGCCGATGACGCCTGCCCCCGCTCGCGCTGACCGGCTGTGGACGCCGCTTGAGGTGGGCCAGTTGTGGGGGTTGACGCATGGTACGGTCTGGCTGGCCGCGACGGTGCAGGTGCCGCAGCAGATGGTCGGGCAACCGTTCGTTTTGCAACTGCTCTGGGATGTGCTGCCGGAAGACAGCCTGCTGCGCCGGTTGGAAGCCACAGCCTTTCTGGATGGCCGCGCGATTGGCGGCTTCGACTGGGCGCATCGTAAATTGCTACTGCCGCCCAGCGCCTGTGATGGGCGAGCGCACGAGTTAACAATCCAGGTCTATACCCTCACGCCCATGCCTTTCGACGGCCTGACCATGCAGCTACGGCATGAGGCGGTCTGGAAACTCTATCATACGATGCAGACGGTATTAGAAGTCTGCGAAGCCTTGCAGGAGCGCGATATTGCGCATTATGTCCTGCTGGAACGCCTCAACACCGCCTATACTATGCTCGATTTGCGTGAGGGCTGGCAGAGCGAGCGTTTTCGCTGCTCCGCCGCTCAGGCGCTGCAATATTTGCAAACGCACCTGAGCGATGAACTGGTGGGCGGTCGACGCCCGCACGTGCTGGTCAGCGGACATGCCCATCTGGATGTGGCATGGCAATGGCCCTACTGGCGCACGCGGCAGAAAATTGCCCACACCATCTCCAACGTGCTGGCCTTGATGGAACGCTACCCCTTCTACCACTACAGTCAGAGCCAGCCGCAGTTGTTGCAATGGCTGAAGGAAGACGCGCCGGAGATGTATGCGCGGGTCAAAAAGCGCGTGGCCGAGGGCCGCTTTGAGCCGGTTGGAGCCATGTGGGTCGAGGCGGATTGCAACCTGACTTCGGGCGAATCGCTGGTGCGGCAGATTTTGCACGGCACGCGCTTCACCGAGCAGGAATTTGGCATCACGCCGAAGGTGATCTGGCTGCCGGATGTCTTTGGCTACAGCGCCGCCATGCCGCAGATTATGCGCGCCGCCGGTATTCCCACCTTTATGACCACCAAGATTAGCTGGAACCAGTTCAACCGCCTGCCCAATGATACCTTTCGCTGGCGCGGTATCGATGGTAGCGAAGTGCTGACCCACTTCATTACCGCTCCAGACCCTCACCCGGCCTCAACCTATTACACCTACAATGGCCCCATGCGCCCGGAAGGCGTGGCGGGAACATGGACAAATTACCGGCAGAAGCAGATTAACGATCAGCTTATCTACCTCTGTGGCTGGGGCGATGGCGGCGGCGGTCCCGATGAAAGCCAGCTCGAAAGCCTGCCAACAATGGCCGATCTGCCCGATTTTCCAACCGTGAGCATGGGACGTGCTGATACCTACTTTGAAGAACTTTACGAGCGCGTCTGGAATAATCCTCACCTGCCGACATGGGTGGGCGAACTCTACCTGGAATATCACCGGGGAACCTATACCTCACAGGCGCGCAACAAACAGGCCAACCGCCGCTCCGAATTGCTCTACCGCGACGTGGAATTGCTCAACGCCTGGGCTACTCTCTATGGTATGCCTTCGCGCCAGCAGCAACTCAACGCGGGCTGGCGACTCATCCTGCTCAACCAGTTCCATGATGTCCTGCCCGGCTCCTCCATCCACGAAGTCTACGAAGATACTGACCGTATCTACGCTCAAATACGCGCCATTGGCGAGGAGGTGCGGGACGAGGCCCTGTCTGCGCTGCGTCGTGAACTGCATGCTGGTCGCGGACAGGTGCTACTACTCAACACATTGCCCTGGCAGCGCAGTGAGCCGCTGACGCTCGCTGCTGACATCGTGTCGGAAACGGGAAAAGGGCAGCAGGTTACAGGCTGGGATGGCGAGAAGCTTGTGCTGGTGGATGGCGTGCGGCTCCCGGCCTGCGGCGCGCTGGTGGTCGATGGCGACGATCTGGTCGGAAGCGGGAACCGTGAGGATGGCTGCTATGCCCTGACGGGCAAGGATGGTCAGATTACCCTGCACAACGATTACTACGAACTCGCCTTTGCCGCTAACGGAGAGATCAGTCGTCTGTATGATAAGCATGCGGAGCGTGATGTACTGGCAGCCGGACAGACAGGCAATCAACTGGTGGCTTTCGAGGATCGCCCGCTGACCTACGATGCCTGGGATATTGATATCTTCTACGAGGAGAAGCCCTACCCCCTGCACGAGGCGACACAGCTACGGCTGATTGAGCAGGGGCCGGTGCGGGTCACGCTCGAAGTGGTGCGCGCGTTCCTGTCGTCGACCATTCGCCAGCGCATCTCGCTCTGGCGCAGTTCGCCGCGCATCGATTTCGCCACCGAGATTGACTGGCACGAACACCAGATATTGCTGAAATCCGCGTTCCCGCTGGCGATCAACAGCGCCCGCGCTACCTATGAGATTCAGTTCGGCAGTGTTGAACGGCCCACGCATCGCAACACGTCGTGGGATATGGCGCGCTTCGAGGTTCCCGCCCAGCGCTGGGCCGACCTGAGCGAGGGCGGCTACGGCGTAAGCCTGCTCAACGATAGCAAATATGGCTATGACATCCATGATAACGTTATGCGCCTGACGCTGCTCAAATCCGGCATCATGCCCGACCCGCAGGCCGATCAGGGCCTGCACCGTTTTACCTACAGTCTACTGCCCCATCAGGGAGACTGGCGCGAGGCGGAGACGGTGCGCCGCGCCTATGAACTCAACGTGCCGGTACTGGCTCTCAAGGGAGAGGGCGACAGGGAAGATAGGCAGGCGCAGGCGGCCCGGAAAACGCCGGTTTCCTTCGTCAGCGCCGATTGCCAGCATATTGTGGTGGAGACGGTCAAACCCGCCGAGGATGGCGACGGCCTGATTGTGCGGCTCTACGAAGCCCACAACCAGCGCGGCCCTTGCTCCATCTCCTTCGCAACCAGGGTTCTCTCGGCTCAGGAATGCGACCTGCTGGAAGAGCCGATTGGGGATGTCAAGTATGGCGGCAACCGGCTGGATTTCCATGTGCGGCCTTTCGAGATCAAAACGTTCCGTGTCCGGCTGGCTCGGGCTTGATTGAGGCAATATAGATAGCGAATGTTTCGACAGCTACCACCGCTCGTGATGTTCCTTCTTCTCGTGATGCTCTTTGACCATCTCGATGACGATCGCCAGGGCCACGATAAAGGGGGCATCGACGCCAGGGGCTACGTCGACAGCGTAGCTGTCGCGGTAGAGGGAGAACTGGCGACCGATTTGCGCGAGCAGGTTGCCATAGGCATCGGTGACGATGAAGTTCCAGCGCCAGACATCGCCTTTGACGTGGAAGACCATGCCGCCGCCTTCGACCTTAAAACTCTCACCGAAGAGCTTGAACTGTTCATGCATGCTTGCCCAGTGTTGACCATTGCGATAGATCTCATAATGGGGCAGCAACGAGAGGACGCGCTGTTTGATCTCTACCAGCGGCTGCCCGGTATGACGATCAAACATCATGAGATCGTCGCCGACGTGGAAAAATTTGCCGCGTATCTCAAAGACCGGCCTGTTTCTTTCGTCACGCACGACGAACGCTTCCGTCAGGCTCCACGCTCGCTCGCGAATATGATAACGCATTGTAAAAAAACTCCTTTGTCAGTGTTCTTTATCATACGTAAGAGGTTATCCGTGGCAAGTATAGCGAATTTACGCAGAGAACACAATATATGCCATGCGAGATAGAAACCTACTTTCCGCAAAACATTGCCTCTCCATTCTGCATTATAGAATAGTGGGAAACTGATTCAGTAGCTTCTGTATGCGAGAAGCTCTTCGGGTGATATATGAGGAGTATGACCATGCAGGCTGTATATGCTCACTGCAACGCTATCATAGCGCATAGACGCTTTTTCTGGTGTGCCATGCTATTTGTCAGTCTTGTAGTGTTGAGCGGTTGCGGGCAGAACGGCAGTGAAACGGGTGGCTCCGGTACTGCCACTACGACAATAGCTTCTGTGACAACAGGGCCTTCCGGCAAACCGATCCTCTTACAGAAGATTCACATGTTCAATGCCAGCGCGGGCTGGGCCGTGACGTATAACCCATCTAACGCGAGCCGCATCTTGCGTACCACGACGGGCGTTACCCACTGGCAGGATGTTACGCCTGCGATCAGCAAGCAGAATGCCATCATCGGCGGGACAGATTTCTTTGATGCGCTGACGGCCTGGGTGGCTGTAGCTATCAATCAGGATGTTTTTGTCTACCGCACGGTCGATGGGGGAAAGAGCTGGCAGAAGACGAAGCTGCCAGATCAGAGCGTCGCGCCAGGCCAGCTCTTCTTTCTCAATGCGCGGCTGGGCTGGATGCTGGCCGGCAAGGGCGCGGCTATGGGCAGCGAGGCAGTGGATGTGTTGCAAACCGGCGATGGCGGCGCCAGCTGGAAGATCGTTGCTGTCTCCAACAACGGCACCGTGAACAATCCAACGGCGATCCCGTTCGGAGGCGATAAATCAGGGCTGAGCTTTGTGAACGCGACCACCGGCTGGATCGTCGGTTCCACGCCCGCCGACAACTTTGTCTGGCTCTATGTCACGCATGACGCAGGCGCGACCTGGCGGCATCAAACGCTTCCTCTGCCGCCGCAAGCCTTCCAGATTTCGGCCTTCCCGCCCGTCTTTTTCAATGCGACTGATGGCGTGTTACCCGTCATCATTCCCGGCCCGAAACGCCAGAATACCGTCATCTACATCACTCACGATGCGGGCGCAAGCTGGCAGGCCACCACTTCCGTACCCGCGTCAGCTTTTGCGGATACTATCGATTTTATCGACATAATGCACGGCTGGATTGCCGACAACACCTTCGATGCCAGCAGCAATCAATATACCAACAGCACGCTGTATAGCACCGGCGACGGGGGGAGCCACTGGACATCCCACCAGGTAAAACTGGGTACCGGTATAATCATGCTTGATTTTGTCTCGCCCACGCAAGGCTGGGCCATTGACTCATCGCAAATGCTCTATCAGACCACAGATGGCGGCCAGAACTGGATGAAGGTTTTATCATAAAAGAGTATCTCGTCCCGATGTGTTATGCTTCGCTACGCATGCTATGGCTGAGTTCAGGATGGACTGGCCTGAAGAAACTGCTCCCTTGTGTAGTGTAGCAGGTCGGCGATATGGGCGACGGCAATGTCGGGGTGAAAGTTGGGCGGCTTCTGCATGCGAGCATATTTCCCCTGCTCGACGAAGACTGTTGTCAGGCGACCATCCAGAATGGCTTTGGAATCGGCAAGAATATCGGGTTTGTCGTCGATCATGGCGTAGTGATCTGCCGGGTAAAGTTTGAGAACTTCGTCCAGGTGTTGCTGCTTGTGCGTGTAGATCAGCACGCGCCCATCGACGGCATCCGCCAGGCAACTGCGCACGATTTTCTCGGCCTGGAAGAACTTATCGCCATCGGAGACGATGACCGTTGTCCCTAGCTTGCTCAGGTAGCGCAGTGTTTTCAGGGTGCCGGGGTAGAGCGCCCGGTGGAACGGGTAGTTCTCGAAAAGGGAGACAACATGCCGGTAGGTCTGCTCATCCATCGCGGAGAGCGGCGTTGTTTCGCGCAGCCATTTGAGGGCCAGCGGGATATCTACCACGCCTTCCTCTTTGCGCGCCTTCTCATACAGTTCCCAGTAGCGAGCCGTCAATTCTGGCCCCAGTTCCGCTTCCAGGTACTCGTTCAGATTCTCTTTCACCTCATCGTTTGCCAGCAAGGTATTATCGACATCAATCAAAAAGGTTAGTGTTTCCATCGTCATTTCTCTTTTCTGCAAGGCTATTCTGTCATCGCGCCTTTTCCATATTTATACCACGTTCGGCGAAGAGGATGTAGTGGCGCAATGAGACAGATTCAGCGGTTTTTCCTGCTTCTCAGACTGAGGCGAGAGTGATACAATGGCGATATGAGAGTGATCTTTCGCAGTCGGGATTTTGCCCATGTAGAGGGGGCAGGCCTGGGTTTTGTGAACCGGCGTCCGGGCAGCCAGCCCTGGCACTATCAGGGGCGCGTGCTGCACGCAAAGTGGCGCGGGACCTATGAGTGCCACTGGGAAGGGCCAGAGCTGCTCTGGACGGTGCGGGGTGATGCGCGCCTTTTTGGCCTGGCGGCTGCGCTCAAGGCCAGAGGCTTCGCAGTTGAGGTCGAGCAAGATTCATCGAATAAAAATACTGTCTGAATGAATGGTACTATGGAACAGAACAACGAACGCAAACGTGTATTATTCCTGATGTCTCCCGCTACATATCGCGCAGGAGCATTTTTAAGCGCGGCAAAGCGGCTCAATCTGGATGTCGTGGTGGGTATCGATCTGCCGGAGACGCTCAGCGAATACTGGCACGTGCCGCTGGGGCTGGATTTTCTGGATGCCGAAAAATCGGTACAGACTATTGTGGACTACGCGCGGGAGCATCCGCTTCATGCCATTCTCTCTGTTGATGATAGCGCCAGCGAGATCGCGGCCCTTGCCAGCGCTGCGCTGGGCCTTGCGCATAACGCGCCGGATGCGGCAGAAGCGGCTCGCGACAAGTTTCTGATGCGCACACGTATGGCTGCCGGTGGCGCGCCCTGTCCCATCTTTCGCCCTTTCTTGCTGAGCGATGACCCGGCGTGGGTGGCGCGACAGGTGAGCTATCCCTGTGTTGTCAAGCCCTTGCGCCTCTCCGGCAGCCGGGGCGTCATTCGCGCCGATAACGAGGCCGAGTGTGTCGCGGCTATCAGTCGCCTGAAACGGCTGCTGCTCTCCGAGGGTTATTCCGAGCAGGAAACCTCTTTTCTGGTTGAGGATTTCATCCCCGGCTTCGAGGTGGCGCTGGAAGGCATTCTCACGCACGGGCAGTTGAAGGTCCTCACGCTGTTCGACAAGCCCGACCCGCTGGATGGACCGTTTTTTGAAGAGACCATCTATATCACGCCTTCGCGCCTGCCTGAACAGGTGCAGCAGGACATTGCCCGCTGCGTCTCGCTGGCGGCTGCCTCGATTGGCCTGCGCGAGGGGCCGGTACATGCCGAACTGCGCGTCAACGAGCAGGGTCCCTGGATGCTGGAAATCGCAGGTCGCTCAATCGGCGGCCTGTGTTCAACGGTGCTGGAATTTGGTTCCGGTATCTGCCTGGAAGAACTGATTCTGCGCCATGCTATCGGCGAAGAGATCACCGCTATCGAACGCGAGCAGCGCGCCGCCGGGGTGATGATGATTCCCATTCCCGGCGCGGGCCTGCTCAAAGGCGTACACGGCGTTGAAGAGGCGAAACGGGTGCCGCTGATTACCGGCGTGGAGATTACGGCCAGACTGAACTACTCGCTGGTGCCGTTGCCAGAAGGTGCCAGCTACCTCGGCTTCATCTTTGCGCGCGGCGACACGCCCGCCGAAGTTGAGAACGCCATTCGCGAGGCCCACAAACGCCTGCGCTTCGACATCCGGCGCGAACTGCCACTTATCAATGCCTCGTCAGGGCGTGCGGTGCAGAGCAGGTAGCTTTTCTCTATCTGCGTCTGCGCGATGGTATTTTAAGGCGCATTTACATCCAGGTGATGAAAAACGATGATAAAGGAGATAAAAACAGTGTTGCCCTGGTCTACTGATTTCGCTGGACGTTTTGATGAGGTCATTTTCGAGAGCGAGGCTCTCAAGGGTAATCCGCTCGGCGACCCCTATAAGCGCCCGTTGTGGGTCTATTTGCCGCCCGGCTACGATGAGCAGAAGGAGCGACGTTATGCGAGCATTTACCTGATTCAGGGGTTGACGGGCCAGCTTGATATGTGGCGCAATCGTGATGCCTTCAGGAAGAATTTTCCTGAAATGGCCGATGAACTTTTCGCGAAGGGCGAAGCGCCCCCGTGCATCCTCGTCTGGGTCGACTGCTGGACCTCGCTCGGCGGCAGTCAGTTCCTTGATTCGCCCGGCACCGGTCGCTATCATACCTATCTGTGTGACGAGATTGTACCCTGGGTGGATGCGCACTATCGCACGCTACCACAGCGCGAGCATCGCGGCATCGCGGGCAAATCCAGCGGCGGCTACGGCGCGATGGTCACGCCTATGCTGCGACCCGATCTGTGGGGTGGCTTTGCCACGCACGCGGGCGATGCCCTGTTCGAGGTCTGCTATCTCCCCGAATTTCGCGATTCCGTGCGCACGCTGCGCGACCACTACGAAGGCTCATTCGAGAAGTTCTGGCAGGATTTCCGCTCCCGCCCGGCCTTTGACAGGGAAAGCGACGGCTCCCTGCTCAACGACTGGTGCATGGCCGCCTGCTATTCCGCCGATATTGACGGTACCATCCACCTGCCCTACGACACAGCGACGGGTATGCTCATTCCCGAAGTGTGGGAACGCTGGCTCGCCTGGGACCCCGTGCGCATGGTCCCCCTGCACGCTGCTGCACTCACCACGATGAAGGCCATCTACATCGACGCGGGCAAGCATGACCAGTTCTTCCTCGATCTGGGGGCCGAAGCCTTCCGCCGCGCCCTCGCCGACATCGGCGTCACCGATGTCTTCTTTGAACTCTTTGAAGGCACCCACACCGCCATCGAATACCGCTACCCCCTCAGCCTCAAATACCTGGCCGAGCGGCTCTCTCCATCGGAATGAGCGGTATGAAGAAGGCCGCCAGTCTGTCATGTTGACGATGCTCTTTCATGGTCTACATGTCATGTTCTTGTTGCTTTTCAACAGTATGGCAGGGGCAGGCAGGCAGAGCTAACTGCTTGCCTCCTGCTCGCCTTCGTTACTCTCCGTTATTCCCCCAGAGAATTCCGGTAGCGATAGCTGTGGAGGATGTCAGACGCCTCTTCCTGTTTTCGTTCTATGCGTTCCGTCTATTGACAGATAGAACATACGTTCTGTATACTGGAAGCATGCTACTACAAACGCTGCCTGACACGATGACAAAGCTTGCCCTGGTGGGGGAAGCGACCGTTCTGGAGCCTGCTGGCGACCGGCCACAGCAGGAGCGGCAGCGCGTGCCATATCAGTCGCGCAGTCTGGCCGAGTGCATTGCGAATGTGGCGACGCCGACGGGGAAGAAGCCAATTCTGAAGACGATGGTGACAACCAGCCAACTTCGTTCAAAGAAAAGTTTTTAAACGTGAAACCAGCCTCCTGAAGCCAGCAGATATCACGCCAACTCAGATGGAGGTCCTCAAGCTGTCCTTTCTGGTAGCGTATTCCTTTACCGCTGCCCAGGCCTTTACCGGCTGTTAAGCCTAAGCTGTCTGCCATATTGCGAATAGCTTTCCATGATCTATCAGGAAACGCTCGCATGATGACCAATCTAAAGCGTTGTCCTGGGTACACCTTTTTTAATAGCTCAATCTCCTCCTCCGTCCATGCCTTACGTCCCCCGTCTTGCTGCATCATATACGTCTGTTCTGTCCCCCATTCCTTATATCTCCATTCCACCACAACTCGGAAAAACTTTGTTGACATTTGATCAATAACGATCCGTTTGATCAGCACCGCAAGAATGCTTTTTTTCAATTCATATGGCTTATACGGCCATAACTCCTCAAGATCTGCTAGCTCCTCCTCTAAGGTTCGTAACGCTTCATCTTCTGTAGATTGTTGCACTTCTCTCTGCTCAGCAAGTAATTCCTCTTTTCTGCTTAGAACTCTTGCCATGCTCTCTTCCGTCTGCTTTATAACAACAGGAATAGTAAGCCTTTTCAAATTGACTTCCAGGTTTGATAACTCTTCCTCAACGACTCCCAAATCTCTCTTTATCTTCTCCAGTCGTTGTGCTTTTATTTGGGATCGCTGCGAACGTGCCTCTTTCAAGTCTCCTAAATTTGTTGTTCTTAAATGCGTAAACATTCTGTCTACGATCGCGCCCTCTAGCTGTTGCGCGTTCACACATATAAGATAATCATGGACTAATCCACGTCTCACCGAAATAGCATAGCTACCATATTGTGTAGCTCTTCCATTGATGCCGCTTCTGATAAAGTACACTGCTCCGTTTTCGTGCGTTGTTTCCGGCCTTAAGAGAGGCTTGAGAACAAGTGATGCTCGTAAATTTCTCTGTTGCGTGAAGCGGGCAAATACCGGTTTCCCTGTTGGTGTACCGTCTGGTCGGGCTATTTTAAGATGGTCATAGACTAACCAGAACCTATCTTCATCAATGATTGGCTCGTGGTGATTGTAAATGATCTTGCCTTTGCGCTTTATTGCGCCAATGTTGACAATGTTACAAAGCATATGCTCCAGACCTCTGCGAGTTAAAGCATATCCTTTTCCCCCTGGCGCTTTTTGCAGCGCCGTCCGAATGGTATAACTATCCTTGTATACCCATTCTTCAAAGTCGGGGTAAATGTACTCCCTATTTTCCAATTCTAAACACAAGGCATCCATGTCAAACGCTAATGCTATAAGCCGATCATATAAGGCAAGGGAAACAGCGACATGCGGTAAGTATGGTATTATCTTGCCATAGGTAGGGCTACCTTCTCGCTTGTCAACGATAAAATTCACGGGAATCGCGCCAAGTCCAGCCCACTGACCACTATCTGCTGCCAACTGGCGGCGTCTGAGCATTGTTCCCCTGACATGGTTCTCAATATAAGCGGCAGCCATTTGTACTTCCATCCTGAATAACTCAGCATGAGCGGGATTGGCAAAATTGTATGTCATGCGCTTACTTGAGATGTGGACATAGCAATCATTCTCCTTGCAAATTTTGATAAAGATGTTGCTATCAATTCTATCCTCATCCCTGAAGAGACGATCTACAAACTCTGCAACAACAACCCCTATTTTCCCGCTCTCTATCAAATCACAGATGGTTTTCAATCCTGGCCGTCGATCTATAGGCCATGTACCAGAAGCGTTCTTAATACTGATATTCCCTTCCGCATCAACTACCTGATTTTCAATAAAGAGCGTAACTCTTCCAGTTGTACCGTCATCCCGAAAGCCTAAATCTTTGGTGTACGCTAGAAGCATCACCGTTTGTGAGATGTGAGACTGAACATTCTTTACTACCTGATCTTTTGACGATTGCCTGCCATATAAGCAAGCATCGCGCATCAGATCTATCTGAGGATTATACAACTCCTCTACTGTGTATTCCTTTCTTGCTTTCTTGCGAGCTACCATCTGGACTCTCCTTTTCCGGGCCGTTACTGCTTTGCCCTTTGATGTCAATAGATGCAATATCAGGTGATCTTCCGCGATCATCATATCGGCCGGTTGTTGTCGTTTTTCTCGGACTTGCCAGGAAAAGATCGACGAGAAGACTACGAAGAAGATTCTTTTCGTTTTCGTTCATGCTCATCACTCCTGCTCATAAAAGACGGCTTGCTTTTGCTGCCTTTTATTATAGCAGAAATGATTTATAAGTTTATATTGGGCGTTAGTTTTATACATAATCGTTATATAGCGGCGTTCAGCCTCATGCGAAGTACGAGGGACGTATTACATAACAATTATGCATTTCTAACACTTTTTCTCGTGAGTCATTTCTCCGACAAAAATTCGTTGGAAACAGAGGCTTCCATCCTTTTTTTCCGCAGTCTCTTTGCAACCGGCCCATATTCTTCCTTGCCGTAGACCATCTTTTCTAACTATAGCATATAAAATCATATTTTTCAATGCTTCCTTCTATCTTTTTATGCTTCTATGTGCGTAGCCACGTTTCCATTTGACAATATGCACTGAACCGTGCTAAAATGGGCAAAGAGCATCTATCATTTTCTCTCCTTATATGGTCAGGAGGATAGCCATGACATTAGCTGAATTAATTGAAGAGGCATTGATGACCAAAACCGAAGTGGCCTCAGAAGCTGGACTTTCGCAGGGGACTGTCTCTCGTATGGTCAACGGTCATCCAACCTCACGGCTCTCGGTCAGAAAAGTCTTGGCGGTTCTTAATCGCAAGCTCGAACGGCATATTACGATTGATGAAATTGAGGGCTTGCAGCTTTCTTCTGACTCCTGAGAATCTCCAGTGCGACTAGGGCAGCACGCCTGCTGGCACTTCCCATCCTGTTTGATCCCCACCAGGAAGAGCAGGAATCATTGCGCTCTTCCTGGTTTGCTTTCCTCTTCCTATTCATCTTCATCGAGAAAGAACTGGCGATTCCCTTGCTTAGGGGCCGGAACATCCTGATCAGCATCGACAATGATGGGGGAATGTGCGGGAGCTGGTGGAGCGGCTGGCGGTGCTGCCTGTTCGTACACGCGCACTCGATGAAACGGCAACCCGACACGACGCTTGACGATCCGATCCTGATAATAGGGTCTGGTCTGCACGAGCAGGGGTGCAGTTTTGGCATGCAGCATGAGCATCTCGTCCTCCGCCATGGTGCGCAATTCGTCCGGCGTTCGTAACCGTCGTCCAGTCTCGCCTTGCGTCCACGAATCCCGTGCGTCCAGGCCAGACCCTTGCCGGTGATGAGAGTCACTTCTCACCGTGGTGTTTCCGATACGCCGGCTGTAATATTCGGTTTCTTCCAGCCCTGCTCCAGGCAACAACAGGTGCGTCTGGCTGTTGGTTAAGATGCTTTCGCGTACGGCTTTGCTATACTTCTCATCGATCTGGGCAAAACTCTGCACGGCAATGAGCATTCCCACGCCGGTATGCCGCGCGGTGCTGATATAGCCGGAGATGTTCGGGATGACGCCCAGATCGGTGAATTCATCCAGGTAACACAGGATGCGCCGGGGTAAGCGTCCATCAGGAGCCTGTTCCGCCAGTTCCTCCCAGGTGGCGAACATCTGCTGCACAAAGCACGCGATGAGCGGCTGGTAGCGTTCGGCGTAGCGGCGCGGCAGTTCCAGGTAGAGAGCCACCGCTCGCTCGGCCATGGCCCGGAAATCGATCTGGTTGTGCGCCGTCACCGCTTGCACGTTCTCGCCATCCAGTGCCTCAAAGCGCGTGGCCGCCTCGGTCATCGTGCTGCCGATCAGCCGCGGGTTGCGCTCCAGGTCGTCGAACCACGCTCGGACTTTCTCGCGAATGCTGGTGGCCGGCGTGGTGGTCAAGACTCGTTTGAGGCTCTCGTAGGGCAGTCCACACAGGATATCCGCCACGCGGCTGAAGGGAGCCTGCGGCTCGGCCACATGCAGGTGCATCATGGTCCAGGTCAGCAGGTGCCGCGCGACTTTGCTCCAATACTCTTCGGGGCTGTGTCCGGTATTGGCCACCCAGCAGCGCGCAAATTCCTGGGCATCCTCGATACCGCGAATGAAAGCCAGGGGATTGTAGCCCTCGCTGCGACCGGGATGCTGCGGATCGAAGACCCACACCTCATGCTGCTGCGCCACACCGCCGGCAGTGAGGCGCAGCAATTCGCCCTTGACATCGGGGATGACCAGGGAGCGGCTTCCCTGTTCGCGCAAGAGGTTGGGTGTGATGATACGCGCCGTCTTGCCCGCTCCGGTGGGACCGACGAGAAAGACATTGGCCTCCTGTTGCTCCTCACTCAAAGACACTTCGCGCCCGCCCGCTGTTCCCAGCACGAAGCGAGATTCGGGCGAGCCGGCCTTCTGGCGCCCGAACAGGCGAAGCGGGTGAGGCAGATGACGGCGGCGCCGGAACTGGCGACTCTCGCGTCTGCCCGCGAGATGGGCCGTGCCATGTGTGGTCAGCTTGTGGGTGCGTGTGTCCACCTGCATCAGCAGCCACACCACCCAGGCACATCCCAAGACGACGTAGGGCAGTGGCTCGCCCAGGCGGAACGGGGAGGAGTTGACCGAGAACAGGGCGGTCAGCAGCGCCGTTAGTAATCCACCAGTGGGTGGATGGACCAGTATGGGGTGAGCCACCGGATACACGAAGATGACGAGAGACCCGATCAACGCCACGAGGACGATGCCAACCAGGAAACGAGTCCATTTCATAAGCTATGCTCTCCTTCGTCGATGGCCCCTGAGAGGGGGTCATGTTCCAACTCCTGATCATGCCCTGCCAACATCAGCCCAAGTTCATCCTGCTGATCATATTCTTGCAACGCCAGCTCCAACTGGTAATGAAAGTTGAACTCACTTCGTTCATGTCCTGACTCACGCAGTTCGCGGTAATCTTGTGGGGAAAGGATCACCGCCGTGGGTTGACCGGTCTCTCGATCCTCTCCGGCCCCAGCCAGCACGACATGCACATGCTCATGGTCTGTATTGCCGTGGTGAACGGCGTACCAGTGCAACTCTGCCCCCTGGTGCGCTTCAAGATCGGCCATCACCTCGCGAGTCCATGCCTGCCAATCCAACACCAGCTCCTCTTCCGACGGGGAGAGGACGATCTGATGGTAGCTGACGCGCAGGCTGGTATGCGCCATGATGTCGCCCAGCGCCTCGCGGCGACTCACCACATCCTCCTCCTTCGAGAAGATAGCGCGGTCTTCCCTGCTCTCGTCCATGTCGCGGCTGCGGTGTTCCAGGTACTTGAAATGTGCGGACAGATGGGAGGCCGCAGCTGCGCGGTTGGCGGTTCCGCCTTTGACATAGTGGCCTTTGGCAATCATGGCTTAATGCTCCAGGTCCAGGTCTTGATCCAGGTCTGGGGCCAGCTCTGGCTCGGTCAGATCAAGAGAGGGCAACCAGTCGGGATCGAGATCGGGCAGCTCCAACCAGGTCGCCTCGAGAGGCGGTTCTTCCAGCCACTGCGGGTCGAGGACGGGTTCTTCCAGCCCTTCCGGCTGCACCAGATCAGCCGGAAGGGGATCATTGACTTCGGCTTCAATCCATGGTTCCAGGTCTGCATAAGTGATCGAAGCATCCAGCGCGAAGCCGTCCATTACTTAGCCTCCTTTGGCAGAAGTTCCACCTCCTGACTGGCGGTACTGCGTGCAGCCAATTCCTGACCAGCAGCGGCTTTGGCGTGTTCATACGCTTCGTGAGCAAACTCGGTTCCCAGCGTTTTCGACATCAAAGCAAACACAAGGCGGCGTGCGATACCGGTATCGCGCATGACGCGGACAATGAGCCTAGCAAGCCGGTTTTCGCTGGTGCGGGCCGTGGTTTTCATGGCCTCGACGACCTCCACACGCATATCCTCCCGCAGATCGCTGCGAAGCTGCGCCAGATACTTGCGCATCGTAGTGTCGATGCTCTCATGGATCACCGGTAACGACTGGCGCTCCACCTGCTCCCCGGCTCGCTGTGCCATGGCTTGTCGCAGAAGCGTCTCGATCAGGGTCGTGCGATCCATTCCCTCCTTCTTACATTGATCAAGAAAAGCCCGCGCCTCGGCGCTAATCCAGACGTTCAATTGATATCTCCCATTGGATGATGACGGTTTTGGCATGCAACCTCCTTTCTGCCGTCTTGGTCATCTGTTCACATTCTGGTTGATAGTATACCAGCAGGCATACAGCATGTCTATGTATTCTTTTAAAAAGATGTAGAGAACATACATACAATGAGCAGGCTTGTCAGGGGAGATGAGCCGAGCATTACATATATTTTCTAGCAACGTTGGCCTTTCTTTATCTTGCATTACCCCACGCAACTCGCCTGGGGTGGTGGTTAGAGGGTGGTTTATCTTGTTCTGGTGGCACTCACCTTTACTCGCTCACCTATGAGGTGAGCCAGCAGACAGCGTGTGCAGTCCAGCTACGGCGACGGGTTACGCAGGGTCTTTCTGAGCAAACAAAAGGTGATGGCGTCCGAGGCCATCCGTTTGGTCCAGCGGTTGGCGACAGCCTGTTGTGCAAATTTTGGGAACAGGCGCCGAAGCGTCGCGAGTTGTTTGTCCGTAGCAGGCTCATCCAACCACGGTGCCTCTTTATTGGAGAACGTCGCGTATGCAATCTCTCTGGTAGACTCATGTACGAGCGCCACTTGCTGCCGAAGGGGCAGATACTCTTGAGCAATCCAACAACTCTCCTCTTTCTGCCCACCTTGCTCATCTCCTCTCCTATAAAGACGAGAGCGATAGAGGCCACTCCCTTCGGGATCACGCTCAACGATCGCCGTAATCTCCCTCGTTACCCTGGCAAAATAGCCATGTCGATAGGCCACCCAGCGATAGTGGGATTGACCGATGGGATCAAGCAGAGAAAGACCAGATTCGACATCGGCCCCAAGGATCGCTTTCAGGATGGGATCAGTCGTGCGCGCACGCTCGGTTTCTTCTGCTGTTCTTGTTTCTGCTTTGCTTATTCCTACGACATGGGGTAAGACCACCTGGCTCGAAGTATCGGGCTGATTTCCCATCACATCAATGAGCAGGCAATCCTGTTTGCCCTCAGCCCGGCGTGTTCCTCTGCCTAGCATTTGGATGTAGAACGATGGGGAGAGCGTCGGGCGAGCAATGACCAGAGCAGCAATTTCTGGAAAGTCGAAGCCCTCGGTGAGGAGCGCGCAATTGCACATGACTTGAATATGACCAGTGCGCCAGCTCTCGAAGAGGTGTTCACGCTCACGCCTGCCAGTGGTAGCCGACACGAATGCCGCCTTCAGGCCACATTGACGAAATGCTTCCGCCAGCTGTGCCGCGTGCTCCACGGTGATGGCAAACACAAGTGTCGGTCGTTGTCCTATCATGGATGTGACCTGCCGAGCGATCTCCTCGGTGATAGCGGAGTGGAGGAGTTCATTCATGAGTGCCTCTTCGACGTAATCTCGCTCACCGGCTCGACGGGTCGTCGCCACTCTTGCCAGATCGATGTTGACATGGAGCGGCTTCCATGTGAGCGGAGCCAGCCAACCGGCGCGTGCCATATCTGGGATCTCTCTCTCATAGGCACAGGTTGGAAGCAGCGACAACATACTCCGCGTATCGCTCCGGTAGGGCGTAGCCGTAAATCCGATCGTGACCACCGGCAGTTCCTCGTCAATGGCTTCAACACTGGTGATGATTCGTTCGTAAGCAGAACCTGGAACGGCGTGGTGAGCTTCATCTATGAGGATTGTTGCAATCGGCTCCTCGCTGGCTTCGAGAAGTGCTTGCAGATTGGCAGGAGTCAGCGACTGTACCATAGCAACGACTGCCGGCGCTGCCAGCACTCTCCGACCTTGCATAAGCAGCCCTGCATCCACCCCCGCTTGATGCAGCGTCTCGAGTAATTTCAGAGCTACCTCCTGCAGGTGGATGAGAACGAGAACCCTGCCCGCTTCCAATTCCTGGGCAGCGAGAGCAGCAAGAATGACGCCTTTGCCCACGCCAGTTGGCAGATGGATATAGAGACGGGTTTCCCCATCCTCCATCCGGCGAGTCGTATGCTCGATGGCTAATCGTTGGTAATCTCGTAGTATCATCTTCGTTCCATTCCTTTTTTAGAGAGAGCTAATAATCCAGTGCCCTACGTCTAAACAATTGGTGACGTAAATCCCGCGGGCTGCGCAACGAAATGGTAGGCAACCGGTGGGTAAATATGTCCGGCGTGGGCAACACGTCTGCTCTCAGGATAGGCGATTGCTCCTGAACCGAGCCTGAACCGAGCCTGAACCGGGCCTGAACCGGGCCTGAACCGAGCCTGAACCGGATGCATGGTCGTGTTTCAGACAGGCATTGTTTGAACTATCTTCCTGAAAAATGCCCTGAACGAGGAGAATCTGTTCGGTGTCTCAGGCAGTTCAGAGACGACAACAAAGGAAATACGATATGTTTAGAAGGTACCCTACCCTTCTAGAACTCCTGTGAAACATCTCTTTATAGAAGCTTGTCTTCCTTCTCGTCGTGTCCAACAAGCGAATCTGGGCCTACAAGTTCAGGATCGGTTCAGGGTATGCCAGGACTATAGTTCAAGGTCACGGATGGACTATCTCTCGCAAAGTGGTCTTGTATCGCAAACACCCACGCTGTAAACGACAAGAGGAAAGTGGCTCTCCGGCATCTCCTGGGCAAAGCTAAGCTGATCGAGCAAGGACCCGGTGTCGTAACAGGTCAAAACCCGCTTGTCCATAGGATTGTCTCTTCAACAGCTTGAGCCGATGGATCTGGCCCTCGACTTGCCCCTGGCTCCAAGCATAGCTGAGTGCATTAAACACAGCAGATTGGTCGCGTCGGATCCCTGAGACAAAACTGCCCAGTTCGGGCACTCCACTCAGGAAAGTGGCTCATCCTCGAAAAGGTATTGGTGGTGAAATCGGCAGTACCCTCAATCGGACCTCTATCGGTGCAACGCCTATCGTCGGACTGATCTGGGTCATCCAGCACTGCTTGCAGTACCCTCAACCGGGCCGCTATCGGCGCAACCCCAGTGCTGAATGACGAGGATAACAACGGTAACAACTTGCAGTACCCTCAACCGGGCCGCTATCGGCGCAACTTGCCGGATTTTTAGGCTTCCACAGCCCTGCGGCAATCTTGCAGTACCCTCAACCGGGCCGCTATCGGCGCAACCTCTCATCCTGCTCATCATGGCTTTCGGTGTGTATGACCTTGCAGTACCCTCAACCGGGCCGCTATCGGCGCAACTGGCCTGGCCTTCCAGGCCAAGCACCTCCTCGATGACTTGCAGTACCCTCAACCGGGCCGCTATCGGCGCAACTGTGGAAAGACTTCCGCGTGCAGCAGACGCACAAGTCTTGCAGTACCCTCAACCGGGCCGCTATCGGCGCAACGTGGAATGAGGTGGATGGGTGAAAGGATAGCAATGATCTTGCAGTACCCTCAACCGGGCCGCTATCGGCGCAACGTCCTTGAGTTGGTTGGCGCTCATCACCCTGAAGCCTTGCAGTACCCTCAACCGGGCCGCTATCGGCGCAACTTTGGTTGCGTCGGGTTATCCGTTGCCTGTGCAAAGCTTGCAGTACCCTCAACCGGGCCGCTATCGGCGCAACTTCACCTGCGCTATGCTCATCAAGCGGAAGCGGGACCTTGCAGTACCCTCAACCGGGCCGCTATCGGCGCAACACCTGCTCGGGCGACAGATCATAATAGAAGCTGTGCTTGCAGTACCCTCAACCGGGCCGCTATCGGCGCAACCTGGCAATTCACGGACAGATACCAGACGCCAGGAGTCTTGCAGTACCCTCAACCGGGCCGCTATCGGCGCAACTGGCAGGTAGGTATGCGATGCCGTGACATGCAAAGACTTGCAGTACCCTCAACCGGGCCGCTATCGGCGCAACCTGTGTAGTGCCTACATGCAAGATAGAAGATGTGAACTTGCAGTACCCTCAACCGGGCCGCTATCGGCGCAACGCGTTTGCAGCAAAGCCGAGGCCGAGGCCCAGATCATTCTTGCAGTACCCTCAACCGGGCCGCTATCGGCGCAACTTATATAGCGGCGCGCTCGTCTACCCCTGCGCTGATGGCTTGCAGTACCCTCAACCGGGCCGCTATCGGCGCAACAGTGGACGCTCTACATCACGCTCACAGACGGCAATCTTGCAGTACCCTCAACCGGGCCGCTATCGGCGCAACCTTGCCAGCGGAGCATTTTCGCCAATGGCAGCAATATCTTGCAGTACCCTCAACCGGGCCGCTATCGGCGCAACCGCTTTTTGCCCTAATGCTCTCGCAGAGACAGGCAACCTTGCAGTACCCTCAACCGGGCCGCTATCGGCGCAACATGGAGGCTACTATAGCAATTAGCGCCATCTTCAATCTTGCAGTACCCTCAACCGGGCCGCTATCGGCGCAACTGGTTGAAACCATACACCCGGCCAGCCCAGAAAGCAAGCTTGCAGTACCCTCAACCGGGCCGCTATCGGCGCAACGCGCGGCGGCGGCGGCGCCGGAAGTCGGAGCGCTGACTTGCAGTACCCTCAACCGGGCCGCTATCGGCGCAACGCCTATCATGCGCGCCGCAAGATCTTGACGGTCAAACTTGCAGTACCCTCAACCGGGCCGCTATCGGCGCAACTGAGGAGGAAGAGGAGGAGGAGAACGTGTGGCCCCAGCTTGCAGTACCCTCAACCGGGCCGCTATCGGCGCAACTCTCAACTATTCGACTTCGACATGAGACAAGGCAGACTTGCAGTACCCTCAACCGGGCCGCTATCGGCGCAACTCACCGTCTCCGTCGCCATCACATCAATGCTTGGCGCCTTGCAGTACCCTCAACCGGGCCGCTATCGGCGCAACTCCGCTCGCAAAATGGCGAGCAGAACTTTCCTTCGATCTTGCAGTACCCTCAACCGGGCCGCTATCGGCGCAACAAGGAACTGCTCCGCTTGCAACTGTTGCAATGCAACTTGCAGTACCCTCAACCGGGCCGCTATCGGCGCAACCCGCGTATGAGCGCAATGGCAAAGAGTCGATTTATGACCTTTGGAGCAATTCAGGCCGTTTCTTGCGCTTCTCATCGCGGCGTTTGCACCTCGTTTTCATCTTATCACGCTCTGCAAGAGGTTTTCCATCGCAATAGGCTTTTTGCTGAAAAATGGGGGGTGATTTGCGAGGCTTGTTCTCTCAAAAAAGAGGGCAATCTGACAGAATCCTGTCCTCATTCTCGCTTTTCTGATGCTTTGCTGTCGCTTACCTGAGCGATTT
>CADDYT010000043.1 GCA_902810755.1 Chloroflexota bacterium
TACGTACGGCTTTGAGAAAGACCTGTGATGTCAGATCCTCAGCGTCCTGTTCGTTCCTCACATGCCTGTAGACATAGCGGTAAATCAGGTGAAGGTACTCTTGAGAGAAAAGCTCATTGTCCTGTTTTTCTGTCTCTGTTATCGTTTGCATACGGAAATCCTCATATCTACTTCTTTGTCTCGGGATTGAGCAACATTGCGTGAACTACACAAAACCATACATACGGATGAATACCTCTCTTTGCTGAAAGTGTACTCTTACTTCTCTGCTTATGTCATGCAACCAAAGGAGGATGAGAAGGTGTAATGTGCGGACAATAGACAGCGAAGAGGATGAGAAGATGTAATGTGCTGAGTACGGACAGCTACAACTTTAGTAGCAGGAATGGGATGTGCAGAAAAGGACAGCACTATTACGTATCACTCAGCAGTGGTTTTGTTATATAATGGGTACCAGGCACAATAGACACTCATATCAGTTACAACGAGGTTCCCTTGCAATAGAGTGAGCGAAGCCGTGTAGGAGTGCGCCTGGTGTGGGATGAGACGTATCCGGGCGAGACAAGGAAATGATGATGGAGACATCTCCAGAAGAGGTGGCGAGCCCCCCTCGCACTCCCCTGCTGACCACCAAACTGCATATACCACGTCCAGGCACACGGCTTATGCAGCGGGCGCAGTTGGACGAGCGGCTTGCGCAGGGAATGAGCGGCGCGCTGACGTTGATTTCCGCACCCGCGGGATTCGGCAAGACTACCTTTCTCTCGGACTCTCTGACCCGCAGTGGAATAGCGGTGGCATGGCTCTCGCTTGAAGCAGAGGACAATGACCTCGTGCGCTTCCTGACGTATGTGATTGCGGCCCTTCAATCGCTGGATGAGGAGATCGGAAGAACGAGCCTGCCTCTGCTGCACTCCTCCCCGCTGGTGACGGTGGAACCCATCCTTGCCCTGCTCATCAACGACCTGGCAAGCAGGAAGCTACCGCACTTTGCCCTGGTACTCGATGACTACCATGTCATTGAGGATTCCGCTATTCATCGCGCCGTCACCTTTCTGCTGGACCACTTGCCCGCGCAGATGCACCTCATCATCGCGGCGCGGGCCGATCCGCCTCTTTCACTGGCGCGGTTGAGAGGGCGTGGGCAACTGTGCGAAGTGCGAGCGGCAGACCTGCGCTTTGCGACAGACGAGGCGGCAGCCTACTTACACGAAGTCATGCGCCTTGACCTCACTCCTAATGAAGTGGCTATTTTACAGGAGCGCACGGAGGGGTGGATTGCGGGAATCCAGTTGGCCGCGCTCTCCCTGCAGGGGAGAAACGATGTCTCTGAGTTCCTCTCCGCCTTCAGCGGCAGCCACCGCTTCGTGCTTGACTACTTGAGCGAGGAAGTTTTCTCCCAGCAATCGGCCGCAGTGCAATCCTTTCTCCTGCACACCTGCATCCTCGATCGCATGAATAGTTCGCTGGCCAACTCGGTGACAGAACTGACGGACGGGCAGGCGATGCTGGAGAGGCTTGAACACGCCAATCTCTTTGTGGTCTCCCTCGATGACAGGAGAGGCTGGTATCGCTACCACCATCTGTTTGCCGAGGCGCTGCGCAGTCTCTTGAAGCAAACGCAGCCCGAACTGATCCCGGAACTCCATCGTCGCGCCAGCCGCTGGTACGAGCAGCATGGGTTCCTGGATGAGGCCACTCAACACGCCCTGGCAGGTTCGGACTATGCCGTGGCGGCTCGTCTGATCGAGCAGTTCGCCCGTCAGGCCCTGAGAAGCCAGGGCAGGTTCACTACGTTGTTACGGCGCATGGAGGCCCTGCCGAGGGTATGGCTGGATACCCATCCCCAGTTGGCCTTGCTCTATGCATGGATTGTTGTCTCCAGCGGTATGCGTCCCTGGAGCGATCTGGAACCCTGGCTCCAGGGAACACACGAAGCGATTCCGCCTCACCATTCCCAGGCGACTGAGTTCGCCGGAGAGGTTGCCGTTATTCGCACGTTGGCGGCAGCGGCGGCTGAAGAGTATGCGCGCACTGTCGAGTTATCGGGGCAAAGTCTCACGCTTCTCGCAGAAGATCATTGGGCGCGAGGACTCATGCTGCTGTACCGAGGCTCGGCCTTCCTCTCACTTCAGCAGATAGATGAAGCTATAGCGACCCTTGAGCAGGCTGTAGCCTTTAATGAAGCCGATGTTTCACGGCAGCATGTTCTCATATCGAAAAGCCTGCTCGCCAACGCATATACCTCGTCCGGGCAACTGCGCCGGGCAATGCACCTCTATCAAGAAGTAGTGCAGCAGGAACCAGACCAACAGACACCCATGCGCAGCCTTCTCATGGCACATGGAGGACTGGGCAATCTCTTCCGTGAGTGGAACGATTTCTCTTCAGCGTTTGTTCATCTTGAGGCAGGTCTAGACTTATACCGGTACATTGGAGGATTACTTGCAATGACCTGGGCAGTCTATCTCCCGCTGGCACGTGTATATCTGGCACAGGGGAAGTGGGAAGAGGCCTTTGCCGCCCTCTCCCACATTGCCGAAGCCGCTCACGCAACTGCTTCCGCGCATTCCACCGCCCTCGTCTCGGCCTGGCAGGCCCGCTTCCACCTGGCATTTGGTGATGTTGAGGCTGCAGCTCGCTGGGCGAGAGAGCAGGGGCTGAGCATACAGGCCCTCCCGGCGAATCTTGCCGATCTCACCTATCCTGAAATGACATCTATGACGCTTGCTCGCCTTTCAATTGCACAGGGACAGGCGAGAGCGGCCTTGCCCTTGCTAGAGCATCTCCTTACAAAGGCAGAAAAGACCCATCGGACCGCGAGTGCGCTTGAACTGCTGCTCATTCAATCCCAGGCGTATGAGACCATCGGACAGAAGGAGCAAGCTCTAATGCTCGTGAAGCAAGCCCTCCAGCGTGCTGAACCAGAAGGATATATGCGCCTGTTCCTTGATGAGGGACCGCTCATTGGCAAGCTCTTGTTGAACCTTCGGGAAAGCAACCGGGAGCAGCATGCCTACCTTCACTTGCTGCTTGCCGCTTTCCCACAGCAGGAACCGATGCGTCCTTTGGACGAGGGGAAGCCTGCTCAACGATCCCAGCCACTGCTCGATCCTTTGAGCGAGCGTGAACTCGAGGTTCTCCGCCTGATAGCTGCGGGGGCATCCAATGAGGAAATTGCCGGGCAACTGGTAATCGCTATCAGCACGGTCAAGCGGCACGTAAGTAATATCTTTGGGAAACTGGGAGTCTCCAACCGCACTCAGGCCGTCATCTACGCACAATCAATTGGCCTGCTCTAAATCCTTCTCGCCGCTTTTCCTCCTCCCAAAGTCGCAGTGACCTCCCTCTGACTTTCCCTGTCACAATGCACCTTTCGTAGCATGACTTCCCCTTTCAAGAGAAGTATACTCTAAGCAAATAAGACATGACTGAACATGAGGAGAAAGCATTTTCTCCCGTGTTCTATCGCTCTCCATCCACCTCCTGGCTGATCGAGTCTAGAGTAGAAAGAAGAGAATGGATCGCATGCAAGACAAGCCTGCGTTGTATCAGATTCGCCTCAAGGGGCATCTGGGCCCTCAATGGAGGACCTACTTTGAAGGTTTCTCCCTCAAGAATAGCGAGAACGGCGAAGCACTGCTCACGGGCATGATCATGGATCAGGCGGCGTTACACGGCGTTTTAGCGAAGATACGCGACCTGGGATTACCGCTGCTCTCGGTCAATCGCATAGCCTTCAGCGAAGCGGGCGATGATGCAGACGCTGAGTTATGATTGCCCTGTTATCACGCTTGATGTATTCATGATAAAGCCGTGCTATTCATTTCACCTTCTTTCACAGGTAAAATCCTGGCATGGACTAGAAAGTCCTGGCCTGATCTGTCAGTGCCTGTTTAACGAGCGCGAACCACGCGCGAGAAGGGAGAACATAACAATGCCACTCTATATGGATATTCACCATAAGGTGGAGGGATTGACCGGCGAAGCGGTCGCTGAAGCTCATGCACGAGACCTCGAGGTGCAGGAAAAGTATGGTGTCAAGTACTTGCAGTACTGGTACGATGAAGGTACCGGCCAGGTGTTTTGTCTCTGTGAGGCACCAAGCAAAGAGGCTGCTGAGGCTGTGCATCGAGAAGCCCATGGTCTGGTCGCCGATGAGATCACCGAGGTCAAAGAAGGCGCCTAAGGGCCAGGCGTACTTCTCTTAGAATGCTCACCACAATAACTTGACCGGCTTTGCCTCTAGCTCACAATGCAAAAGGCAAAACCGGTCAAGTTATTTCTGCCCGGCGATTAAAGGCTGTCGCGTATATCTTTCGTTACAATAATATGCGACCGGTAACGCAGATGTTCAATGCGGGCGGAAATGTTCAGCCTGCGCCAGATGCGCATGAGACTGTTTCTGAGCAGGGACAGCAGCACCGTTCGTCGTGAGTTGCGGGCCAGTTCTGCATCAATGTGGGCCTGTTCCATCGCATCGCGCAGCTTCTCATCATGGATAAGACGCAGGCCGGTATAGGAAAAAGGAAACATCAGTAACTCCTCTCCAAGCTAAAGCCCTGGCAGTGTCTCTGACCGGAGCAATTGCTGAAAAAAGCGGCTCATGCTCTTTTCGTCAATGCGGCTGCCGAGGCGAGCCACCAGGATGTTGGCAGGGCCCATACGAATATTTGGTTCGGAGGTAAGGTATTCGGCAAAGCGATGAGCCGCAAAGAGCCGGGCAATCATCTCGCGATAGCTGAAAGGGGACATACCCATTCTTTGATAATCCCAGTGCCAGGAGAGACCGATGCCGACGATCAGATACTCCTCCACGCATTCAAACTCAAGCGCAAAAGAGAGTAGCTGATGCGCGATACCCAGTTCGCGCCAACCTGAACTCACCTCGACTGAGATCTCATAGGCGTTTCCGATATCTTGCCACCAGTGATCCAATGACGCGAGGGAAACCTGGCCCACAATGGTGCCTGAAGCATCGTAGGCCAGGGTAACTCTATTCTCCGGTCGTTGAGCTATCGAGAGCAACAGTTGATGCTCACGTTCGGGAAGGCGGGCAAAGGCACGTAGTCCTTCATCCGCTTTCAAACCCGCTATAAATGAGGGAGAACACTGGCTTCGCAGGAATAACGACCCGACTGGCGTCTTATACATTTTGATCCCAACGGCGCGTTTGCTTCCAGGCTCCCCTTGATTGTCTATATAATGTAAGTTTTCCTTTAGCATGTCTATCGTCTCCTTATTGCTTCTATAGTCGGTCTTATGAAGATAGCATGCGTGATACGAACATGATAGGGGAGTGCTATTCCTTTCACCTCTCTCCCCGCATATCCTATCAGCAGGGCAACAAATTCCCTACATGTATCTAGTGAGCTGTCGCGGGGCAGAAGGGATGCCACGAAAACGGCTCCTTGAGGTGTCATTCTGAGCGCAGCGAAGAGTCTGAGGCAAGCGATGGCGACGAGGGCTTTGCTCAGATTCTTCGCTGCGCTCAGAATGACATGTGCGAGACAGCAGTTTGATAGGAGGAGATTATCATGTCTGAAAGCAAAGGCTATATCTATCCCGATTCACTCGTTGAGGCGGAGTGGGTTCAGGCTCATCTAGCGGATCCTACGGTGCGTCTGATCGAGGTAGATGTCAATACCATCGCCTACGAGCAGGGACACATCCCTGGGGCCGTCGGCTTCAACTGGCAAAAAGATTTGCAGAACCGACTGATACGCGCGCCCATAAGTAAGGGGCAATTAGAAGCGCTGCTGAGCCGCACGGGGGTGAGCAACGACACGACGATTGTACTCTATGGGGGCCACAACAACTGGTTCGCGGCCTGGACATTCTGGATTCTCAAGTACTACGGCCACCGGGATGTGCGCCTGCTCAATGGTGGGCGGGCGAAATGGCTGGCTGATAAGCGTGAGATCAGCACACAGGTACCATCTTATCCACCTGCCAGCTATACAGCACAAGCCCCGCGCAACACTATCCGCGCCTTCCGGGATCAGGTCTTGCTCTCACTGGGGTGCAGGGAGGATGTGCTGGTGGATGTGCGCTCACCTGATGAATACAGTGGCCAATCGCTCACTCCGACTAACTGGCCCAGGGAGGGGGCGCAACGTAGCGGCCACATTCCGGGTGCGATCAATATTCCCTGGTCGATGGCCGTGCGGGAAGATGGCACCTTCAAGTCAGCGGAGGAATTGCGTACGTTGTATGCGAGAGAGGGCATCACCCCCGACAAAGAGGTAATCATCTATTGTCACATCGGGGAGCGCAGTAGCCACACCTGGTTCGTACTCTATTCCCTGCTAGGCTATACCCACGTTCGCCACTACGATGGCTCGTGGGCGGAGTGGGGTAGCCTGACCGGCGCACCCATCGAAAAGTCCTGAGCTTTTCAGACAAAGAGATGCCTGCGATTCTCAAAGGTCTGAACCTCACCTACAGCTCTGAAATCCGCCTTTCTATCGATGCCAGGACCATTCTGTATCCACGCTTCGTACTTCTATACATAAGAAAGGGCTTTCCGAAAGGAATCCTCTCCCCTGGAGCAAGCCTGGTGGAAACAGTGTTCCCGAGGCAGGGGAAGTACATGGAGTAGGATTATGGTCAAGAAAGCAGCGCATACTACGCCCAATCGACTACTCAGAGCAGCGCGCAAGGAACGGGGCTGGACCCAGCAGCAGGTCGCCGACCGCATTGGCGCTCCCCTCTCGCTCAATATCAGTCGCTGGGAAAACGGCATCACCTTCCCCAGTGCCTACTATGTTGAAAGGCTCTGTCAGCTCTTCGGCAAAAGTATGAGCGAACTGGGCCTGAGCCAACTGGCAGGAGAGACCCAGAGCGAGCAGGTACCCCAATCAACATCAGCCAGGCAGCCGTCTCCCTCAGCAGCAGCCGAGGCCCCACAGGAGGCCATGACGGGGCAGAACTTCATTGCAACCATGTCAGAATACTCAGAGGGCGTCTATAGAGCAGACCTGCTGGCCTTTCGAGATGATACTCTCCCTCTCCCACTCACCCCGCTTGTTGGGCGGTCAGAAGAAGTGGCAGCAGTGTGCGCGCTCCTGCGACGGTCAGAGGTGCGTCTGGTGACGCTTACCGGCGCAGGAGGTATCGGGAAAACGCGGCTGGCTCTGCACATGGCTGCCGAGCTGAGCGCTGACTTTCGTGATGGCATCACCTTCGTCTCACTGGCGGCGCTCCAGGACTCCACACTGGTCATTCCCACCATCATCCAGTCACTGGGACTCAAAGAGACCGAGGGTTGGTCCCCGCTGAACCTGCTGCAGACGGCTCTGCGCGACAGGCAGCAGCTTCTTGTGCTGGATAACTTCGAACGGCTGGTGCTGGCGGCACCACAAATAGTGGGCCTGCTTGCGGGCTGCCCGCAGTTGAAACTGCTCATAACCAGCCGCGCCGTTTTACAGGTGCAAGGCGAGTATGAATACCAGGTTCCACCCCTGGCGCTCCCAAACCGTGAACACATCTTTACTGATGACACGCTCGCCAAGTATGCGGCAGTCGCGCTCTTCCTCCAGCGTGCCCGGGCCATCAACCCTGATTTCCAGCTCACCGGCACCAATGCGGCAACCGTCGCTGAAATCTGTCTCCGGCTGGATGGACTTCCCCTGGCTATTGAATTAGCAGCAGCGCGTATCAAACTCCTGTCACCCCAGGAACTGCTTATGCGCCTCGAGGACCCATTAGCGATTTTGACGGACGGGCCGAGAGATTTGCCGGCCCGACAGCAGACCCTGCGCAACACGCTTCTCTGGAGCTACCAGTTGCTCTCCTCCTGGGAGCAGCACCTGTTTCGGCTCCTCTCTGTTTTCGTTGGTGGCTGTACCATGGATGCTGCCGAGGCAGTATCAGTTTCCCAGATCGCAACTGAAGAGGAACGTAGCATTCTGGATGGCCTCACCTCGCTCATCTCAAAAAGCCTGCTGCGCACAGTACAGCAGGAGGGAGAACCCTCGCGCCTGTTTATGCTTGAGACGATGCGCGAGTATGGTTTGGAGTGCCTGGAGGCGAGCGGGGAAATGGAACAGGTGCGCAGCGCACACGCCAGCTACTATCTGCGGCTCGCAGAGGAGGCGGCACAGCACCTGTCAGGACAAGAGCAGGCCCGGTGGCTGGCGCGCTTAGAGCAAGAACATGGCAATTTGCGAACAGCGCTCCAGTGGTTTCTGGATCAGGAGGAGGGAGCGAGTCGCGAAATGGCTCTGCGCCTGGCGACTGCGCTTGGTCAGTTCTGGCTCCTCCGTGGACACAGCAGCTACGGGCGCCTCGCTTTAGAACGCATCCTGGCGAACAGCGAGGGCAGCTCCACATCCTACCTGGCAAAGGGGTTCGCAACCGCCGGGCTGATCGCCAGCGGGCAGGGAGACCTGGACCAGGCTGAGACATGGCTCAAAAAGAGCCTGTCCCTCTCCTGCCAGTTAGACGATACGAGGGGTAGAGCGAGTGCCCTGAGAGAACTGGGATACGTGGCGATGTTGCGGGGCGAGAATTGCAGCGCGCATGCCTTGCTTGAGGAAGGGCTAACGCTCTTCAGAGAACTGGGTGATATGCAGGGAATCAACGATGTCTTCCTGACCCGGGCAAGTGTTTTTCTCATCCAGGGAGAGTACGCCAGAGCCTGTACCCTCCTGGAGGAAAGCCTCGCGTTCTACCGCAAGGCAGGCCCTCTCGCAATGGTCTCCCGGACACTAAATTTCCTGGCAAACACAGTCTTCTACCAGGGTGATGGGCAGAGAGCCTACACCCTGTCGGTAGAAAGTCTCGCACTCGCCAGAGAAGCAGACGACAAAGACAGCATCGCGTATGCACTGATACTCATGGGATTGGTAAACCTTATTCGGGGAGAGACGGCCAGGGCACGGGCATTGCTAGAGGAAGGGCTTACGCTCGCCAGGGAAGGGGGATGGCGGGAGCGCATGGCCTGGGGCATCCTTGGGCTGGGATGGACTGCCTTCTATGAACAGAAGTATGAGACAGCACGCTCCTTCTTTGAGGAGGGCCTCACACTCATTCACGCGGTCGGCAATCCGGTGTTCATGGCCTTCTACCTGGAGGGTCTGGCAAGTGTGAACACCTTGCAGGATCAGCCGGCGCCAGCGGCACGGCTGTGGGGAGCAGCGGAACGATTGCGCGTCACTCTGGGTGCAACTGTGCCACCGGTCATGGAGCACGCTTACAAACAACTGAGACAGCAGGGGCAGTCCCGGCTGGGAGAGGAATCATTCTCTGCACTATGGAAGGAGGGGCAAACGATGCTACAGGGGCAGATCCTGACTATCGAGGAACTCGACTGGATCACCTCAGCAGAGTCATGTTGCCCTCTCGACAGGAGAATTACCGGAGCTACTCGTCTCCGGTGATCCACAGTACCTCAGCCGGACGCTCATGAATCTGATCGAAAACGGCATCAAATATACCAGCGGCACTGGCACACGGGTGCATGTCGAACTGGCCTGTGAAGAACGTTGGGCTGTGCTGCGCGTGCAAGATGACGGCCCTGGCATAGCCGAAGAGCATCTTCCCTACCTCTTTGAACGCTTCTAGCGCGTGGATAAGGCGTCACCGTTCATCTCCCTGTCATCCTCTCAGGCTATACTGAAGCTACAGACTCAAAGCGTGAGTTTGTTGGATCAACAGAGAAACAGATGAAAGATAAGCAAGAAAGAGAGGATTTACATGCACTGGGGTATAGGCTTCTGGCCCCTGTTTCCATTGCTCTGGATAGGGATCATTATCTTCTTCTGCCGGGGCGCGAGTCGCTGGCTCAGTGGGAGGGACAGATTCGGACATTTCTACAGGTCTGGAGAGGCAGCGCGCGGACCTTTTTATGAACCTGGACAGGCTCCTTTTGAACCAGATGCGCTGGAGATACTGCGGCGGCGTTATGCACGCGGCGAGATTGACGGCGCAACATTCGATCAGATGTGCGAGCGATTGGAAAGTTCTGCCCGGCCCAACGAGTAGTCCCGTCTGTCCTATCGCTCCGGCCCGACCTGTCAGAGATTGGCAGGATCGGGTCAGTTCTCCGCTCTCCACAGCCAGCGTGAGTGCGCCCGTACCATCACTTTGCCTTCGCGCGTGATCTGCTGGAACTGGCTGAATTGCTGGCCGACCGATGGAAAGGGCGTGAGCCAGGTCTGGATTTCGAGCTGATCGTCGAAGCGAGGGCTATCGACATATTCGATGTCGTAGTGCATGGCGTCCATTCGCGCCGTTTCGGGCGTGATGCCGCTGGTAGCATAGACCTCCCAGGCGGCATTGTCCAGCTTTTCGACGGCGGAAGCGTTGTTCATGTGCATCACCGGGTCGAGATCGGAGAAGCGCACAATGGTGGTGATGGCGGCTGGCTCGCCTTCGGGAAATGCCGGAAAAGGCGCTTCTGCCAGTTGTGGCTGCGGCCCATCGGGCAGCCAGATCTCCGCTGTCCTCTCTGGCAGCCGCGTTGGACGCCCGCGCAGATCGACATAGACCCAGAGGGAGCGGGCGGAAAGCACAGGTTCGGCAGAGCGTTCACCGGCAATACGCGCTTCGTAGCCACGCTGGGCGGTGATGCGGGTAAAACCGATGCCGAAGGTCTTCAAATCGAGCCTGGTATGCATCGGGACAGGGGCGTTGAAGGTCATCACCGTTCGCCTGACTACCCAGTAGCCGTTGCCGGAAAGCTGAGCGTCGGCAGCATCGCGGGCCGCGATATCCTGCATGTAGCGTGAGAAGGCAGTGGGGGTGAGCAAACCGAAACAATTACACTCGTCATAACGAACAACATGCGTCAGGCCAAATTCTCGTCTCATATCTTCTCCACAGGTTTTTTTGCTCATTCCTATTGTAACTTATTGTGCCAGCGATCTGAAATAGCCCTGATCGAAACAACAAGGCTACTCGTCAGTGATTTTTCCTCATGGAAGTACCTCTGTATCATATAATAGAGACTGATTTTCTCATTACCAGATTTTGTAAATCACAGTGATGAAAGGGCCGAAAGAGGATGACCATGATCTGGCGCGCATGATACCTCAGTGTCATGGCGCCTGAAACACACAGACGAGGGAGACAACCGATGAGCGACCTTCAGGCCATTGCCGATCGCTTCGAGATCGAGGCGCTGCAAGGTGAGTACACCGATGCGCTGATGATGCGCGACTACGACCGCCTCGCGTCGCTGTTCACTGAAGACGGCGTGGTGCGCATTCCCTACATCAACGCTGAGGCCAGGAGCCGACAGGAGATCCGTGCCGGGGTCGAGCGGCTGCAGGGTACCTGGGATTACTTCGTGCAAACCACACATCCGGGTACGATCCAACAGGAAGGCAACACTGCGACTGGCCGTGCATACATCTCAGAACTCATGCACTCACGCGATGGCCGCTCGGAGCTGAACTACGCCGTGTACCACGACCGCTACCAGCGTACAGAGGACGGCTGGAAGTTCGCTGAGCGCGTCTACGATGTCAGGTACCTCGACCACACACCGCTTGCAGGCTCGGCGCCCCACGCAGCGGAGGGGTTCCCTCACCCGCCAACCGAGAACAAGTCTTCGACGGAAAGAATCTAAATCACAGGAAAAAAGGAGTAAGGAGTATGGCTGACCAGGTACCATTGACGCAGCGCCCGCAGTGGAAGGCGCTGGAAAGGCATTACCAGCAGGTGCGCGATGTGCATTTGCGCACGCTCTTCGCGCAGGACCCGCAGCGCGGGGAACGCATGGCAGTCGAGGCGGTGGGCATCTACCTTGATTACTCAAAGAACCGCATTACGGACGAAACGCTGCGCCTGCTGTTGCAACTGGCCGAAGCGGTCGGGCTGCGGCAGCGCATCAACGCGATGTTTAACGGCGAGAAGATCAACATTACCGAGAACCGCGCTGTTCTGCATGTTGCTCTGCGCGCCCCGAAGGGGGCGGTCATCATGGTGGACGGCAAGAATGTGGTGCCAGAGGTGCATGCTGTCCTGGACAAGATGGCGAATTTCTCCAACCGCGTGCGCAGCGGCGAGTGGAGGGGCGCGAGCGGCAAGCCGATGCGCAACATCATCAACATTGGCATTGGCGGCTCCGACCTCGGCCCGCACATGTCCTACGAGGCACTGAAGTTCTACAGCGACCGCAACCTGACGGTGCGCTTCATCTCGAACGTGGACGGCAACGAATTCGTCGAGCTTACCCGCGATCTTGACCCGGCAGAGACGCTCTTCATTGTCTCCTCCAAAACCTTTACCACGCTGGAAACGCTAACCAACGCGCAGTCCGCTCGCCAGTGGATTGTCAGCGCGCTGGGCGAGCAGGCGGTTGCCAAACATTTCGTCGCGGTCTCAACGGCCACAGAAGAGGTGCAGAAGTTCGGCATCGATACCAGCAACATGTTCGAGTTCTGGGACTGGGTCGGCGGTCGCTACTCCTACGACTCGGCCATCGGTCTCTCGCTAATGATCGCCATCGGCCCCGAACGCTTCCACGAGATGCTTGCCGGCTTCCACGCGATGGATGAGCATTTCCGCACAGCCCCGTTTGAGCGCAACCTGCCTGTGTTGCTCGGCCTGATCGGCCTCTGGTACGACGATTTCTTCGGAGCCGAGACGGTCGCCGTCCTGCCCTATGACTACTACCTGGGGTTGCTGACCTCCTACTTGCAGCAGCTTGATATGGAAAGCGACGGCAAATCTGTTGACCTGCAGGGGCGGCGCGTCAACTACCAGACCGGGCCAATTATCTGGGGTCAGCCGGGAACCAACGGCCAGCATGCCTTCTACCAGTTAATTCATCAGGGAACGAAACTGATTCCCTGCGATTTCATCGGCTTCTACCAGGCGCTCAACCCGCTTGGTCGCCATCATGATCTGCTGATGGCGAACCTGATCGCGCAGACGGAGGCGCTGGCTTTCGGCAAGACGGCGGAGGAGGTCGCGGCCTCCGGCGTCCCGGCCTTCCAGGTGCCACACCGCACCTTCGAGGGCAACCGACCTTCCAATACCATCCTTGCCGAACGTTTGACCCCGGAGACGCTGGGCAAGCTCATCGCCCTCTACGAACACAAAGTCTTCACGCAGGGCACCATCTGGGATATCAACTCTTTCGACCAGTGGGGCGTCGAACTGGGCAAAGTGCTTGCCAACCGCATCATCCCCGAACTGGAAAGCCCCCAGGAGCCAGAACTCACCCACGACAGTTCGACCAACACGCTGATCCGCCTGTATCGAGAACACCGGGCGAAGTGAGGAGGCACACGGACTGCAACAGGGAATGATCGCCGGGGGCATGTTATGCCATAACAAACGCCCCTCACACGTCATGCTGACTGGCAGCGAAGCATCCAGGTCAACCAGTTGAAGTTGAGCAATATGGCCTGCTTGAGATGCTTCGCCGCTGCTCAGCACAAGATGTGTTTGCCAATTCAGCAGGCCGGGCTGTTATGCAAACAATAGGCTTTGATGGAAAACGCCCCCAGACGCCAGAGTGCAACAGCGCCCCATTCCCCGCTGGAGAGCAGGAGGGAGGAACTGTCGGGCGACCAGCGCAGCATACCGACAATGCCTTGCAGGAAGACCTGGCGCGGCGGGGGTGGCAGCGAGAGCAGTTTACGCCCGGTGGCGGCATCGTAGAGCGTCACCGGCTTACCGATCGCGTATGTCGCCAGAATGCGTCCATCAGGACTCCACGCCACCGCCGTCATGCTGCTCACAGCCCGGCTGACCGTCTCGCCAGAGATGGATAATAACGGGGTATCGCCGGTCTGGTACGAGGCCATGAGCGGGAAAAGGGCCGGCGCACCATGTTGCTCAGCTACGCTCTGCAAACCAAGTCCCTCTACGATGTAGCGGCCATCAGGCGACCAGGCGGCAAAAGAGGTGTTGAAGCGAAAGACGACCAGCCCGTTGTTCAGGTGCAGCGGACTCGCCAGCCCCGGTTGCCAGATAGTGAATGTTTGCCCGCCATCAGGACTGCCTACCGGGCCGGGAGGTGGAGCGGGCGGCATGCTCTTACTGCTCCAAGCGGTCTGCGGAATAAGACGGCCTCCGGTTCCCCAGCGATAGAACAACGCGGGCGCCGGAGGTGGCAGCAGCACCGGAACACCGCGCACCACATCCCATTCGTCATCGAGGCGCGTAGAGGCGATACGCGGCTGCAACAGCACCTGCACATGCTGCCCCTTCATATCCATGAGCAGTAATCCGAAGAAAAGCGATGGCTGCTCGGTATCAACGAATGTCACCGCGAGCCGCCTGCCGTCGGGTGACCAGAGGACGTGCATGTACTCGATAGACAGCCCATGACGGTCACGTGAAAGCGGGCGCTCGTCAAGCGATCGCAGGAGCAAGTAATCCAGGTGCAGATGTTGCAGCGCCTTACTTGTGGAACGCGCACTATAGACATTCAACAGGCCCGGCTCGTGAACCACGCGGGAGCAACTGCCCTCATTGCCAAGCACGGCGAAATACTGGCTATCAGGAGACCAGGCATTATCCGTCACACACGCCAGGCCATCTTCCTGCCCGATCGGGACATTTAGAGCAGGCGCTGGTTGCTCCGAATTCGCGAGACTCTGTACCGCGCCCGGTTGTGAGGCAAGGTAGCTGCCCAGATTCACCAGCACAACGGCCCCTACCAGCATGCCTACACAGGCAGCAAAGCCGATGCGCAGGTGCCGCCTGCTGACGGAACGCTGCCAGCGCAAAAAGGCACGACCCAGGAACCCTGTTTTGCCATGTTCGCCATCCTCTGGCAGTTCGAGGTCTGTCAGTACAACTGCGAAATCGTCTTCGGGCATCGTATGCTCAACATTGTCCATAGGCACTCCAGAGGGACTGGTCTCCTGCTTGCTACAATTATATCACTGAAGCCCTGCTACCTTTCGTTCATTTTGTCCTGTAACGGCTTTCCTGTAAAGAATTGCTCTGCTCCCTGTATTCCTGACTGAGTTGCTGTGCCGCGCGGACGCATTGTTTGAGCAGGACGACGTTGGTCAGAGGGCCGACGCCGCCAGGGACGGGGGTGATGGCCCCGGCAACTGCGCGCACAGCCTCGAAATCGACATCGCCGACGATGCCGCCTGCGGGCAGGGCGTTGATGCCCACATCGATGACGACTGCGCCAGGCTTGACCATGTCGGCAGTCACCATCTGCGCGCGGCCCGCCGCTGCCACCAGCACATCTGCCTGCCGCGTCAGGGCTGCCAGGTTCGCTGTGCGCGAATGGCAGATCGTCACCGTCGCATTTTTCTGCAGAAGCATCATCCCCAACGGCTTCCCCACCACGTTGCTGCGGCTGATGACCACCACGCGCCGACCCTCAAGCGGCGTGTGCGTGCGCTCAAGGATTTCCATTACCGCTGCCGCCGTTGAGGGCAGGAAGCTGGGTAAGCCCAGGAAAAGGTTGCCCGCGCTGCGCGCGCTGATGCCATCGATATCCTTACTGGCCGCAATCGTATCGGCCACCATCTTCTGCGACAGGTGCGCAGGAAGCGGCATCTGTACAATGATGCCATGCACCGCCTGATCGTTGTTCAACTGCACCAGCAACGCCCGCAATTCGTCGGCTGACGTATTAGCCGGGAGTTGTTCGAGGCGAGCGTTGACGCCCACATCCTCAGCTACGCGCAGAATCGCCTTGCTGTAGACGCCAGAAGCCGCATCGCCACCCACGCGCACGATCACCAGACCGGGAGCCTGCCCGTTTTCACCCTGTCGCTCCACAAAGCGGCGCACCTCGTCGCGTAACTCCGCTTTGATCTCCGCGCTCATCGCTCTGCCATCCAGAATCTCTGCTGTCACGCCCGCTCTCCCACTACCGTCGTCACGCGCTGATTGCCCGCCGCAATGCTATCCAGCGCCCGGCTTAGCCGCTCGCCCAACATCTCCACCAGTTCCTCGTCCTTCATGGCCTGCATGTTGACACGTACCATCCACGAGGCCCCTGCCCCTGCACACGCCGCCAGCATCGACCCCGTCGCCACATCGCTCAAGACTGTCTTGTTGCCGATCTCGGCGATACGTTCGCAATAGAGAATCAATTCCGCCGCGTTCTCCACCACCTCAAGCGGCACCAGCGCGGCCTCGACCAGTTGCTCCTGAATCGCTCTGCTGCGCGCCTCCTTCTCCTCATCCGTCCCGCGCGGCATTTTATACGCCGCCGAGAGCTTACCATACGCAGCGATATCTTCCTGCATTAATTCCTCAAAGCGATGGCGCAGCCGCTCCGTCTGTTGCAACACTTGCTCCATCTCCTCATGGACGGCAGCGTAATACTGCCGGTGAAGCGTCAGCCGCGTCACCATGCTTGCCAGCGCCGCCCCCATCGCCCCCGTCAGCGCCGAGGCCGAACCGCCGCCCGGCGTCGACTTCTCTGAAGCCAGATCATCCAGAAACGCCTGCAAAGGCTCATCTCTATACATAGCACGCTCATTTCTATAGAATGACTGTCCACAACTCGTCCCCGTTATGGACAACCTGTTCTATTCTCATTTGTATCTGCATAGCAGCATTGTAACCATTATGCATTCTAGCACCTGTTCGCTCATACGTCGAGATAGACCAGGCCGATGCTCCTTTTCACGCTCCCAGAAAAGTAACTTGTTATTCCAGCGGGTGATATGCTCCGGCTGATCCTGATCGGGTTGCTCTGCTTCCCGGCATCTGCACATACCCGCTTTCAGTCCACCCTGAATTATCCAGGCGATATCTGAAGAGCAGAGAAACCGCCGTCCGCTACAACCAGGAAGGGCCGACAACGTATAGCGTTATAGAATGAGAGAAGACGCCATAAAAAAGAGCGGCCAGGAGGCGTGCTATGCAGATGCAGGAGCCAGAGCAGCAGCAATGGCAGGCGGAGCAGGAATACAGCCAGTATCAGGCTACATATTCAGATAGCGGTGAAGTGGATCAGCAGCAAGCATACGAAGCAGGATTAGCCGCAAGTGACTACCAGGATCAGAAAATTTATCCACAGGCGAGACAGCGCAGTAAAGTGCCTCCTGTCCTCGGCATCATCTTCTCCTCGATAGGCTTTTTTGTGACTCTGGCAGGTATCATTATATCAGCCCTGGCACTCCAATTTTCAAATGGGCGGCACCTATGGCTGGTGGGAGGTGGCGTTGGACTGGCGGCCTCAATCCTGCTCATGCTTGTAAGCATCGCCATCTGGGTACTCTCCCTGGTAATGCTGCTGCTGCGCTCAAGAAGAACACACAGCCGGAAGTCATTTCGGGGCTTTTACTTTTAGAGGCACCCGACTTACCCTCTTGCAAGCAGGTGCAGGGGAACGCCGGTGACAACGATACCTGGGTGGAAGAGCAGCGCCGCTTTCAGGTGGAAGGCCGTCTGGTTGTGCAGGATATGCTCCCACCATCTGGCAACGACAAATTCGGGCAGGATCACCGTCAGCGTATCACCGGGGAAGAGTTCGTGATCTGCCGCAACTCGCTATCGTCTGGCTCCATGTGTACTCCTTCTTCGCTTCCAACATGCCGCCTGTTTGCAGCAAAGCAATCTCAAAAGCACAGGTATGCACTGGTTGATAAACTGATGAATAAAGCATAGAAAACACAACTGCTATTCTCAGGATAGGTACTCTCGTAAGCGGAAACAAGCCAGAATCGAGAGAATTGTGGGAAATCTGGCTGCTCTTGATATCTTCTTTATGCTTCCTTCTCATTTCTTGAGCGTTTCTTGAGCCTGCCAGCACTATACTGAAAGCAATACTGCGCCTATATGGGCAGGAGCCATCTTCATGGAGGTGTTATGTCTGGCAAAGTAGCGCCGAACGTGACAGAAATGGATGAAGTGTCAGAGGGAAAACACGGTTTGCGACGCGCCGTTGGTGTCTGGGGATCGTACACCTGGGGATATGCCGATGTGGGTGCAGATGTCTATGTCGCACTCGGCATTGTCATGGCGGCAGCGCAGGGAGCTACTAACGTCGCCTTTCTCTTCGCAGGACTTGTCTACATCATGGTCGGCCTTGCCTATACCGAACTGGCCGCCGCTTATCCTATGGCCGGTGGAGGACAATTTTATGTCCTGCGCGGCTTAGGTGATTTCTGGGGCTTCGTCGCCGGTTGGGCCGTCCTGCTCGACTTCACCATCGACATTTCGCTCTTTGCCCTGGCATCGGCGGGCTATATCAATTTCTTTCTCCCGGCGCTGGATACCCGTGTCAATATCAACTTACCCGGTATCAGCTTTCCCGGCGTCCAGCCGATCCTGATCCTGGAAGCAACCCTGCTGGTCGTTTTTCTCACTACACTCAACATTCTGGGCGTGCGTGAATCATCAAGATTCAACGAAGTTCTTGGCGCTCTGGACGTAATCAGCGAATCCACTATTCTCTTCTTCGGCTTTCTCTTCGCCTTCAACCCCGGCATGCTCGTTTATCAGATGACAACTCAGTGGCCCAGTCCGTATAACCTGGCCTATGGAGCCTCGCTGGCGATTATCTCTTTTGTCGGATTGGAATCGATCAGCCAGGCAAGTCAGGAAACAATACGGCCTGGAAAGGTGGTACCGCGTACTTCAATCGCCCTCATTTTGACGGTATTGATCTATGCGCTCGCTTTTTCCAACCTGGGTCTGGCTATGCTGCCCTGGCAAAGCTTTGCAGCTCATACTGGTGACCCCGTGGCCTGGCTGGCAAGCCATATTCCAATCCTCGGCCTCGTTGCAGGGCCATATGTCGCCATACTGGGGGCTACGCTGGTACTCATCTCGTCCAATGCTGGCGTCTTTGGCTCTTCGCGTATCACCTACTCAATGGCGCGTTTCGGTTTGCTACCGGCCTGGTTCCACCAGGTCCACCCGAAGTTCCGCACACCGGTGCGCACACTCATCGTCTTCTCCGGTATCGCACTGCTCGAACTCTGGCTGGCCGGTCTCTCGCAGAACGCCTACGATACCCTGGGCAACATGTACGCCTTTGGCGCGGCAACGGCCTATATGCTCGTGTTTGTTTCGCTGCTCGTGCTACGTTTCAAAGACCCGTGGACGCCGCGCCCATTCAAAGTGCCGCTGAACATTCCTGTTCGCGGCAAAGACGGTGAGGTCCGGCTCTTACCCATCATCGGTGTCCTCGGTTTTCTCGGCATCAGCAGTATCCTCATCATGGTTGTGCTTACCCATGCTATCGGGCGTATCGCCGGCCCGGCATGGATTGTCGTGGGCCTCATGCTCTACTTCTGGTATCGCCATCGCACCGGAAAGCCACTGCTGAAGTCATTGAAGCGCGACTGGGTACACGAACAGCTGGAAGTCTATGAAGATGCCGGTGAGGGCGAATTAGCCGACGAACTGCGAGAGAATCTTGAGCGCAAGCAGCGTTTGCATGGTGAAAGCGAGATCGTGAGCGCGCTACCGATTGGCACAAAGGTCGTTGACGTGCCGGTGGAAAATGGCGGTCATGAGAAGAGGCTGAATGGCAACCATGAGAAAAGACAGAAAGGAAACGCGGAATGAAAAACCGGACACAGAATCTGTCGTGGCGAGAACGTTACCGGACAGTGGTCAGCCTGCTCATTATCCCGCTCGGCACAATTATCGCTGTGCGAGCAGCGATGGTCGGCGCGCAGGCATGGATGCTCGTCCTGTTAGGGCTGGCTTTTATCGCGCTGGGGATTGTCAGACTGCGCACCCTTGCCTCGCATACAGCGACACAGGGTCCGACATCGGCATCAAAGAAAAGAAAGCGAGCATAGCATATGCCCTTGCTGTGGTTTATCCTGGCAACAACGAATCCTTTACAGATCAACGCCATCGGTGTCATCATAGCTCTGGCATTTCTCTGTTCTATCGTGGGAGTGCTTGGCTGGATGCTGCGCCTGCCGAAAGAGACGGAAAGCGTTCGCAGCGCAACAAAGGCTGTACGTTCAGTGAATAAATTGAGCCGTATTCTTGTACCGTTACTGCATAACAGCGAGGCTTCAGGCCGCACGGTCGCGCTGGCAACGCAAATGGCGCTGCATCGCAAGGGCAGCGTCGAGGTACTGGCGATCATTCGCGTCCCCTTTACCCTGCCACTCGACGCCCACATGGAGCAAGAAGAGAAACACGCCAACGAAGAATTGGAGCGAGCAGCAGCCATCGCGGCCCGTTTCGGACCCCATACCGGAGGCGCGGTTATCCACAAACGCATCCTGAAGGCAAGAGACATCGGGGCAGCGATTGTGCGCGAGGCAGAAGATCAGGCGGTCGACCTGATCCTTATAGCCAATAGCCCCGTTCGCACACGGAGCGGCGTGCAGCAAATCGACCCGGTAGTCGAATATGTGATGAAACACGCTCCCTGCGAGGTACTGGTATTGAGCCAGATTCACACGCCGGAGTCGGCAAAGAGCGAGTTGAACGGCACAACTGCGACGGGCAACACCACACGGACGGAAAAAGCTATGGTAAGCTAACTCCTCCGTGTCATGTTTCCAATGGCATGCCGTCCTCTTTATTCTTCGCCATTGAAGCGATAGCCAACGCCGGAGATGGTGAGGATGAAACGGGGGTGGGCAGGGTCAGGTTCGATCTTGCGGCGCAGCTGGCCGATATAGACGTGCAGGTAATGCGCTTCCGCGCCATAGCCTGTTCCCCAGACCTGCGAAAGCAACATCTGGCGCGTCATGATCTTGCCGTTGTTCTTGATCAAGACTTTGAGCAGGTCATATTCTGTGGGCGTCAGCTTCACTTCCTGATCGTTGACCTGCACGAGACGACGGGCAAAGTCCACGCGTAGCGGCCCGGCGACAAAGACCGGCTCCGTACCAGCCTGTACCTGGGCGCTATGGCGCAGGGCAACGCGGATGCGCGCCAGCACTTCATTGATGCCAAAGGGCTTGGAGACGTAATCATCGGCCCCCAGATCAAGAGCCAGCACTTTATCGCGCTCGGTATCCTTCACCGAAAGCACTATAATCGGCAGGCTGGATTCCGCCCGCACTCGCTTGCAAACCTCTAACCCGCTGATGCCCGGCAGCCCCAGATCAAGCAAGATAAGGTCAGGGCGGTGACGCCCGACCTCCTCTAACGCCTCTTCACCGCTGCCTGCCGTGAACACTTCATAGCCGTGCGCAACCAGGCTCCGCTGCAAGGCGCGCACAATCTCTATCTCATCATCAACAACCAGAATACGCGCTCCACTTTTGCTCATACATTCTTTCCCTCTACGACACCTACCGGTAATGTGAAGCGGAAAACTGCGCCGCCGCCAGGCCGATTTTCCGCCCAGATGCGCCCTCCATGCGCCTCAACCAGCCCTTTACTCACCGCCAGGCCCAGCCCGGACCCGCTACTCCGCGCCGATCCATCCGTTGCCCTGACACGATAAAATTTGTCAAAAATGTAGTCTATCTCATCAGGAGGAATCCCTGGGCCGCGATCGGCCACGCTGATTTCTACCTCCCTGCCACCATCAGCAGTCTGCGCGCTTATCTCGATCACCGATTGCGCCGGTGTATAGCGCAGTGCGTTCTCAATAAGATTGGTCAGTACCTGATCGATCTCCAGGTAATCCAGTTGCACCGGCGGCAAATCATCGGGCAGGTGGGTCTCTACCACGCGACTCTGGAGCAGCGGGGCCATCTGGCCCAGCACGTCATGGATGAGTTCATCCACAGGATACCATTCCTTCTCCGGTTTGAGCGCGCCTCCCTCGATACGTGACATATCCAGCAGATTCTCAACCAGCCGATTGAGGCGGTCGGCCTGCCGCTCTATCGAGAGGGTGAAACTGCGCCGCGCTTCCTCGTCCCACTGCACATCATCCTGCAAGAGACTGCTGGCCGCCGCTTTGATCGATGAGAGGGGCGTGCGCAGGTCGTGCGAGACGGAGGAGAGCAGAGCGGCGCGCAGCGTATCCGTCCTCCGCAGCACCTCGACCTGCAAGCTTTCTTGCCTCAGCCGCGCGCGCTCTATGACGGCAGCCGCCTGGTCGGCAAAGGCCCAGAAGAACGCTGTCCGCTCATTCGAGCGATCGCGCACTCCGCCCAGACGGCTTTCTATATCGAATAGACGTGGATTATCTTCAATTAGCAAATGCATGACTCCCACAACCTTTTTCCCCATCATCAGCGGGATCATGCGTACATACCGGCGCGTCTCGTGAGGCGAGGACGTGCTGCGCACAATGGCGCGCGGAGCCGAGGTAGGAGATGTCTGTGCCACCGGCGCGGAGTCATAGAGTTCAACTGTTTGAGCATGCTGCATCACCCAGGCCGCCGTTACCTGCTCATCCTGCGTGAGTTGCCTCTGCTTATCTGCTGCCCTCGCGCTGCCCTGCACGCGCAATTTTCCTGTCGCATCGGGTAGCAGAACGCTGCAATTACGCATGCCCCAGGGCCTGAACACTTTCAGCGCGGTCCCTGCAATAATATCGAGCTGCTGGTCAAGGTTTTCTTCCCTGTTCGTGGCCTGCATCAATTCATAGAGGATGCGCGTCTCGTGTTCCTGCGCCTTCGCCTGCTCTGCCCGCCAGCGCAGCGCCGCCGCCAGCTGGCTGGTGATGATCGCCGTCACCAGAAACACGAACAGGGCCAGCCACTCCTCAAACTTATCAACCGTAAAGGCGTAGAGTGGGGGAATCATGAAAAAGTCAAACGAGAGAAAGGCGACCACCGAAGCCAGCACGGCGGCATACAGCCCGCGCGTGCTGGCCAGCGTCAGGATCGCCAGCAGATAGACCAGCGAGATATCAGGAATACGCGGGTAGAGGTGCAGTATATAGATAAATCCGGTAATGAAGAGCGCGCTCACGATCGCCAGCAGGCTGTCAATGCCATACTGTCTCTGGCGCGGCTTCGTACTCAAGCTCAGTACCGGCAAGCGTCGTCGTATCTGTTTCATAATCTTTTCTCATAAGAGCAGGCAAAACATCAAGCATATATGATAAGCATAGGAGACTACCAGATGGCTGTCAATAGACTACTGGTTTTGCGTTTTCCTTTGCCGGTTGGTATACTTGTAGGCGGGTAACGCGAGACGAGCTACAGAAGGAGACCTTAGATGAAGAGAACCATTCTGGAAATCAACCCATACGTGTGGAGGAACATTCCGGGTCACAGTGTCCTCTTTGTCAACCAGCTAGACCCTGATGATACACGAGGATCTTCCCTCGCTGAGTTGAAGCAGCGATTTGGAGGGACACAAAAGGAAATGCGAGATCCCTTCACGCATGAAAAGTATGTACTTGATCTCACTCCCTGGCTGCATCTTCCCGAAGAGACACACTTGCTACTTCAATGGGGATTGAAGCCTGAACACCCCAATCCGCCCGGTGATCCGCGCTACCCCGGAAATCTTGATCGAGACCATCCCCTTCAAAACTGGCAAACATGAAATCAAAACACATTATCATCTTTTTATTGCTACTTGTCCTCATCGTCCCTGCTCTGGCAGCATGCAGCCCCGGCCACGTAGGGGGAAATGAGATTGCCTTCGTGCGCGACGGCCATATCTGGACGATTGACCCGGATGGAGCGAACGCTTATGAGATTGTGTCACAAAGCACGCCGGTAGTGGGCTACAGCTGGTCGCCCAATCACCAGTTGCTGGCGTTCCGCACGCTGGATGGAAGCTTTGCGAAGACGGCAGCCGCGCGCCACCTGGTAAGTAACCCGATAACGCAGCTACCCGGCGATATGCCGTCAACGCTCAACACGGTGGGCATCGACGGCGGCTTTCCCATCACGATCATCTCCTCTGATGCAAGCATAGCCTATAGCAATGCCTGGTGGGACGAGGACGGCAGCCGCCTGCTCTACCGCGAGGAGTCCGTTTCGCCGCCACCTGACCCCGATGCCGTTCTCTGGTGGGTCTCCCAGAGCGACCAGCCCAACGGCATCGCCCGCAAATTGCTGCCCGGCTCGTTCTCCATTCCCTCCCTTTCAAGCGCGAATCAGCAGGCTATAGGAAATTCACGAAACGGGCTGTTTACCACGACGCTGGCCGGTAGCGGTTTGCGCTATCTCATACGCGGCCCGTTGCCCGGCCATCCCTTGCCTGCCACGCTTGAGCGCATCCTCTGGCAACCCGCGCAGCAGCATCCGGCCATCCTCTATGCCATCGTTCCCACCGGCCAGGCATTCAATGAGCCACCGGATACAGTGCAACTGGCGTTGCGCACACCGGATGGTCATATCACCACGCTCACTACCTGCACCTGCACCCAGTTCGCCTGGTCGCCCGATGGTCAGCATATTCTGTACAGCACCGGCTCAACATACAGCATTCTCAATCTCGACGGCAGCCTGCTCTATCGCTTCACCGCGGAAACGGGCAGCGTTCCTTACTGGTCGCCCGACGGCCAGTTCCTGTTGCTCGATGGTCTCCATTCCTTGCTACTGGTCAGGCCAGCCGCTCAACAGTCGCAGGTACTGTTAAGCGACGGGAGTCGGCCTGAACCGGCAACGGGCAATACTCCATCCGCAGGAGCCTCTACAGCCGGAAGCATCGATGCACTGCTCCAACCTGCATCGAATAGCCCGTGGGCTGCCGATAGCCGCCACGTTCTTTTTCTCACACGCGGTCGCCTGCTCTGGCAGGGCAAAACGCTGAGCGCGGGCAAGGGCCTTTACACGGTCGCTATCGACGACCGGGGCCAGGCCCGGGGCGCGCCCACACTCGTCGATAGCGGGAATGATATCCAGGCTGGCTGGACGTATGAAAATCCGAATACGTCGTTTCTGTTTTAATATCTAAAGCCTGGCGCAGGCCACTCGCAAGGGATGGCCCTACTATACGCGAACAGCCCGTTTATCTTGTGGAGCGCATCGCGTATAGTAGGGCCATCCCTTGCGAGTGGCCTGCGCTGAGCGGCCCGCTCTATTGATGTTGTTGTTCGCGCCATGCTTGCAGCAGTTGCGCCTCCTCTTCGGGCCGCAACCCGGCGCGTAGAGGCGTGGAAGGTGTGCGCGCTTCGTACCACGCCAGCGTGTCGCGGACGGTGCTGCTGAGCGGGCGGAAGACCAGACCGGCCTCGAATGCCTTGCTACAATCGATGGTGACCGCGCCAGCTTCTTCGGATGGCACCCAGATGGGCAGTTCCACGTTGTGTTCGGCAAGAAACGGCTCGCTGACCCAGATGAAACGGGTGTTGCTGCCGCTTACTTTCCGGCAGGTTTCCAGCAAATCCTGCATGGTCAGTGTGTAATCTGGCCCGGTCGCGTTAAAGACGCCCGTCTGACTATCCTCGACCATGCGCACAAGCCAGGAAGCCAGGTCGCGCACGTCGATGAACTGTATTGGAGAATCCAGGTTGCCGGGAGCCAGCATGTCTCCGCCCTGAGCAACACGATAGGGCCAGCAGGTGAAACGATCGGTCGGATCATGCGGGCCAACGATGAAGCCGGGGCGAACGATCAGGACGCGGCCCGGCATCGCCTGTTCTGCCGCCTGCTCGCACAGGACTTTGAGCGGTCCGTAGGTCTCGTTGGTGATCTCCTCAACGCTCTCATCCTTCAACGTGCCGACAGGGGCGCTTTCATCCATTCCCACCTGCGTGAAGTCGGCATAGACGGAGATGCTGGAGATAAAGGTATAGTGATCGACGGCTGCGGAGAGCTTCTGAGCGGAGGCGCGCACGACACGCGGGAAATAGCCACTGGTATCGATAGCAGCATCCCAGCGTCTGCCTTCCAGGGCCGAGAGGTCGCCATTGCGGTCGCCGCGCAACTTTTCCACTTCGGGAAATAGCTCGCCGTTATGCTGTCCCCGGTTAAAGAGAGTAATTTCATGCCCTCTGGCAAGCGCGGCTTCGACGATATGGCGACCGAGAAAGACGGTACCACCGAGAATAAGCAGTTTCATGCAGAAAGTTCCTCCTGAGCAGATAATATACCATACCATTCCAGGGCATCGCGGACGGCTCATTCTTCGCTCCGCTCAGAATGACACGCCCGGCATGGTTTGTCATAGCATACTATGCTCGCGTTTTGAATCAGTGTACAATAGTAACAAGAATACACAGGTTGGAGGAAATACGCAATGGATAATCAGAAGCAACCCCGGCGGGAGCGGGAAGACGAACTGGACGAAGAGGAATTTGACCAGGAAGAATTCGATGAGATGGAGTTGTTGGAGCGGCTGGAAAGCCTGCGCGAGGACATGGAAGACCTGGGCGTCAGCACGCTGGCGGAGGTAAACCAGCGCATCGCGGAACTGCATAAGAAGCTGGACAGCAGATAAAATTCCGCGAACGTGGCGATGGGCTTACAGCCCACCAATGAAAAAGGCCTCTTCACCTGTCATGCGGAGCGGCGGCGAAGTATCTGTGGTGGGCCACGCTATTCGGCAGGAGACCACAGATACTTCGCTGCCCTCCGCATGACACGTCAGGGGACGCTTCTCATGGCATGCCAGAAGGCCGTTTTCGTTATGCGCCGCCCAGGTATGCCTGGCGGACGAGATCGTTGGTGAGGAGGTTGGCCGCAGTATCGCTCAAGACAATCTTGCCAGTTTGCAGGACATAGCCCCGGTCGGCGAGGCTGAGGGCCATCGAGGCGTTTTGCTCGACGAGGAAAATAGTCATGCCCTCCCTGCGAATCTCAAGGATGGTATTGAAGACCGTTTCCACCAGAATCGGCGATAGCCCCATAGATGGCTCATCCATACAGATCATACGCGGGCGAGACATCAAGGCACGGCCCATCGCCAGCATTTGCTGCTCGCCGCCGGACATGGTACCCGCGACCTGCTTCAGTCGCTCCTTGAGGCGCGGGAAAATCTGGCAGACATGCTCAATATCCTGCTTAATCTCCGCCCGGTTGCTACGAATAAATGCGCCCATTTCCAGATTCTCGAGTACCGTCATACGAGGGAAAATACGACGCGCCTCCGGCACCAGAGCAAGGCCAGAACGCACGATATCGCCGGGGAGTTTGCGCTCGATAGGCTGTCCCTCGAAAATAATGGAGCCGCTGCGAGGATGCACCAGGCCGAAAATGGTTTTCATCGTCGTGGTCTTACCGGCAGCATTGGCTCCCAGCAAGCAAACGATTTCACCTTTGTTCACGCGGAGCGAAACATCATACAAGACCTGACTGGGACCGTAAAAAGTATTGATATGAGACAGTTCCAGCATAGCAATGCCGGTTCTGGCTATCTCTTCTGTATAGGTCGCGGGAGATTGCAATTCGTCTGCCATCCCGTTTTACCTCCTGTGTTTCCTATCAATCTACTGTCGCAGCCTTGCCCAGATAGGCCTCGATGACACGGGGGTTGCGGCGTATCTCTTCGGGCAGACCTTCAGCAATCTTACGCCCATAGTCCAGTACCGCGATCCGGTCCGACATGCCCATTGTAACAGCGAGCTTATGCTCAATCAAGAGGATGGTCAGACCCAGCTCGTCGCGCAGGCGCCGGACATATTTGACAGCTTCCAGCGTTTCCGCCTCATTCATCCCTGCCGTTGGCTCATCCAGCAAAAGTAATTTAGGGTTGGCCGCCAGCGCGCGCGCAATTTCGACGCGCCGCTTTTGCGCGTAGGAGAGATTAATGACATACTCATCCTGGCGCTCGACCAGCTCTGTGCCAAAGAAGCTCAACAATTCGATGGCGCGTTTGCGAGCTTCTTCCTCCTCATGCCGCACATACGGAGTGCGGAAAAGCGATTGCAAGACATTACTTTTGAGCTGTGTATGCTCTCCAACCAGCACATTTTCCAGCACTGTCATGTTATTGAAGAGGCGAATATTCTGGAAGGTACGCGTGATGCCACGTTTGACCACCTGGTCGGGGGTAAGACCAACAATGGAATTCCCCTCCAGGCGAATATCACCAGAGGTGGGACGATAGATGCAGGTAATCAAATTAAAGACGGTCGTTTTACCGGCGCCATTAGGGCCAATAACGCTTACAATCTCCTGCGGCCACACCTTGAGATCGACATCCTGCACCGCCGCCAGACCTCCAAAGTACTTGGTGACTTTGCTCAAGTCCAGCAAAGGCTCACCGACCTCCCGACTCGATTGCTCAATGCTCATAATACACTCCTGCTCTGCTGCTCATGCTCTCTTGCGTCCTCCATATTATTCCACATGCACTTCAGCCTCAAAATCGGGCGCGCCGGGCGGGATATCCAGCGAACCGATCTCGACCTCTTCGTCGTTGCCATGCCGCAATTCACGTCGGCGGCGCGCGCTGGGGATCAGGCCTTCCGGTCGGAAGATCATTACCAGAATGAGAACCACGCCGAAGATCAGGTTGCGAATGTTGCCAAAGGTGAAGCCGGGAAAAACGTGGGAAATGGATATGAGAACGCTGTGCATGAAGTTACTCGGATCAGCGGCCAGCGTATCAAGTTGCGCCAGAATAAATTCGTTGATCGCATAGACAACCAGAGCGCCAACAATCACACCGGGAATATTGCCGATGCCTCCGATAACGACCATCGCCAGGTAAATCACCGAGTCACCAAAGCTGAAATTATCAGGGGAGACGCCACCCAGCTTCGCGGCATGGTAGATGCCAGCAACGCCAGAGAAGAACGCGCCAGCGGCAAAGGCAAACAATTTCGTTCTGACGAGATTGACGCCGGAAGAGGCGGCAGCGATCTCATCTTCGCGAATGGCAATCCAGGCACGGCCCAGACGCGAGTCACGCAGGCGGATATTGGCAATGATGGTGAGGCCAATCAAAGCCAGGATCAGATAGTAGTAAGGCATCGGGGTGATGATCGACCAGAAAACGCCGGGGAAAGAGGGAGATTGGACGCCAACAATGCCATTGGCCCCATTGGTAAACTTGTCCATCTCCAGGAAAACGATAGGGACAATTTCGCCGAAGCCAAGCGTGACAATAGCCAGATAGTCGCCCCGTAAGCGCAGCGTTGGCGCGCCCAGCAACACGCCCCACATCGCGGCAATTAAAGCAGCGATAATGATGAACGGCCAGAAGAGCCAGGACATCAGGGAAGCATTAAAGGGGATATTAAACACGTAGTTGAGCTGAGTCGAGCCGACCATCCCCCAGACATAGGCGCCGATAGCAAAGAAGGCAACGTAACCCAGGTCGAGCAAGCCCGCAAAGCCTACGACAATATTGAGGCCGAGAGCCAGAATGACATAGTAGCCCGCGTCTCCGTAACCCGCCAGGCGCCCGTTCGTACCTGAGCCAAACAGGATGGGATCCAGCGCCGGATAGAAGAGCAGAAAGACGACAAGCAGTATCAAGAAGAAACGCTGTGCGCCCGCGCTCCGCAGCGGCAGGTCGTTCGGTACAAGGTCCTTTGCCTCCTCACGCACGCGCGCTGCTGATAGCACCTCCAGCTGGTGGCGTTTGCTGAGAACATCATTGGAGCTATTTGCGCTATTACCATTCTTCTTGCTCTCCTTTGCCGGAAGAACACGACGCAAGGCAATAGAGCCACTGAGCCTTCCCAGAAAGTAACCGGCCACCGGCAGAAGAATTGTACGCAGGGCCACCCAGATTAAGAGAATAGCAGGCAGGGTGCCGACAAAGAAGAAAATGAGATCGACAACCAGCCAGAGCAGCGCAAAAATGACAGCGAACCAGAAGCCGCCTTCGACTGCCCGTCTCACCAGGGCCGCCTGTTGCTCAGTATCCAGTACAGTCAGGTTTTGTAGCGGCGGCGCAGGCGGAACGTGAGCCATCTTGCGCACAAGATTGCGTACATAGAAATAGATACCCCAGATGAGCGCGCTCAGCGCCAGGCCGATGATGAGACCCAGCTGAGGCTCCATAACCAGAAGGAGAGGAATGACGGCGAAGATAAGAATATCCAGCCAGACTTCCAGCATAGTACGTCGTCCTGTATCCACCGCAATGAGGTACGCGGCGAAGGCGATGACAACCGCGTAGAAAACCAGGATAAATATCGTTAGCTGGATTAACGTCGAGGTATCGTAGTTTGAATTCGCGGGCGAGATGAAGCCCAGCAAGGTGGTATTCACGATCGCCTCGCCGCTCCAGATAAAAGTAAAGACCGCCAGCGGAACCAGCAGGGCCACCGTCCATTTTATCAGCAATGGGCGTGTTTCGCGGGCAGGCAAGAGCGTGCTTGCGCTTACGGGCATAGACATACTGGCATCACCTCACTTCCGCTTTCGTCGTGAACAGTTGAACAGCACGAATCATGGCTTTGTCCTTTAATTCACACTTTTTCAGGTGTCTGTTGTCCAAGCAAACCCGAGGGCCGGAAGACCAGAATCAGAATCAGGATAGCAAAAATGATGGCTTCATGCCAGGCAGCGCCGCCATGAGGCAGGCCAAAGCCGCCATTATTCGAATCAGGAATGAGCGAGGAGAGCGCATCGATAATACCAATCAAAACGCCGCCGAGCATCGCGCCTACCAGATTGCCGATCCCGCCAAGCACCGCTGCTGTGAAAGCGATCAGGCCGAGCTGGAAACCGATGTAGAAAATAGTGCTGCCATATTGCAGGCCGTAGATGAAACCGGCAGCCCCGGCCAGAGCCGCGCCGATGAAGAAGGTAATGGCAATGATACGATCAACATTCACCCCCATCAATGCTGCTGCCTCGCGATCCTGCGCAACCGCGCGCATGGCCCGCCCGATACGGGTGTTGCTCACCATCCACTGCAAAGCAACCATCAGCACAAGAGAGACAACAATCACCAGGATATTGACGCTGGTGATGGTAATGCTGCCTATATTGTAGTTGATCTGAGGGAAAATTTGCGGGAAGGAAACGTAATTGATCCCTTTCCAGAGCAACCCTATATTCTCCAGCACCAGCGAAACCCCGATGGCAGAAATAAGGGGAGCGAGCCGCGGAGCATTGCGCAGGGGACGATACGCCACCCGTTCGATAACAACACCTAAAATAGCACAGACGAGCATTCCACCCAGGCAGGAAACGAGCAAGACGCTAATCAGTGTCCACCCCGTTGGATGAGAGGTCGCGGTAATGCCCATCACATTCATAATGGTGATAGAGACCAGCGTACCAATCATGAAAATATCGCCGTGGGCAAAGTTAATGAGTTCGATGATACCATAGACCATCGTGTAGCCCAGAGCAATAAGGGCATAAATAGCCCCCGTCGCAAGCCCGACAATCAGTTCCTGTAGGAGTAATGTCATACGTACTCACATCTCCACTTTCTTGACTTGATGCGCCCTGATAGTAGTATTGTAGCGTTATCTGGTAGCTGCTGGCAAGAGAGGATGGAATGGCCCGGCCATAGCACGCAGGGGTGTAGCCTTCAGACACTGTCTCTCTGCCTGTCTGTTGACTACGCCCCTGCGCTATTTATGAGCTTGATAGTCCTCTATCAAGCCATAGAGGGCGATGTCTCAGCCCGCACTCCTACGCGATGGTTTGCTGGGTGATGAATTTCCAGTCCGGCTTTCCATTTACCGCAGCAAGCTGATAGATCGAGATGACCTTATCAGTTGTGTCACCGTTCTGATCAAACGACTGGTGACCGGTAACGCCATCATAGGAGATGCCCTGGATGGCATTAATCACAGCCTGGCGGAAAGCTGTTGCGCCAGCAGCATCGCTGGAACTTGTCGGGGGCTTCGCGCCATTCTGGATAGCGGTCTTGATCGCCTGGATCAAGATGTTCATGCAGTCATAGGCAGCCGCGCTATAGGCACCATAAGCAGATGCGCCATAGACTTGCTTGAACTGCTGGATGAATGTCTGCGCCTGAGGCAGCACATCAGCGTTTGCGGTAGCAACGGTGGCATAGACCGGGCCACCGGTCAGGCCAATAGTCGTAGCGAAGGTGCTGGTTTGCAGACCATCACCACCAGCATACGGGGTGTTCTTCAGAGCAGCAATCTGCTCCATCTGCTGGCGCACCAGGATACCACCGGTGGAGTCGAGGCCAGCAAAGTAGATCACATCGGGATGCATCGCGGCAATCTGCGTCAGCAGAGAAAGGTACGACGTGGTCGTGCTTGGCTCGCTGCTGTGACCGAGAATGGTGCCACCATCAGCCTGGAACTCTTTGATGAAGGCGTTGGCAATGCCGATACCGTAGGTTTCGGCGTCGTCAATGACGTAAGCCTTCTTGTAGTTCAGCGTCTTGAAGAGATAGTCAGCACCAACGCCACCCTGGTGGTTGTCAGTGGTAGCAATACGGAAGTAATTCACCTTGCCCGTCGGACGTAGCGTCTTGATCAGATCATTGGCGCCGGTGCAACCGGTGTCCGGCGTATCCTGGGTCAGGCAGGTGTTGGTATTAGCCGGGCTAATCATGGGGAAATACGCCTGATTCGCAATCGGCATCTCCGCCTTCGCCACATTACTGTTGAACGGACCTACCATACCAGCAACCAGCGCGTCACTGATCAGCGCCGTGACGTTCTGCGCGCCAACAGCAGGATCATGGATGCCACTGGGGCCTACATCATCCTTGGGTACAAATACCAGCTGGTATCCTGGAATTTCGTTTTTCTGATTTGCCTGGTCAACCGCCAGGTGCGCACCGTCCTCAGCCGGTTTACCGCTACTCTCGTCCTTACCGGAAACCGGGAGGTCTGTAGCAACCTTGATGATCCTGGTGCCGGTTGGCGTTGAGCCACCGCCGCTGGTGCCGCTGGTGCCGGAGCCGCAGGCTACCAGAAATGCCAGCAGCAAGGGAATCCCCAGCGCCATAGCAAAGATACGCGACCAACTTCTACGCATGTTGTCGTCAGCCTCCTTCAGCGATACGAAATAAATGACGTACAGTTTTGCAAGGGTACACGATTCTAAGGGTGCCTTCCGAAAAAACCGCGCTCCCCTCTTATCGATATTACGTCTGGAAACTGGCAAATCTCACCAGTTTCCCAGAGAAACTGTTCAGCTTACCCTGACCCAAAAAAGCTAGAGGTACGCCGGGCCAACCGGCATGGATCATAAGGATTCTGTATACGTCGCGAAGTCTTTTGCATTAAATTGTATGCAGTTTAAGGAGCATTGATTGTGCAGATTATACGCACTGGAACGCTTCCATGTCAATAGCTGAAAAAATTTCACCCCGCATAGCACCGGGAAAGTTCCCTCGCCTGTCATAGCGGGTGGGCGTTGTGCCAGCATCCACAAAGATACTGCACTTCAAGCGGGGAAACGTTCCAGGAAACGCGCAAACGCGGCCTCGACCTGGCGGCGTGTCTGCGCGAGAGAGCCGCTGTTGTCGATGACTTCATCCACCAGAGCCAATCTGGGGGCAAGCGGGGGCTGGGCGCGCAGGCGCGCACGGGCCTCTTCCTCGCTCAGATGGTTGCGCGCCATTAAACGGGCCAGTTCTTGCTCCTCCGGGCAAACCACCAGCCACTTACTCTGGCAGAGCGCGCCTGAGCCGCCTTCCAGCAACTTGACCGCATCAATAATGGCAACGCCGGAAGGGCTGACCTGGGAGAGTTCTTCGAGCAGGGCCAGACCAACAGCGGGATGCACAATCGCTTCCAGCCGACGCATCGCTTCGGCATCCTGGAAAACCAGCGCGCCAAGCGCCTTGCGATCAACGCTGCCATCGGGGGCCAGGACGCCCTGCCCGAACGCTTCCGCCACCTGCACCGCTATCGGTTGACCGCTCTCATAGAGCTTATGCACAACCGCGTCAGCATCAATGTAGCGTTCGGCCCCCAGCTTCAGCAACATCTTCCCCACAGCAGTTTTTCCGCAGGCAATATTGCCTGTGATTCCCAGTATGCGCGGCATTGCTATCCCACCCTCTTTTTGAGCCAATACTTTGCCAACAGTATAGCATACAGTAGAAGCAGGGCGGATTGTACTGGTGGATTCTGACAGGAGATCTCACGCTCCATCCTGCAATTATGCCTGTCTATCCTTCATGGGAACCACCTTCTTCCTGCCAGGAAATACCTGATATTCCTACCTGCTACTCAAGAAGCCAGCAGTATCGTACAATACATCCGTTGAATTCTATAAAGCAGGAACCATCAGGAAATGGAGCAGATATGGGTAGGCGTCTGGCCCTTGTAATCGGTATCAATCAGTATCAAGATGCTGCCTTCCGGCCACTACAGTACGCCGAAACGGACGCGAAGGCGCTTGCTCAATGGCTGGTCAATGAGCGCGGTGGTCGCTGGCAGCCAGCTGATGTGCAACTGGTAATGGGCGCGCACGCGACGCGCGAACTGGTAGAGAGCCTGATCATGCAGATATGCGTCAACGTTGCAGGCCCCGGCGATCTGGTCCTCATCTATTTTGCCGGACACGCTTTTCTGGACGAAAGAACCGGCGACGGCTACCTCGCGCTGGCAAATACACTCTACCAGCAGGCCGCCAGCGGTCTGCATCTCCCTTCGCTCGCCAGCAAGGCAATGGGGCAGAGCCGCGCCGCCAATATTTTGATGATGCTCGATTGCTTCCAGACGGGCCAGCTCTGGAGCATGCGGCGTCAATCGCCCTATGATTCGCGCCCATTGCTCGGCCCCACGCTGCTCAACGCGCTGCAACAGAACAGCGGGCGGCTCGTCCTCTGCTCCTGCCGGGGCAATGAAACCTCCCCGGAAACCGGCGAGAAGAAGCTGGGCGTGCTGGCCTATCAAATGATTATGGGCCTGTGCGGACCCGCCGCCGACCCCGATACCGGGCAAATCACCCTGCAACGACTGCACGCCTTCCTTTTCAACGCGCTGGGCCAGCAACAACGCCCCCAGCTTTTCGGCCAGGAACAGGGCCACATCGTGCTGGTCGGGCATACAGCATCCTTACCCGTCATTACCTCACCGTCCCCCCGGAAGCAAAACGCGCAGCCGACAAACATCTTTTCCACTGCTACCCCTGGCGCGCCAACGGCCAGCTCGCTCAAAGCAAGCGCGCCGTCCCAGATGGCCGCCGCTTCGCTACTCACCCGGACGGGGCCGCAAGCCACCGCTACCGCGTCACTGCCCAGGCAGATGTCACCTTCGTCTATGGAGAAACAATGTGAGGGATTACTACAACAGGCCCGCTCGCTGCTCCAGATGCAAAATCCCGCTCAGGCCATGCAATTGATCGAGCAGGCGCTGCAAATCGCGCCTGATTATCTCAACGCCCTCATCCTCAAAGGACAACTGCTCGGCACCGTCGGGCGTTTTCAGGAAGCAATAGCCACCGTTGAACAGGCCATGCGCATCGATGCCCACAATGCCCTGCTCTGGAGCATGTATGCCGCGCTGCTGACCAACGTAGGACGCTACCAGGAAGCTCTTTCGGCCATTGAGCGTTCGCTCGAACTCGATTCCAGCAATCCTGAGACCTACGCCATCAAAACCTCGATCATGGGCCATATCGCGACAGTGGAGCATTTGAGCGGGAAACAGCAGGCGCTGGTCCCGGAGAGGCGCGGCGGCCCGGCCTCTTTCTTCATTGCGCTGGGCCTCAGCGTTCTTGGATTGCTCTCCGGCATTGCGGGCGCGGCCATTCCCATTCTGCTGCCGGGCCTGCCCATCGCCATCGCCATTCTGCTGGAAAGCATGGGGCTGGCCCTGCTCTGTGTCAATGCCGCTCGCGGCTCCTATCTCTACGGCTTCACGCGCCTGCTGCTCGCCACCATCTTCAGCATGCTCTCTCTCGGCATTCTGGCCGCATTGTACCTGCTCAAATCGATCTACGGGAAAATCATCGTCGCCATCCAGGATCACCCGCCTCTGCTGGTGCCATTTCTCTTCCTTGCCGCCTGGCTCATCGTCGCCGCTGTGCTGCCCTTCCTGCTCTCTATCGGCGGCTTCATCACCGGCCTGATTCGCGGCGTGAGACGCAGACGATAAAAAGGGCCAGCAGAACGAGCAATCTGCTGGCTTCATTCATTCTCATCGTCAACGGCGGTAAATAAATCGGTAATAGGAACCTTTAGAGCCTTTGCAATCTTTGCCAGCGTGGTCACCTGGACATCTTTTACTTCATCTTTCCACAGGTCCCTGATTGTATTGTAATTCAAATCGGCCATGTGAGATAACTTAGAGCGTGAAATATTGCGCCGTTCTGCAATTTCCCTGATGTGTAAACGTACTCTTATCAATATCTTCACCCTCAACAGCTTTTCCTCCTATTTTAGCCTTGACAACAACTACAAACCGGCTTACTATTAAAATATTACTAATATAATGGCGATACCATAATGAATAATGGAGGCACTACTATGACAACGTTAGGGCGGCAGGAAGTTACGAGCAACCTGATGAGGATGGTCAACGATGCTCACTACAGGTTGAGTTTAGCACTGTTCAAATTCCATACGACGGCCAGTTACCTGGATGTTATCCCGGACGAGTGTTCTGGAGAAGTCGAGACAGCCATCAAGGAGGCAGAAGACGTCCTGTCCAGGGTGCGAGCGACCCTGGCTACTTTCATCTCAACATGATATGAAGAAGACTTTAGCTTGCTGATTCCGCTTCTAAAAGCCGTTCCCACTCGGCCAGAAGTTCATCGACGCGTATTCTGGCCTGGTCGTATTCGCCGGAAAGCTGCGTCAGCTGGTCGGCATCGGCTTTGAGGGCGGCGGCAGAAAGCGCCTCTTCCAGCGTTTTGACATGCTGCTCGGCCTTTTCGATATCGCGTTCCACATCCTCCACGCTGCGCACCCTGGCTTTTGCAGGTTTCTTATTGCTGGCTCTGCCCGGCGCGGCGGTCGCTTTTGTTACAGTAACCGCGCCTTTCCCGTTAGGCTTCGCCGGTTCAGGGATATCGAGAACGATAGGGCGTTTGCGCGTGCGGTAGTCGGTATAGTTGCCGTAGTAGGGGATCAGCACGCCCCCGTCCTCGATGACCCAGAGTTTGGTAGCCAGGCTATCGATAAAGTAACGGTCGTGGGAGACAAAGAGCAGCGTCCCCTCGAACTCGCTCAACACCTCTTCGAGAAACTGGCGCGACTGCAGGTCAAGGTGGTTGGTTGGCTCGTCGAGAACCAGGAAATTGGAGCCTTGCAGCGTCAATTTCGCCAGCGCGACCCGGCTGCGCTCGCCGCCGCTCAGGGTGCCAATGGTCTTGAAGACATCATCGCCCGAAAAGAGGAAACGGCCCAGGAAACTGCGCACGCCCTCCACCGTCAGCGTCGTCACCTGAAGAATCTCCGCGAGGATAGTGCGTTCAGGATTGAGGCCCGCGTGCGTCTGCGAATAATAGCCGATGCGCACATTATGGCCGAGGCTGACCTGCCCTCTGAGCGGGGACAGTTCGCCGATGATAGTGCGCAGCAGGGTCGTCTTGCCCGCACCGTTGGGGCCGATCAACCCCACAGAATCGCCGCGCAGCAATTCCAGGTCGGCGACGCGCACCAGCACATCCGCTTCGGTACCCTGCCCGCTCTCAGACGGATTGCGATAGCCAACCGCGAGCTTCTGCGTCGAAAGCACCATCTCGCCGCTATTGACAACGGGGGTGAACTCGAAATGCATTTCCGGGAAATCCTGCGGGCGCTCCACCCGTTCCAGGCGATCCAGCAACTTCTGGCGACCCCGCGCCTCACGGCTGCGCTGCCCCGCCTTGTAACGGCGAATAAACTCTTCCGTATGGGCAATATGAGCCTGTTGCGCCTCGTACTCGCGCTGGCGGCGCTCCATACGCTCCTCGCGCAGGCGCAGGTATTTGCTATAGTTGCCCGGATACTCCTCGATGCGGCCAAAAGCCAGCTCGATGGTGCGCGAGACGACTTTATCGAGGAAGTAGCGGTCGTGCGCCACCACGACCAGCGCGCCTTTCCAGCCGGTCAGATAGGTTTCGAGCCATTCCAGGGCTTCGAGGTCAAGATGATTGGTTGGCTCATCCAGCAACAAGAGATCGGGTTCCTGCAAGAGCAACTTGCCCAGCGCAGCACGCGTCTGCTGGCCGCCGCTCAACTGCGTTACCGGCGCTTCCTGCTGCTCGCGGCTGAAGCCGAGGCCATCCAGCACCTGCGCCACGCGATTCTCGTAGGTGTAACCGCCCGCATGTTCAAAGCGTGTCTGGAGTTCGGCGTAGCGCGCCAGCAACTGCTCATGCAGTTGCGGATCGTCCAGAGCAGCCGGAGAGGCCAGTTCCTGCGCGAGGTCGCTGAGTTCCTGCTCCCAGCCCCGAATTTCCGCGAAGACAGTGAGCATCTCCTCACGCAGTGTGTTCTGCGGCTGAAAATCGACCGTCTGGGTCAGATAGCCAATGCGGATATTACGCCCGATTGATAGTGTGCCCTCGTCTGGCTCCTCACGGCCAGCGAGAATATTCAACAATGTGGATTTTCCGGCCCCATTCGGGCCAACCAGCCCTATACGGTCTTGCGGCTCAATTTGAAAGCTTACCCCGGAGAAGATACGCTCCGCCCCAAAAGATTTTCCAACCTGTGTCAAACTTACAATAGGCATATAGATGTCACCTGGTAGCTCTTTTCATGATAGTTTTTTGCACGAACAGAGTAACATAGTTACGCCTTTCGCGCAAGCCGCTCTATTTTGAATAATTAATCCGTGAGATTGCAGAATACTTTATAGCAATTCGTTGAGTACCGTTACAGGCACTTCAGGCATGCGGCGAAAGACATTATCATTAGTTACCATAAGCGCACAACTATGTAATAATGTTGTGGCCATGTGAATAGCATCAGGTGTCCTCAAGCCTGGTGTTGCTCTCGGTTTCGCCGCCTCCTCCAGAACAGGCTGTGTGATGGGCAGCATTCGTACTTCAGGTGTATGCAGTAGCACTGTACGAAAGAGGGTTGCAGTAGTTGCATCACCAACTTTAAGCGGTTTGACGAGAACTTCAAGCAAGGTCAGTCCACTGGTAACAACCGTAATCTGCCTGTTACTGACGGTTTGCCATAGAGTATCTAGCAAGATTCGATATGGATCTATCCGCTCTATACTTTAGATAAAACCATTCGCATCAAGATAAACACTACCACTTGCTGGCAGCACTAATGATCCCATGCATCTCGCTCCTCACGTAGATAGGCATCCACTTCTTCAGCGTTCTGAAACAAACGATGCCCAGGTAAGGAGGTGAGCAGATCGATGACGTGACGCTGCTCATCTGGCTTTGAGTCTTCTATCGTAACAACAACTGCCGCCCGTTTTCCTGCAATAAGTTCCGGTGTACTGATCTCTATCTTGCCTCCAGGTAGTACCACTGTCTCTACACGCAATTCTATTGCCATAATTCTCTCCCTGATTGTTTATACCTTGCTCTAACTACCTTAACACCATACCACATCATTGCGACAATGCCAAGTTATGGTCTCCTGCCTCCTCATCAAAATCGCTTCTTCTCTATCTGTCTCTCCTTCTAGCGTATAATCCCATACTGCACCTTGAGCAGCAGGATGCGTTCCACCGACTGATCGATGCGCTCAATGGTCAATTGACCATGCTGTAGCGCCTGCTTGAAAGCGGCGACGACGGCGGCCACCTGTCCCGGCGTGTATGGGCCTTCCACCAGATCATCGCCCGCGACGATAGAGAGGACCGCCGCCTGCGCCAACGTCCAGCGTTGACTGATGCCTTCCATGTAGAGGCCATCGGTAATCACAACCCCATTATATCCCAGTTGATTGCGCAACAGGCCGTTGATGGCTTTCGGCGACAGTTCGGCGGGCAGATTGGGGTCGATGGCGGGCATCAGCACATCTGTGGACATAATCATGGCGGGATTATCCTTCGCAATCATCATCCTGTAGGGAGCCAGATCGATGCTTTCAAGCTGCGTAAGGCTGCGATTGACAACAGGCAGGCCCAGATGGGGGTCAGAGGTCACGGCGCCGAGGCCGGGGAAATGTTTGAGGCAACCGGCAACGCTATTTTCCTGCAGACCGTTGAGAAACGCGCCCGCGTAGGTCACAACGACCTGAGGAGTGTTGCCAAACATGCGCGTCTCCAGAATCGGCGGATCAACCGTCTGTACATCGACGACGGGGGCAAGGTCGGCGTTCATGCCCAGTTGCCGCATCCATTGCGCGGCCTGCGCCCCCTGCTGGCGGGCAACAGCAGGATTGCCGGTGGCGGCCATCTCCGCCGCCGAGGGCAAATAGCCATGAAATGTGTACAACCGGTTCACCAGGCCGCCTTCCTGATCGGTTGCGATGAGCAACGGGACACGGGCATCGTTCATAGCCTGCCGCGAGAAGGCATCCAGAGTGCTGACAACATTGTCCGGCGCGTCAAAGTTATGGTTGCTCGCCTGATACATGAAACCGCCAACGAACTGCTGCGCAATCATCTCCTGCAACCCGCTCGCCTGGTAGCTATTGCCCAGGTATTCCACCATAATCAACTGACCAAGTTTCTGATCGAGCGTCATCCCCGCCATGATCTTCTGCACCTTCTCCAGTTCATCTCTGGTCAGTTCTTCCGAAAGATAGCTCTTGCTATCCGCCTTCGGGGCAGGCAGCGGCATAGTCGGAGAAGGCGTCGGTCGTACCGTCGGCGTGCTGGGCGGGCCGTTGCCTGCCAGCATATTCGAGCAAGCGGTAAATACCAGAACCATACAACAAAGCGGGAGTGAATAGCATATCTGTATTGCGGTCAGTCGCACTTTGCGCCGCATGAGACATCGCATAGCATAAGCTCCAGAATATTATCAGGAATAAAGAAGTGATACTACACCTTTTTCTTTATTCTCTCACGTTGCAAACAGCCTGAATGTGAACCACCTCACATCATAAGGAGGCGTCCAGGCAGATGCAACAATATAGTACTGAATGGCATGACGCTTTCATTTGTGTCCATCATCCCTCGCGCGCTACAATACAGCAAAGAGATCAACACAAAGGGACGAGAATGTGGCACGATTAGATGATGTCGAGTTGACCGAGCGTCTCCTGCTCAAGGCATATCCCTTCAGCAGGTATGGTCCGCGTTCCGCTCATCCGGCTTCGATGGCGGTAACGCCTCTGCGCAAGCCGCTCGCGGCCTGTACGGTCGCACTCGTCACGACGGCAGGGCTAAGCTTACCCGATCAACCGCCGTTCGATACCTCGATACGCATGGGGGATAGTTCATTTCGCGAGTTTCCGGGCGATATCTCTCCTCAGGCGCTGCAAATGAACCACCGGAGCTGGGTAGTTGACCAGACGGACATCCTGCGCGACCGCAACCTGGTACTGCCGCTTGACCGCCTGCGTGAGATGCAGGCACGCGGCGAAATTGGCGCCATCGCCCCACGCCACTACAGCTTCATGGGGTCCATCATCGGCCCGGCCAGACTCATCAAGCAGTCAGCGCCAGAGGTCGCCAGCCGTCTGGTGGCCGATGGCGTCGACGTGGCGCTGCTCACCCCCGTCTGACCGATGTGCAATCAATCCGTGGGATTGATCCAGCGCGCCATCGAATACGCAGGCATCACAACGGTCTCCATCTCGCTGCTGCGCGAAATCACGGAGCAGATTCGGCCTCCGCGCGCACTGTTCGTGCCATTCCCACTGGGCCACCCCCTCGGCGAGTCGAATAATCCTGAGCTGCAAACGCGCATCATACGCGCCGCTTTCGCCCTGCTACCGCGCACTGATATACCGGTACTGGAAACGTTTGTGCCATAATCAAGCGCAAAACTCCTCGATGGTCGCAATCAGCACATCGGCGCAACGTTGCAATTGATCGAGGTCAGACCACTCGACGGCGGCGTGCGCGCCATCACCGCCGGGGCCGAAAATCACCGTTGGCATTCCGGCGGCGGCGAGCAAGGCCGAGTCCATCCAGCCAAATGCGCCGCCGATAGCGGGCCTGGCACCGAGCAGGCGCGTTGCCTGTCGCAGCAGCGTCTGGACAATGGGTGCGTCCTCGGCTATCTCAAATGGCTGCTGTACCAGCATGGTCTTCATTGACGCCTGAAACTGCGGATCGCTGGCAGCTATACGGTCAAGAATGGCGTCTATCTGCCGCTCGACCAGCTCTCGCGTTTCGCCCGGCACTGTACGGCGTTCCACGCTGAGCAGGCAGCGATCAGGGTAGCTGGAAAGCTCCTGGCCGCCGCTAATCAGAGAGGCATGCAGAGAGCCACTGCCCAGCAACGGGTGCCTTGGCCCTGAGCGCAGCGAGCGGTCTAACGCTTCCAGCCCGACCAGCACTTTGCCCATTTTGACAATGGCATCAACGCCCACTTCTGGCAGGGAGCCGTGCGCCGCCACGCCGGTCGTTTCGATGTCCAGCCAGCAAAACCCCTTGTGAGCAATACAGACATCCAGTTGCGTCGGCTCCGTCAAAATGGCGGCGTCGGCGTGCCAGCTTTTGACGATAGAGGCGGTGCCGATGCTGGCAAACTCTTCATCGCAGACAGCAGTGAGAATCACATCACCGCGCAGGGAGTGCCGCCGCGCCGCCGCCGTTGCCATCATGATCGTGGCCAGCCCGGCCTTCATGTCATACGCCCCACGTCCGTAGAGGCGATTGCCCTCAATATACGGCTCGTGCGGACGCTGCATGCCCGCAACACCAACGGTATCCATGTGGGCATTGAGCAGCAGAGAACGCCCCCCACCGGAGCCACGCGCGACGGCAACCACATTGGGCCGCCCCGGCGCAGCCTCCTCTATCGTGACCGTTAAACCGGCTCGCTCCAACCAGCCCGCCACGAAACGGGCAATTTCGCCCTCGCCCGCACCCCCTGGCACAAGATCGGGATTAACCGAATCGATGGCAACCAGCTGGCGCAGCAGTTCGCTAATTTCACTCATGCTTTCTATCTTTCACGGTAAGTGTTCTGATCGCGCAACAAGTTCCTGGGCGATATAACTGGCAACGGTTAGCGCCGTTGTGCCAGGGCCAAAACCGGCATCGTAACCCAGTTCTCTGGCAAAGGCGTGAGAGATGCGCGGGCCGCCGACAATGAACAGGTAACGGTCGCGCACCCCCTCAGCTTCGGCCAGTTCAATGAGTTTCGTCAGGTTATGGACGTGTACATTTTTCTGCGTGACCACCTGAGAAACCAGAATAGCCTCGGCCTGCTCTCGCGCCGCCCGACGCAGCAAGGCCTCACAGGAAACCTGCGCACCCAGATTAATGGCACGAAAGGCGGGAAAACGTTCCAGCCCATAGTTCCCGGCAAAGCCTTTGGCGTTGAAAATAGCATCGATGCCAACCGTGTGAGCATCGCTTTCGATGGCCGCACCGATAACCGTCACCTGACGCCTGAGACGCTGCTCAATCAGATCGTTGACGGCGTAAAAATCGAGTTCGTCATGCGCCAGCTCGTCAGCAGCCACCTGCTCAGGGTCGATAGTATGGCTACAGGCCCCGTAGACGACAAAAAACGAGAACTGCGGGTCAATGCTTTCCGCGTGCGCTACCAGAGGATTGCTGATGCCCATGAGCATCGCATACCGCCGCGCCACCTCGCGCGCCTTCGCCCCCAGCGGAAGCGGCAGCGTAAATGAGAGTTGCACCACGCCATCATTGGCCGTATCCCCGTAGGGACGTATTTGCATAGAAAGAACCCCTCTCCAGAAAAGAGAAGCGAACAATTGCTGTATGCCCAGTATAGCACGCCAGCCGCGAAAACCTCTACCTTATGTAAATTGATAGGTTTATTACCCTTATCATTATAGATGACTTGACAATTTTTGTTAGATAATATACAATTTTGTAAGAGAGAGCGAGCGAAACAGCGATGGAGGAGGAAGAGGCATTGTCCTGTGTCCTGGAAGCTCTCTGTACAGGATCGAAATTCGGCAGAACCATTTCAGAAGATTACGAGGAGGTTCACTATGGCACTATCACGCTACAATAATCCGGGCTACGGCTTGAGCCTGCGCAACGCGATGGATCAGCTCTTAACCCAGGCCTTTGTCAATCCGATGACGTTCATGGGGCCGCAGAGTATGGTTGCTCCGATGAACGTGTATGAGACCAACAACGGCTATGAAGTGCAGGTTGCCCTGGCGGGCGTCAAACCTCAGGACATCGACCTGACAGTCCAGCAGAACACGCTCGACATTAAGGGCAAATTCAGCTACACAATGCCGCAGACCGCGCAGGGCCAGCAGGCGAGCAATGTCGTTGAGTCACAGCCCGGCCAGCAGAGCAAGGGCCAGCAGGCGCAACAGACACAGGCACAGGGGCAGACCCAGAGCCAGAGCCAGCAGGGGCAGGCCAACTTCACCACTCTGGTGCAGGAGATCCCGATGGGCAACTTTGAGCGCACGATTACCTTCCCTCGCGCCATCGATGCCAACCAGATCCACACCAGCTTCGAGAATGGCATCCTGACCATCTGGGTTCCCGTCAGTGAGGCGAGCCGCGCGCGCAAGATTAGCGTCCACAGCGGCCAGACAGGCCAGACCGCTCAGAGCGGCCAGCCGCAGCACGTCTCCGTCAGCCAGAGTTAATCCTTTTCGCCCGTTCATCAGAGTTCGTCCCTTTTCAGGAGAGGATCGTTTCATCGATCTTCTCCACCCACCTTGACTATTTCTCCGCCGCTTTCTTCCCTTCGCCTGGCCGCCCTATGGTGTTCTACCTTCTTTTGAGTGCAGAGGAACTTTTTCTGCCTCTTCGCCGTCATCTCTCTTGTAAAAGATGGGTCAGATGCCCCATGAAGCAAACGCGATAACCGTCTACACTTTTCTCTGGCACCTGTTCGTACTGAAATCGCTCTCTATTGAGAACTATCGGGACATCGACCAGAAGGAGCTACATTATGGTACAGGCGAAAAACCATTATCGACGCTTTATTCTCCTGTACGGTGGCCTTGTCATGCTGGCATTATTACTTGTGGCCTGTGGAGGCTCAGCTTCAACTGCCGCGACCAACTCGTCAGCCAGTATGCCGGGCAACTACCCTCAGTCATCACAGCATAGCAGCGCCAGCGGCCAGGCGAGCGGAAACTCGTCAAACCCTTCCAGCGCCTCATACGGGCCGCGCTACCTGGTCAAAACGTTGCAGGTGGATATGGCGGTGAAGGATACCGTGCAGACTGCCAGCGATCTGCAAAGCTGGATTCAGGCCACCGACCCACACTCTACCTCGGCTGGCCTCACCTACCAGCAAGACCCTGCTAA
>CADDYT010000044.1 GCA_902810755.1 Chloroflexota bacterium
GGGTAAATGTTGGGGTGGGCGTCGGGGTAAATGTTGGGGTGGGCGTTGGCGTGGGAGCATGATGGGCTACCGGCGAAGCAACAACCGGTGGCGTTGTCTTATGAGCGGGGCCGAACGCCAGGAAAAGAGCTGCGCCTGTCGCGAAAAGCAGCAGAAAAACGAGCAGCAGAGGGAAAAGGACACGCCTGCTGCGAGAGGGCAATTTATACACATGGACGGTAGGTTCGGTTGCGAAAGTGTCTTTCTGGCCGGTGGTCAGTGGCGCGGGGAGATGTTCCGGGGAAAGCATCAGCAGAGGCCCCTGGCTTTCGGAATGCTCTACAGGGATTGCTGCGGCCTGTTGTTCCTTGAGCGCCTGCCAGAAATCCCTGACGCTGGCGTAACGCTCGTTGCTATTGAGAGACAGCGCCCGCTGGATGACGGCAGCCACTCCCGGCGAGATCTCAGGGTTGAGCATGTTGACGGGCACAAGCGGATCGACGCCCGCGCTGCCCAGTTCTGTCATCCGATAGAGGGCATCAGCGGGGACGGTGCCGGTCAGCAGGGTGTAGACGGTGGCAGCCAGCCCGTAGATATCCGTGCGTGTAGTAGTTCCCCGGCTGTACTGCTCCGGGGCGGCATAGCCGGGTGAGGCATGGCGGATCGCCGTCGTCGTCGCATCGCTCTCCTGCTCTTTGGCAATGCCAAAATCGACCAGCACCGATTCGTTGAGCGAAAGGGAGATAATCATATTAGCTGGCTTGATATCGCGATGCACAACAGGCGGACGCTGCTCGTGCAGGTAGGTAATGGCCTCCGCGATGGGGGAAAGCATCGCCAGTACCTGAGCAAGGGAGAACCGCTTATCCGGCTGCTGCCTGCGCAGCGCTTCCAGATTTGGCCCCTCGATATAATCCATCAGAATATAAGCACGGGTCTGCTGCTCGTTCTCAAAGGTGCGGTAGACGCGAGGCAGCGCCGGGTGGTCGAGCCGCTTGAGAACCTCGCCTTCAAAGATGAAGCGTTCTCGCTCAGAGCGGCCCGGCGAGATCGCTTCTTTGAGGGCGTAAAGATTTCCGCGCACGCGCGTATCCCGCACAAGATAGACCGCGCCAAAACCGCCCTTGCCGAGCAAGCCCTCTATCACATAGCGGTTGTGGACAACGGTCCCGTTGGGGAGAATTGCCTGTACCTCTTGCACGCTTCCTACCTCAAAACACAGGATGCTTTCTCCTGATGATTATATAGAAAGCGAGCGTTCTCCCGCAAGCTCATGCTGAACCACGCCTGTTCGCGCGACCGTAGCGTCTGAGCAGGCAAACAAGTGACTGCACTCAGGCTGCGCGTTGCTGCTCGCCTTCGAGAAATTCCATCAGGGCGACCTCTTCCGGATGCAGCCCTGCCAGTTCTTTCTGCGGCCCCCGCTTTTCCTGCTCCTTCAATGTCTTGAGCAGGGTACCGTTGAGATAGGCGTCGAGTACCTGGGGGTGGACATAGCACTTACGGCAGATTGCGGGTGTGTTGCCGAGGTACTGCGCCGCCTCTTTGATCGCCTCGCTGATATTCTTCTTCGCCTGTGTCTGTGTTTCCGCCTCGCCGCGCTCTTTGAGGGCCTCGACCGCGATGACCGTTCCCCACCAGGTGCGGAAATCCTTCGCCGTGAAATCTTCCCGTGTGATCTCTCTGAGGTATTCATTCACATCGGCAGACTCAATGCCCCGTACTTCATTCTGCTCGTCCAGATATTCGAACAGTTCGTGGCCGGGCAGGTCCTGCAAACGTTTGACGATGCGGGCCAGCTTCTTATCCTGCACGGTGTAGGTATGTTCCTTCCCGCTTTTGCCGCGAAAATGCAGTTGAATGTTTGAGCCGGAGACATCTACGTGCCGGTTGAGCAGCGTGGTCAGGCCATAGGACTGGTTCTCGCGCGCGTACTCTTCGTTGCCCACGCGAATGGCGGTGATATCCAGCAGGTTAATGATGGCTGCCAGCACTTTCTCGCGCGGCAGGCCCGCCTGCTGCAAATCTTGCGCCACTCTCTGTCGCAAGGCAGGCAGCGCCATACCGAAGGCCAGCATTTTATGGTACTTGGTCTCGTCGCGCACCTTGCGCCATTGCGGATGGTAGCGATACTGCTTACGCCCTTTCGCGTCGCGCCCGGTTGCCTGGATATGCCCACGCGGTGACGGACAAATCCATACATCCGTCCACGCGGGGGGAATGGCAAGCGAACGGATGCGCTGTAACGTTTTCTCATCGGTGATCGGCTTGCCATCAACGCCGATATAGGTGAACTGTTCGCCGACACGCTCGCGCCGGATGCCCGGCTTCTTATCGCTCACATAGCGCAAACCGGCCATCTTCGCGACCGTTGCCGGGTCATCCACCAGCTCGCATGCGGCGGCCTGCTCCCGCTTTTCGGGTAATGGTCGCACAGACATATTCCCACTTCCTCTCCTTCCGACCTACCAGGCTGTTCTTGTCTGAAAAGAAAAGCCTGCCGTAATCCTGTCACGTACCACCATACCTTTATGAAGACAGCCGAAAAACAGCTGCTCGGCTTAGCCCGTCGGAAGAGGGAGCTACCTTCACCCGACCAGGAAAGTGAGTGTGATGGGCGCGCCGATGAGAAAGATCGTGAACAGGGGCGCGTACCAGCTCGTGCCTAACCAGCCAAAATTGACGTGCGCGCTATAACCGAAATTTAGCACGGTGAACAGCGCCAGCACGCCCCCGACAAGAAAGGCGCTCACATAGGTCAGGCCGAGCGCCTCCAGGGAACTCTTGATGCTGCGTATCCCTCTCCCCAGAAAGTAGCCGATGACGGCCATGAGCAGGCCCGGCAGCAGCAGGAGAATGATATTACGCCCGAAAACCGTGACACTGGCATTGGTGGAAGGCAAAGCGGGGAAGACAATAGCGCCTATCAGAGAGAAGAGGAGAAGCAACAGCAGAACAAGCAAGGTATCGATCAAAAATCTGACCAGTCGTCCCATAATACGCTCCTTTCGGGATGTGCGCCCTCCCAAACGAGTTCAACAAGTTCAACTTGCCTGGATCACACTAAAACGCTTGCTCTCTTGCCCAGGGGTGGACAACACAAGGCAAAGGAGGCACCGCAGAAGACTCCTCTCTATAGACACGTCAACGGCAGGGATTGTGGATACAGGAATTCCTACAAATCTACGCCTTGCAACGGGTCGATAGAGCCGAGAGGAAGCAATGAAGGAATTCTAAGGGAGCTACAGGCACATAAACTTAGAAGGGTCTGAGATAACCAGGCGGTGATAAAGCATCTGTACGATGGACGAACGAATAGGAGCTATAAATGGGCCCAGCTGGATTCGAACCAGCGACCAACCAGTTATGAGCCGGCTGCTCTAACCGCTGAGCTATGGGCCCTTGTTGGACGGCCCTATTGTAGCACATCTCGTAGCGCATGGGAAGAGGGCAATTTTCGCGCGTTTCGCCGGTTCCGCTGTGGAATCTGCTGAAATCTGCGCGGGGGCGATGACACAGGGGCGAAAAATAGGTAATTTTCCATAATTTCGGAAAGTCGATACCCTATTCATTCGGAGTGTGCTATAATAACAGCAGTTATGAGCAAGGTTCAGTTTCACCCTATTTCCCTGTAATGCCTGACAGGGGATAAGATAGAACCAGAAAGACGAGCAAATTTGACCCAGATTGATGGGCCGCGCCAGCAGAGAGTATGCGATGCAGCTGGCGCGGTCAAAACTTTTCCGAAGGGGACATTCAATGGCGAATGAAGTAACTATTCGTATCGGCGGTGAGTCTGGCGAAGGCACCATCTCCGGTGGCGATATCCTCGCCCTCTCTTCCGCCCGCTGGGGGTATCATGTGTATACCTTCCGCACCTTTCCCGCCGAAATCCTCGGCGGCCCCTGTATGTTTCAGGTGCGCATCAGCGACCAGCCCGTCAAATCGATGGGGGATTACGCCGATGTATTGATCTGCCTGAACAAAGAGGCCTTTGATCGCAATATTGGCGATCTGCGCCAGGGTGGCGTGCTGGTCTACGATCCCTCCGACTTCACCCCCCCTGACTCTGGCGATTACATCACGTATGCTGTTCCCTTTAACGAGATTGCCCGCAAGGAAGTGCAGCTGTTCCAGACCAAAAACATGGTCATGTTAGGCGCCATTGCGGGCCTCTTCGGCCCTCCTCTGCCAGCCCTCACGCAGGTGGTCGAGTCCCGACTCTCAAAGTCACGTAAATCGAACCCCATCCTGATGGAAAAGAATATGCTGGCGCTGGAGATCGCAGAGAAGTATGTGAAAGAGCGGCTGACCAAGCGCGACCCGTACCATCTGGGGCCGGTCGAGAAAGCTGACCGCGTGGTCCTCAACGGCAATCAGGCGGTGGTGGCCGGAGCATTGGCGGCCCGGTGCCGTTTCTTCGCGGGCTATCCCATTACCCCGGCCAGCGATATCATGGAGATGCTGGCAAAAGAGCTGCCGATGGTCGGCGGAACTTTCCTGCAGGCCGAAGACGAAATCGCCGCCATCACCTCCGTGCTGGGGGCGTCCTTCGGCGGCCAGCGGGCGATGACCGCGACCTCCGGTCCCGGCATCTCGCTGATGACGGAAGCGATTGGCTACGCCTCGATGGCCGAGATTCCCGCCGTCATCGTGGACGCCCAGCGCGCAGGCCCCAGTACCGGCATGCCCACGAAGATGGAGCAGGCCGACCTGAGCCTGGCCCTCCACGCCAGTCACGGTGACACTCCACGCATGATTGTCGCCCCGGCTGACGTGGCCGACTGCTACCGGTTGATGATTCTGGCTTTCAATATGGCCGAACGCTATCAGATGCCGGTCATCTTCCTCACCGACCAGTCGCTGACCGCGCGCGTGGAAAGCGTGGACAGCAGCGTCTTCAAACCGTTGCCGATTGAGAGTCGTCTTCAGTACAGCGACGGCCATAACGGGGCCAGTAGCAACGGGCATGCCGCCGAAGTGCATGCCACTGCCGAAAGCTTTGCACGCTATGCCTACACGGCCAGCGGCATCTCGCCCATCACCACTCCCGGCCCCGGCGCGACGCCCTACGTGGCAACCGGCCTGGAGCATGACATTCATGGGCATCCTGACTACGAGCCGGAAGACCATACAGCGATGATGGAAAAACGCTTCCGCAAGCTGGATACTGCCGCCGACGAACTGCCTCAGCCAGAGCGATATGGCGACGAGGACGCGGAAATTGGCATCATTGGCTGGGGCTCCACCGAGGGAACTATTCAGGAAGCCGTTGACCGCGCCCGCGCAAAGGGCTACAAGGTCGCCTCGCTACATCCAAAGATTCTTTCGCCCCTGCCTGATCGCACGATCCGCGCATTCATCCGCTCGGTCAACAAAGTGATCGTGCCGGAGTCGAACTATACCGGTCAGTTAGCGAATCTGCTGGGGGCGAAATACGGGCTACAGGCGATTCGCGTCAATAAATTCGGTGGGATTCCCTTCACCGCCGGTGAAATCCTGCGGGCAATTGAGGAGGTTAGCTAATATCATGGCACAGGCCACATTTACCCCGACACTCAAGGATTATAAAAGTGAAGTGAAGCCGACGTGGTGTCCCGGCTGCGGTGACTTCGGCGTCCTCAACGCAACTTTTCGCGGGCTGGCAAACCTGAAGCTGCCGCTTGACCAGACGGTCGTCGTCTCCGGCATCGGCTGCTCCAGCCGCTTCCCCCACTTCGTGAAGACGTTCGGCATTCACAGCCTGCATGGGCGAGCGTTGCCGATGGCGCAGGGCATGAAGATGGCGCGCCCCGACCTCACCATCGTTGCGGTAGGCGGCGACGGCGATTTCTTCAGCATCGGCGCCGGCCACCTGATCCACGCCGCGCTGCGCAACATCGATATCACGGCAGTGGTCATGGATAACGAGATCTACGGCCTGACCAAAGGCCAGACCTCGCCAACCTCGCCGCACGGCCACGTTACCAAGTCGACACCCTACGGCCTGATGGCCTCGCAGTTCAACCCGATTGCGACGGCGCTTTCGCTCAACGTCAGCTTCGTGGCTCGCGGCTACTCCGCTAAGCCAAAAGAACTGGCGTCACTGATCGAGCAAGGGATCAACCATCACGGCTTCTCCTTCATCCACGTCCTCAGTCCCTGCCCGACGTTCTACAATACGTTCGATGCCTGGGACGCCTCTGTCACCCCCATCCCCGCCGATCATGACCCGCATGACCGGGCAAAGGCAATGGTGCTGGCGATGGAAACGGAGAAGCAATACATGGGCATCTTCTACCAGGACGAGCGCCCGACAATGGATCAGGCCGCGCACGAACTCGCCGCTCAGGCCAGAGAGTTCAACATCGAACAGTACATGAAACGCTACGCTTAAAAGCGAGCGAGCGGGTCATGAGTCAGCGAGCAGGCCTGCTCGTGCGTGGCTGGCCTGCTGGCGGGCTGGCCTGCTCGCCGCTGGTCTGCTGGCGGCTGGCCTGCTGGCCTGCTAGCGGCTGTACTCCCTGCACGCTTACACCCTGAGTACTCTAGAAGGAACTCGCCTGAGCATTTGCCGTCTTATCGGAACTGAGAGAGGCCAGCACGGCGCGCGTAAATTCCTCCCCACAGGGCTGGCAGAAGAGGCCGCTCTCATTGTGATAGTGTCCGCCAATAGCTGTCAATTGCTGTTCGGCTGGCTTGCCACACCACTCACAGAGGCTGCCGCGAGGAGCAAAATCAACAGAGATAGGCCGGTGAAATTCGTTCTGGGTCATAAGGTATTCTCCTACTTCATGCTGGTCGGATGTCACAGATCAGTCAGTCCGTTCGTTCAGCTCAGCTAACTCTGGCACGCACTATTAACATCCTACCTACGGGTCGACACAACCGATCCGGTGGTCAGCGGCACTGGAGAATCCACCTGGAATTGCTTGTTTTACCTCAGCTTTGAGGCGGGGGAGGAAACACTGCTCCACTTCCCATGCTCAGGGAAGCGCCTGTACTTGCGGTACAATCGCCATCTATACTATAGCACACTTTTCATAAGAGTGCTAGTCCTCAAAACGCCGGGAGGCAGGGGAAGAAACTGGCGTTGAAGCCGATGTATCTTCCGCGTCCTCTTCCAGGGCGGGGAAACGCGAAGAGAGACGACCGCCCGTGAACCAGCCAATGGCACCAAGCCCGATCGTCAGTCCAAACCAGATCAATACGTCAGTGTTGAAGGCCACATTAAACGAAAGAGCCAGCACACTGGCCAGGATGAGGCCGAGGGTCAGACCCAGCGTTGTTCCCACCAGACATCCCGGATGCGCCAGGTTACGCCCGCGTAATTGCTTCATCATTGCAACAATACCTTCTATCCAGATAATCTACGCAAAAGCATCATACCGCCCACCGGCCCGAACGTCAAGTCTAAGCAGGAGTGCAATAAATTCTCCTTGCAGACACAATGCGAAGCAAAGGTGGAACAGGGAATAACGTAGCAAAGTACATCAAAGCACCTCTACTTCATCATAAAGCACAGTCTCAATTGATGAGCTAGTAATTTAGTACCACCAGCAATGCTGTAACCCTCACACTTCGGTGGCACATCGTCTATAATATATTATACGGTGACATAATATTCACTCCGGTTATGTCACGGGCAGGTCATCATAACGAGAAACCACAGAAGGACAGTGTTCCCTTCCAGGGAAGACGGCAAGATTCATGCTATAAAAATTTCAGGAAAGAAAGATTTTCAGAAGTGTACGCGAGGATGTTTATTGTCATGCGAGGCTACCCCGGCACGGGGAAAAGTACAATAGCGCGAGCCATCGCTGCCGCGCTACATGCTCCACTCATCGACAGAGATGTCATACGCCAGAAGGCCGTCGATATCTTCGGCGATATAGCGGGCATCGGGCGCTTCTCATATGAATTGATGTTCGCACTGGCCCGCGAACAACTGCAACTGGGCCTGAGTATCGTCATGGATACCCCCCTGACATACCAGACGACCTACGAGCAATCACGGGAACTGGCCCGGACGTTCCACATTCCTATGCTGGTCGTCCACTGTCAGTGTCCACCGGAGGTACAAAAGCGGCGTCTGGAAGGTCGGAAGGGAAAGGTTTCAGAGTTCCAGATTACATCCTGGGAGGAATGGCTGCGCTGGAAGCCGCGCTTCGAGGAATTTGAAGACGAAGGTTGCGTGATTGATACATCCAATCCGCTCGACGATTCGCTGGAGAGGGTGATGCGCCGCATCCATGAATTACATGCGCCTCCTATCACCTCTACCAGCGAACAGGAACAACCAGATCAGCAAAGAATCTAATCCTCTTCAGGGAACTCATCTGAATGGGTCTTGCAATTGAAAGCGTCCCCTCACCTGTCATGGTGAGGGAAGCGAAGAATCTACGGGGGCCACGACGGACAGCCGGTTATCAGGGATTCTTCGCTTCCCTCACCATGACAGATCCGCGATGGGTGGCCTTGCGGATTATGCACTGACATCGATGACGACCCGGCCACGAGTCTGGCCTTTGAGAATTTCCTGGCTCAATTGAGGAACCTGCGTCAGTGGCACAATTTGCATAATGCGATTGAGTATGTCCAGGGGCAAATCACGCGCCAGCCTCTCCCAGACTGCCGGTCGCCGGTCGGCGGGGAAATAGACAGATTCGATGCCGAGCAAGTTGACGCCGCGCAAAATGAAGGGCATGACGGTCGTGTCGATTTCGCTGCCACCGGCCAGCCCGCAGGCGGCGACGCTCGTCCCATAAGCCATTGCCGGGAAGAGGGAAGCCAGCGTTTCACCGCCGACCGTATCGACCGCACCGCCCCAGCGTTCGGATTCTAGCGGGCGGCGCGTGGGATTGGCAAGCCGACCAATGACCTCCTGCGCCCCCAGCGAGCGCAGATACTCCTCCGCGTCTGCGCTGCCGGTTGAGGCAACAACGTGGTAGCCAAGATGGGCCAGAATGGCAACCGCCACGCTGCCCACTCCTCCTGTTGCGCCGGTGACGACGACCGGGCGGCTGGCAGCCCTCTCCTGCAAGCCATGTGCTTCGAGCGCCATCACGCAGAGCATGGCCGTAAAGCCTGCCGTGCCAATGCCCATCGCCTGCTCCAGGCTGAGACCCTCCGGTAAGGCTACCAGCCAGTCAGCCTTGACGCGCGCTAGCTGCGCATAGCCACCCCAATGCCGCTCGCCCACGCCCCAGCCTGTCAGCACCACTTTATCGCCCGGCTGGAAACGCGGCGATTGTGACTCCTCGACCACCCCGGCAAAGTCAACCCCCGGTATGGCGGGGTAGTTGCGAATGATTCTCCCCTGCCCGGTGATTGCCAGGCCATCCTTGTAGTTCAGATCCGAACAGGCGACGCGCACCAGCACATCTCCCTCCGGTAATGCGCTCGTCTCCACTTGCTCTATCGCGGGCTGAACCTTGCCATCAACCTGATTGAGGACAAGCGCGCGAAACGTCTCGTTGTGGGCCATACTTCCTCCCTCGGACACCCGCATATACCTGTGTCCCTTTTTCTCACTTTTTCTGTCACTATAGCCCCGAAACTGATGGCATGTCAAGGAAAGTCCTGGCCAGGTCAGCCGCAAGAGGTGGCCTGTCCATATCAGTGCATCGAGGCTCTTCTGTTTGCATCTCGCTATACTAACAATGTCACAGGCCGCTCCAACAATCAGAAGGAAGCGGCTCTGCGCAAAGCAGGTTAAGGTCAACAACACACATATTTACGCTGGAAAGGATTGAGAGATCATGTTCAATACCCTGGCAACTACTATTGCTGAAAAGGTGAAGATCAGCGATGAAAGCAAAGAGATCATCGCAGGCAAGCGCAAGAACGTCAGGTTCTGGCTGCTGGCCGCTGTTCCTGCCGTCCTGGCGGCAGCCGGTGGCTCCTACTTCCTCATTCGCCGTCGTCGGCACCGTTAAGAACAGCGAGAAGGAAGATAAAACTGTTTGTAGCCATGTCTGGCTAAGGGATTGCTCGGCTGGCATGGCTACAAACAGTTTTATCTTGCCGGGCATCTGAATTTCCCCTCTAAATTCAGGCCTGTTTCAGGAATCCGTTATCTCCATTTCAGTGTCCTCCACTATAACATGCTCATGATACAATACCATCAGCCGCCTGCTTTTGCGCTCGCTGCATCTGACGGCGCGAGCAAGAGGTAAAGGAGGCGGGAACTATGGGCGGAAAAGGATTTTTCTGGCTACTATCACAGGGATAAATGAAAGCGCACATTTTGATCGTCGATGACGACAGTCGCGTGACCAGCGCGCTGCGCCGCACGCTGGCCTACGAGGGCTACCAGGTCTCTACGGCGGCTGGCGGCGAGGAGGCGCTGGCCTTCGCCCGCACAAAAACGCCGGACGTGGTGATCCTCGATCTGATGCTGCCCGGCATGGACGGCCTTGAAGTCTGCCGCCGCCTACGCGCCGCCGGTGACAGCGTAGGCATCCTCATGCTGACCGCCCGCGACGCCATCGCCGACCGCGTAACCGGGCTGGAAACGGGCGCAGATGACTACCTCGTCAAGCCGTTCGCCTCGGAGGAGTTGCTGGCACGAGTCAAGGCTGTGCTGCGCAGACGCAACCCGCCGGACGTGCCGCGTGAGATTCTGCGTTTCGCCGACCTGGAACTGGATACCGCCACGCGCCAGGCCCGGCGCGGCAACCGCCTGATCGATCTGAGTACCACCGAATACGAACTGCTGGCGCTCTTCCTGCGCAACCCCCGCGTGGTGCTGACTCGCTCCCTCTTGCTGGATCGCATCTGGGGCAGCGATTTCGAAGGCAGCCCCAACGTCCTTGAGGTCTACATCGGACACCTGCGCGCCAAACTGGAGCAGGGCGGCGAACCACGCCTGATTCAGACGATACGCGGCGCGGGCTACGTGCTGCGCGAATAGGAGGCTTGTGCCATTATGTTTCTTCCACTACCATTGCGCCTGGCGCTCTTCTACACGCTCATCCTGGCCCTTGCCCTGCTCTTCTTCGGCCGCATCGTCTACGATCAGGCCGCACAACGCGCTTATGCCGATCTCGACGCCACCCTGAGCAATCGAGCCGAGAGCGTGCAACTCGGCAAAGACTTGCTCATTATGAATGGGAATACATCTCCCATTTCCCTGCCGGGAACCGACGGATTGGCCCCCGATGGGGTCGCCATCGAAGTGCTGGATAACCACCTGCACCTGCTTGCCTCCAACACGCTCAATGCCGCTCAGCCTTCCACCACTGTGACCGGGCTTCCCGCCAGTCTTGTTCCCTGGGATGCCAGCGCCGCACGTTTCATTTTGCAACATCCCCTTACCGACGACAACCAGCCCAACAGCATGTACAGCACCATCACCTACGCAGGCCAGCAAGTGCGCGTCTACACCACCATCAGCAACAATTATGACCAGAATCACATTATCCAGACGGCGCGTTCTGAGCAAGATATCCAGCAATCATTGAGCAACCTGCGCACGCTGCTCTGGCAGGGCGCGGCGCTGGTGCTGCTCTTCGCCTTCGGCGGCGGCTGGCTGCTCACCTGGGCAACGCTGGCTGCCGTCAGGCGTGTAACGCGCACGGCACAGGCTATCAGCGCCTCACGCGATTTCAGCAGGCGCGTCCCCACCAGCACTGGCGCCAGCCACGATGAGCTGAGCGCACTTGCCAGCACCTTCAACCAGATGCTGGCAAATCTGCAAGAGGCATATCAGCGCCAGCAGCGTTTCGTTGCCGACGCCTCACACGAACTGCGCGCCCCTATCACCTCGATTCGCTGCAACCTCGACCTGCTCGCCAGAGCCACCGACCTGCCGCCAGAAGAAGTGCAGGCCGCCCTGCACGACGCTCGCGCCGAAGCCGACCGCATGGGCCGCCTCGTCAACGACCTCCTCACGCTCGCCCGCTCGGACGTCAGTCAGGCCAACACCGGTAGCGCGCAGGCAGAGCAAGCGCAGGCAGAAGATACTGCGCTTTATGGCTATAAGAAATTTGAAAAAATACAGTCGGTTGACCTGGATAGCCTGCTGCTGGAAGTCTTTCGCCAGTATCGACCTGAACGGCAGCAAGCGAGTAATGATGACAGCGAAAATGGTAGCATACAAGCGCAAAGACGACACGGGCCGCGCCTGGTGCTGCATGATATTATGCCAGCAAGAGTCTCAGGCGACGCGGATCAACTGAAACAGGCACTCGTCGCTCTGCTGGACAACGCGCTCAAATATACTCCCTACGAAGGGACCGTCTCACTCTCACTCACGGTCGAACAGGCGAGCGCCATTATCAAAGTGAGCGATACAGGTATCGGCATCTTGCCTGAGGACCTGCCCCACATCTTCGAGCGTTTCTATCGCGCCGACCGCGCACGCTCCCGCGACCGGGGCGGCAGCGGCCTGGGCTTAGCCATCGCACAGAGCATCGTGCAGGCACACCGGGGCAGTATCGAAGTCGAAAGTACGCCGGGCAAAGGAAGTATATTTACGATACGGCTTCCCCTCGCAGAAAGCAGCATAGCGTGAACATGCTCTCCGGCCTTCCCGCACGGTGGCCCGCATCAGTTCTGGATACTGCGCTGCCGCCAACGCCCCACTCGAGTATTCCATCAGAACGGGCTGCGCAAGTTTCAATACGCGAATCAGTTCCGCCACGTCCTGATTAAGAATTTCCTGTGAATAGCCATGCTCCGGCCCATCCGAACGGCCATGCCCCCTCGCATCAACCATAACACATCATACTCATCCGCCAGAGTACGCGCCACGCGAGACCGGCCCATTCTCGCTGAACCCATGCAATAGTACGAACGCAGGCTGATCCCCACCCGTGCGATAATAATGCTGGTGTAACCCGTTCGCGCTAATTGTGTCTTCAAGCCAGTGTTGTTGGTTATGCATACTTCCTCAAGGCTTCCAGATTACAGCTTTTCCATTTCCATCGTGGCCTCATCCAACCTGTCTTGAGGAAGGATACACCATGATGTAACGTCAGATGCAAGAGGGAAATTACGCCGCAGACCTTCCTCCATCAATCGCAATCGTCTGCCCCGTAATATAGCTCGCGCCTTCAGAAGCGAGAAACAGCACTACTGGAGCAATTTCGCCCGGCTTGCCAATGCGGCCCATAGGGGTTGTGGCGTTGTAGATGGCTTCACCACGCGCAATGATAGCTTCAGTCATGCGTGTTGGAAACATACCAGGCGCGATACAGTTAACGCGTATATTGCGAGGCCCCCATTCTACCGCCAGCGCTCGTGTCAGGTTAATGACTGCTGCTTTACTAGCATTGTAGCCAACAGTGTTCAACTGCCCGCCCCCCAGTCCAGCGATTGAGGCAACATTGACGATAACGCCCTTGCCTTGTTCTAACATATGCCTGCCGACAAATTGTGACATCAAGAAGGTACCGGTGATATTGGCATTAATGACTTGCTGCCAGCGTTCCAGGGGCATACTTTCTGCAGGAGCGCCCCAGGTTAAACCGGCATTATTGACCAACACATCAATCTTGCCACATGTGGCAAGTATCTGTTGTACTGTCTTCTCGACTGAAGCAGCATCTGCAACATCACATGTCAGCGCATCCACAGTAATAGCCCGATCCTTCAGGAATTTTTCAGCCTCAGTCAACCATTGTTCGCGCCTGGCCGTGATCACCACCTGCGCACCCGCATCACCAAAGGCATGAGCAATTTCCAGACCCAAGCCACGCGATCCGCCCGTGACAACCACAACTTCTCCTTTGAAGTCAAAACTAACGGTACCCATAGCAGCCTCCTCTGTGTTCATTTCATCAACTGCTATTATACTCTAATCCCATAGCACCTCGCTTAGAAAAACTGCGCCTTAAGAAAGAGCCTGCCAACTCTTTCCAGAGGTGGGGTGAGAACGTTTATTTAAGTAATGCCAGCAGCGGGGAGGCGGCATTGCTCAACGATAATTTTCTGGGCATAGCGGATGGTCTCATTCAAACAGGCATACCTGCTGTCCTGGGTTTTCGCTGGTCAATCAGTGATGATGGAGCCAGAGAGCTTGCGCAGTCATTCTACAGGCACCTCTTCGAAAAGGGAAAGTATGATCTGAGTACAGCCCTTTTTAATGCAAGATGTGAAGTGGCCGGGAGTGAAAACGGGCAAGAATTTGGAGACTGGCTCGCCCCCATTTTGATTGATTGTGCAGGGATAATCAGAGCCAGCCCTTCTGCTCGGCGATGTGCGCCGCCTCGACGCGGTTGCGCGCGCCGAGTTTCTGGATGGCGACGGAGAGATAGTTGCGTACCGTGCCTTCGGAGAGGAAGAGGGTTGAGGCGATCTCGGCGATGCTTGCGCCGTCGCTGGCTGCCGCTAAAACCATGCGCTCCCGTTCGGTCAGAGGGTTGTTGCCCTCGCTGAGCGCGGTCATCGCCAGTGTGGGATCGACGACGCGCTCCCCGGCGACGACGCGGCGAATGGCGGCGGCAAGTTGAGTAGCGGGGGCATCTTTGAGCAGGAAGCCGACGACGCCGCTCTCCATCGCCTTGCGCAGGTAGCCGGGGCGGCCAAAGGTCGTCAGAATCAACACGCGGCAGGCGGGAAGCTGTTTATGGAGCGCGGCGGCGGCGCTGATACCATCCAGGCCGGGCATTTCGATATCCAGCAGGGCAACATCCGGCTTCGTGGCAAGCGCGGTTGAAACTACTTCATCTCCCCGGCCAACTTCGGCCACGATCTCGATATCGCCTTCCAGCGCGAGCAGGGCTGCGAGCGCGCCGCGTACCATTGCCTGATCCTCGGCCAGCATGACACGAATCATTGCCCGTTCTCCTCTCCATGATCGTCGGTGTGCTGAGCAGGTAACGATTGCACGGTTCATCTCTCATCCTGGGCAAGCGGCAGCGCAACGGCAAGACGGAAGCCGCCCTCTTTACGCGACCCCACCTCGCAACTTCCGCCCAGCGCGCTAACCCGCTCGCCCAGGCCGCGCAGGCCGTTGCCGCTTCCTGTAAGCGAACCGGTTGAGGTTGCTGTCAGTGGGACGCCGAAGCCATCATCGAGAACCTCAACGCGCACAGTGTTAGAGCCTCGATTGAGGCGAATGGTGCAATGGCGGGCACGGCTATGGCGAATAACGTTTGTGACACCTTCGCGCACCGTCCACGAGAGCGCGGCCTCAATAGAAGCTGGCATGGTGGCAATAATCCCCGCGTCCCCCTCGTAGCGGTAAGCGATACCGGCGGCGGCCAGGATTTCCTGCGCGCCCTGCAATTCGCTGGCAAGCGTGGGCTGGCGGTAACTGGCAACAGCTTCGCGCACTTCCTGCAATGTGGTACGCGCTACCATCTCGATATCGCTGATCTCGGTGGCTGCGCGCTCCGGGGTAACGGTCAGCAGGCGCCGCGCCAGCTCGCTTTTCAGGGCGATGAGCGAGAGGTTGTGGCCGAGCAGGTCATGCAGGTCGCGCGCGATACGCAGCCGTTCGTTCGTCACGGCGAGCCGGGCAATCTCTTCGCGCGCGGTACGTAATTCGCGACTCGTCTGGTTGAAACGCACCATACTCATCGTTACCGCTCCCACCACCACGACGTAGACAACCCCCTGCCCGATCTCATACCGGGTCAGGTGTGTGAGCCAGCCAACCACAACCGCCAGCAGCGCCAGTACCAGCAGCGCCAGAGCGGCCCGCACAACCGAGAGACGACCGGCTATATAGGCGCTTGTATAGATAAATGGCTCCAGCAATGTATTCCCATTGATGCTGCCCAGCAAGGCCAGCACAACACTTAACACGACCAGGAGCAGTAGCGGAAGTTCCTTTATAAGCTGTGTTTGTCCCACCGGCAGCATGCCAAAGCGTTCCTGCACATTTTGCCATGTTGCCCGGACATAGATTCCTGCGAACAGTGCAATACCGGCGAGCGTGACAATCAGACGCGGCAGCGGAGTGTGTACCTGAAAAAGCCCGACGATGGGGGGTATCAGAAAGGGCAACCAGACAATCCACACCAGCCACAGGAGATAAAGGGAGCGGTCTTGCATTCTCAAGAAACCGCTTCCCCTGTCACCCTCGTTCCTCCGGTGGTCATTTACCTGTATATCGTTCATCTTTTCACGCCCTTCTGGCTCACTGCTCTGAATTGCGTCATACCCCGGTCGACGTTCTGTTCTATTTTACAGCGAAGGCAGGCGTTTATCCACTCTGGTGTGCGCCGTTTTCCCAGGACAGAATGCCAGGCAACCATACGGTCACCCGGCACCCGGCGTTATTTCACGACATCAGCCTCTTTTTGAGGCGTCAGAACCGCAGCTTCTTTCCCGCGCCGGAAGGGCAGGAGAGTGGCAATCCAGAGCAGCGTTCCCGCATTCAGCACAATGACCGGCATTGTGTCCTCGAAGGTATGCACACCGACCGAATTGGGATCGGGATTGCTCGCGCCGAGGATAATAAACACCAGGCAGGCGAGGATACCGATTGCTGCAACGATGGTGATGCCAGCTCGCGCGCCGCTGGCCCGCTTCCCTTCCACGAATGCGCTGAAGAAGGGCAGGCTCAACAGCAGCAACGCGATGAATGGGGCAAGATGGAGCAGATCGGCGAACATGCCCCATGAAGTGAAGAAGGGCTGTACGAAGTTGCCGTTGATCCAACCATACCCGGCGGCCATCAGGATAACAGCGGTCAGTTGCAGGTTGTAGAGTGTTTTTTCTGTCTTTGTCATAGTTGTCAACCATTCCCTTTCTTATTCTGTCTTATACCGTTTTACAGCTCAACCAACGTTTTCTCGTTGCGTCTGATGGTCTAAGTATATGGAGATAGACGTGCAGGCGGTAGTGAAGACAGTCATGAGATGGGTATGACAAATGTCATGAGTGAGTAAAAGGAAAAGGTGTAAGTGAGCAGGCCACCCGCAAGAGGATGGCCTCAAAGGCGCGAACTTACGGCCTCGCCGCCCAGAATCTCAGGCCACCTCACCCAGAATCTCAGGCCACCCGCCAGGGGTGGCCCTACTATATACGACCGCTCCACCAGCGGCACGACCGCATCGTGTAGAGCAGGGCCACCCCCAGAAGCGTTAACTGAAGGCCGTGTGAGCGCCAGGCAGGCCACCCGCCAGGGGTGGCCCTACTCTAGACGACCGGCCCGCATGGCTCTATAAGGCTCACGAGATGCATCGTATATAGTAGGGCCACCCCTGGCGGGTGGCCTGCGGGCAACGGGTGGCCACCCCTTGCGCGTGGCCTGCGGGCAACGGGTGGCCTGCGGCGGCGTCGGTGGCCTGCCTGGCGCAGCGTCGGTGGCCTGCCTGGCGTTGGCACGGGCTTAAGTTGACGCCTATGGAGGTAGCCCTACTCTATATACGTCCGCTCTGCAAGCCGCACAATGTGTATTGTGTATAGTAGGGCCATCTCTTGCGGGTGGCCTACGGCGTCAACCCGGTGGCCTGTCCGGGGCTTTTGTCAGCCCTTATGGTAGCGGCAATCAGACTTCTTCGGTGCCGCTGTATTCGGGGCGATCGACGAAGTTTTTGTTTCTGGGGTTGTTGTACCAGGGAGTGATGCGTTCCAGGTAGCCAACGATGACGTGCTGGGCGTAGGGGCCGGGCGGGACGGTCGGCTCAAGGACACGCCAGGAACGATGGCCGGGCAGGTCGGAGGGGTAGCTCATAATCTGCACGCCGAGGGCGTTCATGACCGTCATATTGCGCTGCGCCAGCGCCTGGTGCGGCACAAAACCGTAGATGGGCCTCTCCATCTCGGCCAGTTGCTGCTCGATCTGCTCCGGTCGATGCCCGAACTCAGCGCATGCGGCCTGCACCTGCTGTTGAAGCTCGTCAGGCGAAAGGGCGAAGATGGCATCCAGGGCGTGCAGGAAGTTCATGCTACGCACAATCTGCACGATGCGCCCGTGTGCCAGACGGCGGGCAAGACCGAAATCGCCGCCACTACGCTGCGCCAGCTCATACTGCTGCGTAAGTTGCGCCAGCGGGGGCATATCGAGTTTGCGCTGAATGAAGGCCACCACGCCACTACTGTCACCGTTTTGCCAGCTTCGCATCAGGTCCAGGCAGTGACGCCCTTCATACCGCTCGATATTGCGATACACGCTCAGCAGGCGATCTTTGCACTCACAGAGCCAGAGGGCATGCAGGAAATGCACCGTCTCCCTGACAGGAAACGATGGGAAACGCTTCTGCCCCTGCACATCCTGCACAAAACGAAAACACGCTTCAAATTCGGGCTGTATCCGCTCAAACACCGTCAGTTTTTCGCGCACCACCGGCGGCGGTGGTAGGGTACCCAGGCCGACAACCATGATAACCTCTCTTCTCGCAGGCTTCTTCAGGACTCTTCCAGAAAATACACCTTCTTTAAGGATTACGGCACAGCCAGCAAAATCGTTACTACCTGCGCACTCAGAGTGGGGTATGCAGGACCGTATCATAAAACATGAGTTCGTATTCATGGCTGAGGCGGACGGCGCGGGTGATACGCTGGCGGTCGGCAGGAGTATCATAGCGCGCCAGCAACGCGGCATCAACGGGGGTGACATGCGCGCCGATCTCGTCGTGGGCGCTGAAAAACTCGACCTGCTCGGCGCTCAGGCCGTAATTGCGCATGAGCGCGGGGCCAACGCGGGCGCAAATCTGGATGAAGATATCCTCGCTGGCGCTGACGGAGGCCAGTTTCTCGGCGGGCGAGCCATAGGCCAGCATCCAGTAAAAGAAGTTGGTGAGCGCCATGCAACCCGCCAGCGGCTCAACGGCATCGAATTCGGCTCGCGAGAAGCCGAGCGCAGAGCCGAAGCGCAGGAGCAGTTTATAGCCGCCAATTTTCGGCACGAGCTTGGCAAGCAACAACTCCTGCACTTCAAGATCGGAAATACCCGCGACGGCCAGAGCATCCAGCCGGTAGGCTTCGCGCACCAGCCACCAGTCCTGTAAGGCGAACAGACGCAGACGCTCTCGCTCCAGCGTCCCCTGCTCTATCCCCAGCCAGAGCGGGTGATACAGCAGTTGCTGGCGCAATGTGTCTAGATTCTCGGTCAGGATGCTATCGGCAAAGCTCACAGTTCGCACTCCTTTCATTTTTCAGCAAGATAGACGATTTGTACGGGGGATTCGTGTTACATAAAGAAAGTATATACTATCGGACCTTAACAGGGTATTGAAAATCAACACAGATGTGTCATGCGGAGAGGGAGCAAAGCAGCTGTGCAGGCCATTCTGAGTTGCTTTGCTCCCGCCCCGCATGACACGTCCACGTGCCTTATTGTTGACTTGTCCATGCATACTTCACGGGATATGCTATACCAGGATAAAGACAGATAACGGCAGGCGCAGCCACACGTACGCAAACCACTGTCCTGTGAGCAATGCACGGATAGGATAGAAGGAGGGAGACGCTGCTTCAAGGAGAGAGCAGCGCCGGGAGACCATGAATAGCACAGCCAATCAAGTTCAGGTGCCGATCGGGTATAACGTGATACTCGAAGGCAATCTCACCATTCCAGAGAATGCGCGGGGAGTGGTGTTGTTCGCGCATGGCAGCGGGAGCAGCCGGTTCAGCCCGCGCAACCAGTACGTCGCTGGAGTCTTGCAACAGGCCGGTTTCGCTACGCTCTTAATCGATTTACTGACGCAGCGAGAAGAGGTGGAGGATATGCACACAGCCCACCTGCGCTTCGATATCCCCTTGCTGAGCAAGCGCGTAGTGGGCGCAACGAACTGGCTGACCACGAACGCGAGTACGGCCAACCTTAAGATCGGCTACTTCGGGGCCAGCACAGGCGCAGCGGCTGCTCTGGTTGCGGCGTCGGAACTGCCAATGCTCGTTGGCGCAATCGTCTCACGCGGCGGTCGACCCGATCTGGCCGGGTCGTGCCTGACCTCGATTCTGACGCCGACCCTGCTGATTGTCGGCGGCAACGACCCTCAGGTCATCGAGTTGAACCGTATGGCATACTCGCTCCTGCGCGGGCCAAAGGCGCTCGAAATCGTACCAGGAGCAACGCACCTGTTTGAAGAACCTGGCACGCTGGAGAAAGTCGCGCAACTGGCAAGTGAGTGGTTCACGCGCTACCTGGCAGGTTCAGGACAAACACAGACAGGTGAGGAGAAGACAGGATAGGAAGATAGCGAGAGGCCAGGGTTGAGAGGAGGAATATTATGCCCATCTATGAAAATAGATTGCAAGCAGGACGCTACCTGGCGACCCAACTACAACAATACGCGAACAATCCCGATGTGATCGTGCTGGCGCTGCCTCGCGGCGGCGTCCCCGTCGGCTTCGAGGTAGCGAAGGCGCTCCACGTTCCGCTGGATGTGTTCATTGTGCGCAAGCTGGGCGTCCCCGGACACGAGGAACTGGCGATGGGAGCCATTGCCACAGGCGGGATCATTGTTCTCAATAACGAAGTCATCAACATGCTGCATATCCCGCGCCGTGTCATTGACGCGGTGGCGGCGCGTGAGGAGCAGGAACTGCAACGACGAGACCACCTCTATCGTGATGACCGGCCCCTGCCCGATGTAAAAGGGAAAATCATCATCCTGGTCGATGATGGCCTGGCGACCGGCTCAACTATGCGCGCGGCCATAGAGGCGTTGAAACAGGAGCATCCCGCAAAAATTGTGGTGGCAACGCCGGTCGGCGCGCCACAAACCTGCGAAGACCTGAGCCAGTTAGTTTCCCAGGTGATCTGCGCGCAGACGCCCGAACCATTCTACGGCGTCGGCTACTGGTACCAGGATTTCTCCCAGACCAGCGATCAGGAAGTCCACGACCTGCTCGCCCAGGCCCGGCACCCCCAGCCCGTCGGTGCGCAACATCATTAAGCCTGGAACATGCCATGCTTCGCTACCGCTCAGCAGCCGCGCCTGGAAGCAGAGACGTGTCATGCTGAGCGGCAGCGAAGCATCTGGCTGCCCTCGATAGCAGTTGCACACACGCAGATACTTCGCCGCCACTGCGCATGACACGTCCAGTTCAATTACAAAGGTTTGCTGATAATCGGCTTGAGAGCCGGATAGAGGGCGCGGTAGACTTCGTAGGCTTGCGCGTAAGCCTGCTTATATTGCGCCTGGGGTTCGGTGCGTTCGACGATGCGCACGGTTTGTTCGCAGGCTTGCGGGACGGAGGCATAGACGCCGCTGGCTACGCCTGCCAGTAGAGCGGCCCCGAAGGCCGGCCCCTCGGTGGCGTTGGTAGTCACCAGTTCCACGCCCAGCACGTCGGCGATAATCTGTCGCCAGAGCGGGCTTTTCGCGCCGCCGCCGGTCGCGCGCATCTGCTCCAGCGTCAGCCCCTGCTCCTGCAGGATAGCGAAGCAGTCTTTGAGACTGAAGGCCACGCCTTCGAGAACGGAGCGCACGAGGTGCCGCCGGCTATGGCTGGCGGTGAGGCCAATCCAGCCGCCGCGCGCATAAGCGTCCAGGTGGGGGGTGCGCTCGCCCTGCAGATAGGGCAGGAAGATGAGTCCCTCGCTGCCGGGAGGCACCGGCGCGGCCTCGTTCGCCAGCAGTTCGTAGGCATCGATGCCCGTCCAGCGTTCCAGCGCGCTCTCCGGCAGGCCGAGGTTGTCGCGCACCCAGCGCAATGAGAGACCGGCCCCCTGCGTCACCCCCATAAGATACCAGGCCCCCGGCACGGCGTGGTTGAAGGTATGCACGCGCGGAACTGGGCCAGAGGTATCGACCTGTGGAGAACCGGCGTAGGCCAGCACGACGCCACTGGTGCCAATGGAGACAAGCGCGAGACCAGGTAGCACAACGCCATTGCCAACAGCCCCGCAGGCATTATCCGCGCCGCCGCCCGCGGTCGGCGTTCCGGCAGGCAAACCGGTAAGGGCCGCCACCTCTTCGGTAATTGCCCCGGCCACTGCGGCCGCCTCAACGACGGGCGGCAACAGGGTCGGGTTGAGTTCCAGCGCCTCAAGCACCTCACGCGACCAGTCGCCATGTTTGACATCCAGCAGGGCCGTACCGGCGGCATCAGAGATTTCCATTGCCATCGTGCCGGTGAGCAAATAGCGGATATAGTCTTTGGGCAGCAGCATGGTGCGGGCGCGGGCAAAGATTTCCGGCTCGTTGTCGCGAATCCATTGCAGCTTGGGCGCAGAGAAGCCGGGCAGCGCGGGGTTGCTCACCAGTTCGATCAATCGCTCGGACCCCACGCGCTCCGTGATCCAGCGGCATTGCGCCTCGCTGCGCTGGTCGGCCCAGATAATGCAGGGGCGCAGCACTTCATGGTCCGCGCCCAGCAGGACAACGCCATGCATCTGGCCGGAGAGACCGACGCCGCGCACATCAGTCGCCTGCACTCCTTGCTGCGCGCCACCGGCCAGGCAGGCACGGATGGCGCTGATCGTAGCCTGCCACCACTCAGCAGGATTCTGTTCCGCCCAGCCCGGACGCGGGTGGTAAAGCGGGTAATCGACAAAGGCGGAGGCCAGCGTGCTGCCATCATCCGCTGCGAAAAGTGCCGCTTTAACGCCGGTTGTCCCTAGATCAATACCCAGTAGTGCCTGCATAGAAATCATCCTTTGCCCGCTGAACCCTTACGCTGTTTTGATTCCTCCCCTTTTCCGGCGGAACAGGAAAGCAGCCAGAGCGAGGAGAACAGCCAGACCAAGAAATGCCGCCGAATATTTATGGTGGGTCCACTTCGCTGCAACGGGGTGAGCAGCCGGACTGACGATGCCATACCCCGCCACAAAGAAGGGATGAGGTATGCCAGGAATAGAGTAATAAAGAGCAAGCAGGACGCAAAGAGCCGCCAGAATGGCAGCAAGCAGAAAGAAAATCCGTTTCATGTCGTGTTATCTCCTCTTCTCGGCTAGAGGCCTCAATAAGAGACACCCTTCCAGCCACTTCATGCTCGTAGACTGATCGGCGTGTATTGTTCACCGCGACGATGGGATAACCGGAGAAACAGGCTTTCGCTCGCATCGAAATCAATCTTGCAGATTCTCTATTCCCTTACCAGAACAGGCTAAGCCTGTTTAGCAACAGTGTAGCCCGTCTCGTCGAGAACCTCCTCGATCTTCGGCAGCGAAATTTGCTGCGGGTTGTATGTTACCTGCACAGTTTTCGCTGGAATATCCACCTTCACCTTGCTGACTCCCTGTAGTTCGCCGAGCGCGCCTTCAATGGCATGCTGACAGTGTTCGCAAGAAATGTCCGGTGCGACAAGCGTTGTTGTTTCCATGCTATTGTTCCTCCAGATTGCACGTAATTATACCTGATTGAGCCAGTTTGCTTCCATCAAAGCGTACTTTTTTCCCTGTCTGACAGACGGGAAAGGTCGAAAACCAGCAGTAGTTAGCGATTACCGGCCACCGTATAGAGCTGGATGAGTTCCTGAATGACCTGCTCTTCACGATCACCCTTGATGCCTTCCGGCACGCAGGTGCGCAGGTGGCCTTCCAGGATCATGGCTTCTAATTTCTCCAGAGCCTTGCGTACCGCGTAGGTCTGGCGCAAAATGTCAATACAGTATTTATCCTCTTCAACCATCTTGCGGATACCGGCCACGTGTCCCTCGATGTAGGAGAGCCGTTTGAGGGCATCCGCTTTGCGCTCCTCTTGCATGTGAAGCGTTCTCCTTTCCTTACTTTCTCGCCCACCGCCCGAAGCGGCGCAGGCGCAGCGAATTGCTGACGACTGTGACGGACGAAAGCGCCATCGCTGCCGCCGCGAAGATGGGGGCCTGTTCCCGCAAGAAGGGGATCAGCGGCGAAAGCATGGCCAGCGGGATCAGCACGGTGTTGTAGGCAAAAGCCCAGAAGAGATTCTGTTTGATCGTGCGCATCGTCGCGCGCGACAGCGAAAGGGCCGTCGCCACGCTCTTGAGGCTGCCTTTGACCAGCGTAATATCGGCTGCCTCCATCGCGATATCTGTGCCTGTCCCCAGCGCGATACCCACATCGGCCAGGGCCAGCGCCGGCGCGTCGTTGATACCATCGCCAACAAAGGCCACAACCAGCCCTTGTTGCTGCAAGCGTTTCACCGCGTTGACTTTCTCCTCCGGCAGAACCTCCGACAGCACTTGCTGCGCCGGAATGCTCACCTGTGCCGCGATGGCCTGCGCGGTGCGCCGGTTGTCGCCTGTGACCATCCAGACCTGGATGCCCTGCTCCTGTAGCTGTTGCACCGCCCCGGCAGAACCCGGCTTGACCGTATCGGCGACCGCTAACAGGCCCGCCAGCTTGCCATCGATAACCACCACCATCACCGTCTTGCCCTGATCTTCTAATGCCGCAAACGTTTCCTGCTCTGTATCCAGCCCACGTTCAGCAAGCAAACGTCTGCTGCCGATCAGCACGTCATGCCCCTCGATACGCGCTTGCAGGCCGCGCCCGGCAAGCGCGGTGTACTGTTCTGGAAAATGATCCAGCGTCAGACCGTGCGCCTGCGCGCCCTCCACCAGCGCGCTCGCCAGCGGGTGTTCGGAGCCGCGTTCGGCCTCTGCCGCCAGTCGCAGCAGTTCATCGGCAGTGATGCCTGCGTCCGGCAGCACAACCACATCGGTCAATTCGGGCCTGCCGCGCGTAATGGTCCCGGTCTTATCGAGAAGAACGGCCTGCACAGCCTGAATGCGTTCCAGACTCTCGCCGCCCTTGATGAGAATGCCCTGTTCCGCTCCCCGGCCCGTGCCGACCATAATGGCCGTTGGCGTCGCCAGTCCCAGCGCGCAGGGGCAGGCCACCACCAGCACGGCAACGGCTGCGACCAGCGCCACAATCCAGGGCGTGTTTGCTCCATTCATCATACCAGCGGCAGCAACGCCATCAATCAGGTAGCCAATAACCGTCCAGCCGATAAAGGTTAGCGCGGCAATCACCAGCACGGACGGTACGAAGACGCTGGCAATGCGATCGGCCAGTCGCTGGATAGGCGCTTTAGAACCCTGAGCCTGCTCCACCAGTCGGATGATATTCGCCAGCATGGTGTCTGAGCCAACGCCGGTAGCGCGCATTGTCAGCAGGCCGGTCTGGTTGACGGTCGCGCCGATCAGCGAGTCGCCCTCACGTTTCTCTACCGGCAGGCTTTCGCCGGTAATCATGGCCTCATTGACGGCAGAGTGGCCGGAGAGAACGACGCCATCAACCGGAATCTTCTCACCCGGTCGCACGATCAGTTCATCGCCCACACGCACCTGCTCAACCGGAATCTCCCTCTCCTGGCCGTTGCGCAGGACATGGGCAGTACGCGGTTGCAGGCCAATCAGCTTCTTAATAGCCTCGCTGGCCTGCCCCTTCGCCCGCGCTTCCAGGTACTTACCCAGGAAAATCAGGGTAATGATCAAAGCCGCCGTATCATAGAACGTTGTCGCGCCGACCACATCGGGCAGGAAAGTGGCAACCACACTCATCAGGTAAGCAGCGGTTGAGCCGACCGAGATCAGCGTATCCATATTGGCGCTGCCATGTCGCAGGTTCTTCAGCGCGCCGCGATGAAACTCCCAGCCGACAATCGCCCAGACGGGAGTTGTGAGCGCCAGCAGCAACAGGTTTTCCCCCGCGAAGCGGTTCATGAAAAACATGCTCAGGATGACCACCGGCGCAGTCAGCGCAATGCCCAGGATCAACAGGTTGCGCTTACGCCTGATCTCCCCCTGCCTGCGCTCGCTCACTTCATCTGCCTGACCGGCAACAGGAAGAGGCTCTGCACGCTCGGAACCACTGGAAACAGCAGAGGTGGCAGTGGCCACACTGTTTTGTTTCAGGGCAGCAGGCATGACTAATGGAATGGCATGATATCCCACAGCCTCTACCTTCTGCACCAGCCGGTCGATATCGGTCTCCTGCGGGTTATAGACCACAGTCGCCCGCTCGGTCGCCAGGTTCACGCTGGCCTCTTCCACCCCCGGCACCTTCTTGAGGCCCTTTTCGATGCGCATAGCGCAGGAAGCGCAGGTCATGCCCTCAAGCGCCAGCGTCACCTGTTCCTGACTTGCCCCGGCCTGTACAATCGTTTCTATCTCATGTAATTGTTTCGTTTCTATTGTCATACCCACGACCCGTCTCTTATCACTTCATGTATACCCATACCCCCCTGGTGGGGGTATCAATAGTATAGGATACAGAGAAGTGATATGTCAAGGGTCGCGGGAATTTGTGAGAACTATGTGATGCCTGAAAGACTATCACGCAGGCTAAGGCACGCTCCTCTGTAGAGATGCGGAAGGTTGCTCGTCGTGGGCATATTGACTGATATAGCAGGCAAGGTCGGCGACGCGGCTGGCATAGCCCCATTCATTGTCGTACCAGCCAACGACGCGGATGGTCTTTTCCTCGCTCAGTTCAGTGGTCATCAAACCATCGACAATACAGGAGCGAGAGTCGCCCCGGAAATCGCTGGAGACCAGGGGCAGGCTGGTGTAGCCGAGGATGTTGGCCAGAGGGCCACAGGCGGCCAGAGCGAAAGCGGTATTGACCTCGGCGGCAGTCGCCGCACGCTGCAAGGTAACAACCAGGTCAAGGACGGAGACAGTGATCGTTGGGACACGATAGGAGACACCATGAAACTTACCTGCCAGCGCCGGGATGACCTCGCCCAGCGAGCGGGTCGCGCCGGTCGTCGTCGGGATGATGTTTTCAGCGCCTGCTCGCGCGCGGCGCGGGTCCTTGTGGCTACGGTCAAGGATACGCTGATCATTGGTGTAGGAATGGATGGTACTCATGGTGCCATGTTGTAAGCCAAAGTGTTCATGCAGGACGCTTGCCATGACTGCCAGGCCGTTAGTGGTGCAGGAAGCGGCAGAAACAATGTGATGCTCCGCGGGGTTATACACCTGTTCGTTCACCCCAACCACCAGTGTCACATCGGCCCCCTTGCTCGGCGCAGTCACCAGCACGCGCTTTGCCCCTGCATGCAGGTGCAGAGAGGCCTGCTCGGCGGCGGTAAAAGCTCCGGTGGCTTCGATCACCAGTTCAACGCCGAAGTCGCTCCAGGGAATAGCAAGCGGGTTGAGATGCGAAACGATACGAATGGGCCGTCCTTCAATGATAATCTGACCATCACCCGCCTCCACCCTCCCCTGATAGGGACCATAGGTAGAATCATACTGGAAGAGATGCGCGTTGATCTCGGCATTGCCCCGATCATTGATTGCTACGATATCCAGATCGATATGACGAACCAGCGCAGAACGCAGGACTAAACGACCGATACGACCAAATCCATTAATGCCAATTTTCATATCTTTTGCTCCTCCCATTCTCTATCACGTTTTCAGCTCTACGCGATATGTTTCGATGTGCTAGGCTGTACGGAAGCCTGCTCAGACTTCGATTTCTTCGCGCTGTCTTGCTCGCAGCAGGTGGTAAGCCAGAAGCAACTGTGTCAATGCCAGAGGATGACTATGATGAATCTGGGGATCGGAATATTGACCCAACTCCGTCGGGGAAGCAGCGCCACACTCGTCCAGACAATCAAGAATGCCGCGTTCCAGTGCAGCAGCTGGTTCATCAGGAATAGAGCCGTCGATCTCCAGGTACTCGACGGCCCGGCCAGCCTCACGTCCGAGGGTGGAACGCACGCACCCGGAGCTATCTTCTTCAATAATCTGGCTCAGGTCAGGATGGGGCAACGTCCCATGTAGCGTCAGACGTACATTGAGATGCGCGTCACCCATATAATGAGTTCGCTCATCAGGGAAAAAGCACACCTCAATATCCGCGTACTGCCTCTGTGGCCGGATAAAGGCAGCCGAGTCCGGCTCGCGTATGGTCAGTTCGCGCAGCACCTCCTGTTCCGTATAGCCTCGCTCCCCTGAGTCGCGGCGGAGTTTCCACCGCTTCCGCAGTTCCTCCGGCGGGTTGAGATAGACGCGCACGCTAAAGGCATTGCGCATTTCCTGCCGGTAAAAACCAAGCAGCCCCTCGACAATCAGAAAGGGGCGCGGCACAATATACTGCGGTGGCCCGAAGTCACCCAGCCTGTGGTCATAGTGTGGCTTGAGGATCGGATCACCGGCACGCAACAAGCGCAAATGTTGCGCCATAATATCGAGGTAGTTGCAGGCAGGATTCAACGGGGTGATACCTCTCTCTTTACGCTGCTGGCGATTATAACAATGATAGTCGTCAGTGCAGAGGATCGATACCTGTTGCATGCCGAGGATACGAGCAATGCCTCGACTCAACGTGGTCTTCCCGGCAGCACTATCCCCCACCATCCCCAGGATGATCGGGCGTGCGATTGCTCCAACTGATGCGGCCATATCGTTTTTCTAACTCCTTCTGCTCTTTCTGTCCAATGCTCTCTACCTCCTGTCACATAGACTGCTGCAGGCACAAATCTCTCAACGCCCGAATCTCTTCTCAGCTATGCTGCCCATGCTATAATGATAACAAGGAGTAGATATAAGAACAACCGGCAATTCGCTATACTTAGCATAGGTTAGAGGTTATTAATGAGCTGGTCGCGGCTGGAAAGACTCACCATACGACAACTCCGGGTGTTCTGTGCCGTCGCACGGCTGCTGAGCTATACGCGAGCGGCCCGCGAGCTAGGTTGCCAGCAGCCAACAGTATCGGCGCATGTCGCAGAACTGGAACAGATCACCCGGCTAACCCTGTTCGAGCAGTGGGGCAAACGACTGGCCCTGACGAGTGAGGGGAGAGAACTGTATGCACAGGCGCAACAGGTGGTAGCAGCAGCGGACGAAGCATGGCAGGCAATGGCGGAGCTGCGTGGAGTCGCACTGGCGGAACACGTGCCGCTGCGCCTCGCTGCCGATACAACAGTCGGAACCTATGTGTTGCCGCACATCCTGGGCGCTTTTCATCGCAGGCAGCCGGGGGTCGTCCTCCATCTGCACGTGGCAAACAGGGCAGACGTGCGCAATCAGTTGCTGGCCGGGGAAGCCGATCTTGTCATCGCCGGTCGCCCGCCAGCAGTGGAAGGGCTGATAGCTGAACCGTTTCTGGCGAATCCACTGGTGGCAGTGGCGGCAGCCGAACACCCCCTGGCCGGGCAAAGCGCGATTTCCCTGGCTCGTCTCGCCGATGAAGTCTTTCTGCTGCGCGAAGTCGGTTCGGGTACACGAGCGGCGGTCGAGGAGTTGTTCGAGGTAGCGGGGATAGCGCTCAAGACCGAGATGGTGCTTGGACATATCGAAGCGATCAAACAGGCGGTGGCAGCCGGTCTGGGAGTGAGCGTCCTCTCGAAAGCGGCGGTGCAACGCGAAGTTGCCTCTGGCACGCTGGCCATCCTGGATGTAGAGCAATTCCCCCTCCAGCGCCGCTGGTACATCGCTCGTCTCGCCGAACGCCCATTGAATGCCAGCACCACCGACTTTATCGAGTTCCTGCGAACCTACCGCCAGCAGCATGAATGAGCAATGCATCCTGCCTACCTTTGCCGGAGAAATTGCTCAAGGGCAATTGCCGCATGTGAGAGCTTCCTGTCTCTCAAGGAGACGACATACCATTGCCGTTGCAACGGGAAGCCCTGCACATCCAGTATGGTCAGGTCGCCAACGGCCACCTCCAGCGTAATAGATTCGCGAGGAAGGACTGCGATCCCCAGACCCGCAATCACCCCTTCCTTGATGGCCTCAATACTGCCCAGCTCCAGGCTGGCCCGTAACGCTATCCCTGCCTGCGCAAAATGCTGCTCCACTCCCAATCGCGTGCCAGAATCCTGCTCGCGCAGCAGAAAAGTCTCCTGTTGCAAATCAGCCAGGGTCAAAGAGGGATGTTTCACCAGCCGGTGAGAGGGGGGAGCTACCACTACCAGTTCATAGGAGCGTAAAAACTGGATGGTAAACCGTTCTTGCTGCTCGATCAGGCTCATTACTGCCAGGTCTAGCTCATGAGTCAAAAGACGCTCCTCAATCACACGACGATTTGCGACCATCAGCGTCACATGGATGCGTGGATACTCTCTATAGAAGGCGCTGAGGAAGGAGGGCAGCACATACGTCCCGGCGCTGGTACTGGCCCCTATGACCACGCTGCCCCGTTTGAGCGCGTACATCTCATTCACGACGGAAGCGGTTTCAGCCAGCAGCGCGAGCAACCGTTCCGCCTTGCGCAAAAACTCCTGACCGGGGGGCGTCAGTACAATGCCCCTGCCGCTGCGGGCGAATAAGCGCAGGCCCAGCATTTTTTCCAGCGTCCTGACCTGCTGTGTGACAGCGGGCTGCGAGAGGTAGAGTGCCTCGGCTGCCCGTGTATAGCTCAAGGAACGCGCTACCGTGCAAAATACCGTCAACTGATGCACCGTGAAGTCACTTTGCTCGTTCCCGGCAGCGGTTATCGTCGGCTCATGTTCAGGCATACCATCCTCTTCGTTCTGTTCTTGCGCTTGCTTCTGTCCTGACGACATTCATCACCAGTATAGCACACTGGAGAAGCTGAAATATAGAGCCGGGGCTATGGGTTTGATAGCGAACTGCTACTACAACGAATACGTTTGCGATGCTACACTTTTCTACAAGAAAGTCGTCGCTTGAGAACAGAAGGAGCAACTTGATGACAATAGAGGCATTGCCTGAGCAGAGAAGTCGCTGGGCATCGGGGGTTATTCCCTACGCCCAGATGGGCTACTGGCAGCCCGATTACGAACCGAAAGACACTGATATCCTGTGCGCATTTCGTATTGTGCCACAGGAAGGCGTAGAACCCATTGAAGCTGCCGCCGCAGTGGCCGGCGAATCGTCTACCGCGACCTGGACAGTTGTCTGGACCGACCGCTTAACGGCTTACGAGAACTACCAGGCCAAAGCCTACCGGGTAGTGCCTGTTCCCGGTACAGATCAGTATATTGCCTGCATTGCCTACGATCTCGATCTCTTCGAGGAGGGGTCTATCGCCAACCTGACCTCCAGTATCATTGGCAACGTTTTTGGCTTCAAGGCGCTCAAGAGCTTGCGGCTAGAGGATATGCGCATCCCGCCGCACTACGTGAAGACCTTCCAGGGACCGCCTCATGGCATCGCAATGGAGAGAGAGTACCTGGATAAGTATGGCCGTCCCCTGCTTGGCGCAACCACCAAACCGAAGCTTGGTCTTTCCGCCCGCAATTACGGGCGCGTTGTCTACGAGGCGCTGCGCGGCGGCCTGGATTTCGTGAAAGACGACGAGAATATCAACTCGCAGCCCTTCATGCGCTGGCGAGATCGTTTTCTCTTCTGTATGGAGGCGGTCAACAAGGCCAGTGCCGAGACCGGTGAGATCAAAGGCCACTACATGAATGTCACTGCCGCAACTATGGAGGATATGTATGAGCGTGCGGAATTCGCGAAAGAGCTGGGCAGCGTCATCATCATGATCGATCTGACCGTTGGCTATACCGCCATTCAATCAATGGCGAAATGGGCGCGCAAGAACGGGCTGATCTTGCACCTGCACCGCGCCGGTCATGGCACCTACACGCGCCAGAAGATGCACGGCATCTCCTTCCGCGTGATTGCCAAGTGGATGCGTCTGGCCGGAGTCGATCACCTCCACGCCGGTACGATAGTAGGCAAGCTGGAAGGCGATCCTCTGGCCGTTCAGGGGTATTATAAAACACTGCGCGGCATGAAGTATGATGCTGATCCGGCGCTTGGCCTGCTCTTCGAGCAGGATTGGGCCTCCATACCGGCTGTCATGCCGGTTGCCTCCGGCGGCATTCACGCCGGGCAGATACATCAATTGTTGCACTACCTGGGCGAGGACGTCGTGCTTCAGTTTGGCGGTGGCACCATCGGCCATCCCATGGGCATCGCCGCAGGCGCAACGGCCAACCGTGTCGCCGTCGAGGCCATGATCCAGGCGCGCAATGAAGGACGTGACTTCTACCATGAAGGACCGGAAATTCTGGAAAAGGCCGCGAGATGGTGCGCCCCGTTGCGCGCTGCCCTCGAAGTATGGAAAGATGTGAGCTTTAACTACACTTCGACCGACACACCCGACGCCATTCCAACGCCGAGCTATTAAACAGGGAGGTTTCACAGCATGCCTTTTCACCTGACACAGGGAACGTTTTCTTTCCTGCCACCGCTAACCGATGATGAAATCACGATGCAGATTCAATATTGCCTGGATAACGGCTGGCCCATCAACGTGGAATTTACGGATGACCCTCACCCGCGCAACACTTACTGGGAGATGTGGGGATTGCCAATGTTCGACCTGAAGGACCCTGCCGCCATCCTCTACGAGATCAATGCCTGCCGCAAAGCCTACCCGCACCACTACATCCGCGTCGGCGCCTACGACCGCTCACGAGGGCGCCAGACCATCGCCCTTTCCTTTATCGTCAACCGTCCGCCGCACGACCCCGGTTTTAGCCTGGTGCGTGAGCAGGCACACGACCGTGTCATGAACTACACCATACACAGCTATGCAACCGATAAACCTGAAGGAGAACGATTCTCATGATTCAGTCTTCTCAAGCCGGAGGACAAGAGATTGTGGAAAAGCCGTTACTTGAGGCTCCTGATAACGCCGAGGTCGCAGATATGGCGAGCATGTTGCAGGAGTCACAGATCACGGAAGTTCTGCAAAAGCTCGACCGCGAACTGGTGGGGCTGCAATCGGTCAAGAAACGCATTACCGAGATTGCTGCTCTGTTGCTGGTTGAGCGCATGCGCCGTAGCCTCGGGCTGACGGCGCGCCCTCCATCGCTGCATATGTCCTTTACCGGCCCGCCAGGCACTGGCAAAACCACCGTCGCCATGCGTATGGCAACTATCCTGCACCGACTCAATTATGTACGCAAAGGACACCTGGTTGCCGTGACACGCGACGACCTGGTCGGTCAGTATATCGGCCATACAGCTCCCAAAACCAGAGAGGTACTCAAAAGAGCAATAGGCGGCGTTCTGTTTATCGACGAAGCCTACTACCTCTATCGTCAGGAAAACGAGCGCGACTACGGGCAGGAAGCCATCGAAATCCTGTTGCAGGTGATGGAGAATCAGCGCGAAGACCTCGTTGTCATCCTCGCGGGCTATAAGGATCGCATGGAATCCTTTTTCCAGTCCAACCCCGGTTTCAGTTCACGCATCGCCCACCACCTGGATTTTCCCGATTACACGCTTGAGGAACTACTCGCCATCGCCCAACTGATGCTCGCAGAGTATATGTATCGTTTCAGCCCGGAGGCGCAACAGGCGTTTGAAGTCTACTTGAAGAAACGTATGCAGCAACCCCGCTTTGCCAACGCCCGTAGCGTGCGCAACGCGCTGGATCGCGCACGCCTGCGCCAGGCCAATCGCCTCTTCGCCAGAGGAGGAAAGGTCTCTAAGCTTGATCTGATGACCATTGAGGCCGAAGATATCCTGGCCAGTCGCATCTTCACAGAAACCGATCATCATTCTCCTTGACACTTCTCCCCATTCCGGTACATGCTATTGCTATGTATTGCTGACACTACTTCGCAGTAGCAGAAACGGATTGGGACGATGCAATTTCAAGAGCAACACAGACGGGGACAGCAGCAGGTTCACCTGCAGGAGCAGCCGCCGCTGGGACTGGCAGCGGCGGTACGGGAGATGGAAACTTCAGCGACGCTGGCGATGAATGAGGCGGTGGCGAAGCGGCGCACGGCGGGTTTGCAGACCATTCATCTTGGGTTTGGCGAGGCTTCGTTTCCATTGCATCCTATCTTGCGAGCAGAACTGGCGCGCGCGGCGGCGCATACGAGCTACGCGCCGGTGCTGGGTCTGCCCGCGCTGCGCGAGGCCATCGCCGATTATTTGCAACGGACACGGGGTCTTGCCGGTTCTGCGGCACAGGTGGCCGTCGCGCCAGGGAGTAAGCCGCTGCTCTACGCGCTGCTCCAGGCGCTGGAAGGGGATTTGTTGCTGCCGGTGCCTTCATGGGTCAGCTATGGCCCGCAGGCGCGGCTGGCCGGGCGGCGCGTGATTGATGTGCCAACCGACGACAGCGACCACCACCGACTGACACCTGACATGCTGGATGAGACGCTGGCCCGCGCGCGGCGTGAGGGCGCAAACCCGCGTATTTTGCTGGTGAACACGCCGAGCAATCCAACGGGCGGCATGTTTGATGCCGCCGACGCTGAAGCCATCGCAGGCTGGGCGCGAACAGAGGGCATTACGCTGATCAGCGATGAGATTTACGCGGAACTGGCGCATGGCTGGCGCCCGCATGTCTCACCCGCGCGTTTCTATCCCGAAGGCTGCATTGTCACCGGCGGCCTCTCCAAAGCGTTTTCGGCTGGCGGCTGGCGGCTCGGTTACGCTGTCCTGCCTGCCACCGCTGGAGGCAGCGCGCTGATGTCGGCTTTGCGCGCCCTGGCAAGCGAGGTCTGGTCGTCGGCCACCACGCCTGTACAGCAAGCTGCCATCGCCGCCTTTCGCCCCGACCCGGAACTTGAGACATACGTCCGCCGTTCAGCCCGCGTGCATGGCTATGTCGCTTCACGGCTATATGAAACTTTCGTGAACCTGGGTATCCTCTGCCCGCGACCGGCAGGCGCGTTCTACCTCTATCCAGATTTCGCCGCCTACCGCGACGCGCTGCACGAACGCGGCATCGCGACGAGTGACGAACTCGCGCGCTATTTGCTCGATGAATGGGGCGTCGCGACGTTGCCCGGCACAGCCTTTGGCGAGCGACCGGAGACGCTGCGTCTGCGCGTGGCAACCAGCCTGCTCTACGAACCGGATGGATACCCTGCGGAAGAGGAACGCGAGGCATGGTTCTGGCAATTGCTGGAACGGGCGGACGAGTTACCGCTTTCAGGTGAGAGTGAAGCGGTGAAGCTGCCGGAGCTTGAGAGAGCGCGAGAGCGGATGACAGCGGTGATACAAACGCTGGATACAGCACAGAATAAAGGGTAGATTTTGCCGACTTGAACAGCCGTTGTGATACCCCTCGCTGTCGTTATACAATAGATTGGTATCTTGCACAGACCCGATTTGATGAACGGCAAAGAGGAGCATAGCCGCGACTGCTTCATTCCATGCTCTTCTTCAAACAACCATCCAGATGAAAGGAAGCACAATCATGGGCGATATTCCTATCAAAGAGTTCCGACTTGATCTGAGCGATTTGAGTTACACGGGGCATGATCTCGTGCGCCCGGAGTCGGTAGTGGCGCAGCCAGATGGAACGCTGTGGGTCTCGGATGGACGCGGCGGTGTGACGCGTATCGATGCGAATGGCAACCAGCAATTTTTCGAGGGGCTCGGCGGCGAACCCAACGGACTGGCGCTGGCCGACGACGGCACGCTCTACGTGGCAAATATCGGCACCGGCACCATCCAGAAACTGAACCCGAACACCGGGCAGGTCGAAGAGTTCCTGACCGAGGTTGATGGCGTCAAATTGACGTGCGCCAATTTCGTCTTTCTGGATAGCAAAAACCGGCTCTGGGCCGCGTTCTCAACCCGCGAGCAAATCTGGTGGCCTGCGGCGGCGCACCCGCGCCCGGATGGCTTCATCGTGCTGATCGACGAAAAGGGACCGCGCATCGTCGCCGATGGCATCTATTTCACCAACGAAGTGCGGCTCGATGCCAGCGAAGAGTATCTGTATGTGGCCGAAACGATGAAGAATCGCATTCTGCGTTTCCGCGTGCAGGCGGATGGCAGCCTGACGAACAAAGAGGTCTATGGGCCTGACGGGCTGGGCCTCGGCGCGGCTGTCGATGGCTTCGCCTTCGATGCCGACGGCAATCTCTGGGTCACGCTGGTCATTCGCAACGGCGTCGGCATCATCACGCCCGACGGCGATTACCACGTCGTCTTTGAGGATGCCAACGACGCCCTGCTCTCAACGTTCGAGCAAAAGATTGCCGATGGCAGCGCGCAGCCCACAGATATGATGGCGGCGGCAGGCCAGACGCTGCAATTCGTCACCAGTGTGGCCTTTGGCGGGCCAGATCTGCGCACCGTCTACATCGGCTCGCTGGGCATGAGCCGTCTGCCCACCTTCCGCTCGCCCGTCGTCGGCCTGCCCATGAGACACTGGAAGTAATTGGGAGTTAAAAATACCATTCAGAGAAATGGGGCCAGGGGGCAGGCCAGTTGCGCCCCTACGAACTACGGAGCCAGGTTGGGCACTCGTAGGTTAGTAGGGGCGTAGCTGGTCTGCCCCCTGGCCCTACTGTATCCCTGCCTGTTCTATAGCGGAGGATGGCCGAAATTGCCGATGCGCTCGCCGTGATCGGGGCCGACCTTTTGCATGATAAGGTGGGCAGGGCGCGTCTGTCGGCTGATAGGCAGATCAACCGTCAGCACGCCGTTGCCGTAGGTGACATTGGCTGCTTCACCATCTACATTATCAGGCAAGGCTATATCGCGGTGGTAATTGCCCACCGTCCACTCGTCTACCAGCAGTTCCTTCACGCCCTTGAGCAGGCCGCGCACCTGCCCAACGAGGATCAGATGTCCATCGCTGGTAACATCGACATGGATATTTTCGGGTTCCAGACCGGGCATAGGCGCTACAATGGTCAGCCGACTGTCTGATCGGTACATTTTGACCGGCACATGCTGCCGGATGGGTCGCTCTTGCTCTCCCATAGGTTTTCTTCACCTCTCACAAACAATAGCAGACGTTATCAATATCCATAGGGGTTGCGGGCCGGTACATTCTCATTACCCTGTTCCATATCCTGGCCCCAGGCTGTACCCTCTTCCTGTCCCGGTGACGGAGCTTTAACGCCCGGCTTGCCAGTATATTGCGCCGTATTGGTCTGGTGGGACTGCTCTACATTGACCTTCTGGCCTTCCTGCTCCTGTTGCTCCTGTTCCTGCTGCGTCACACCGCCATAGTAGCCGACCATGCCAGAGGTATGCTCAAAATTCTTGCCGCCGGTTGGCCCACTCTGCTGGCCCGGCACCTCGCCTGCCTGCTGCTCGCGTTCCCAGTTCTGGGCCTGGGCCATACCGGCCTGTCGCTGCTGTGGAGGCTGCGTTACCGGCTGCATATCCTGATAGGGGGTATGCACGTGGCCTGTCTCGCCGGGCGCTTCACCATAGGCGGCAGCGGTAGGATGCTGCCTGAACGGAGCGGTCTCCCTGTTGTTCTCACGTTCCTCCTCTTGTTGCTGTCGCGACTGCGCCCCTCCTGTCTGTGGCGCGTAGCCCAGCCCATCAGTGGTCTCAGCATACACATTTTCCTGCCCGGCATTCGGATTTTTCACCTTACTCATCTTCGGGCCATACAGCCCTTCGCTCTGCGCCTGCGGGCCTGTATACAACTCCTGATTCTGGTTTTGATTCTGTTCCTGATTGCTCGAAGCAGGGCCAGGATTGCTATTTTCGTTTGCCATTTTCACATCACTCCTTCCCATACGTTCTCTCTATCTACTTCCACTACTCTTCATCATGGCAATGCCACATATTTTATTCACGATTCGGACAGGAAGATGTGGGATAACGAGAGGTGAGGAAAGCACATGCTCTGCAATCCAGCAGAGCATGTGCTTTCCTCACCTCTCGTTATGAGACAGGATGGAGCGCGCGCTTTCAGTACGCGGCGGTGAAGCGGCGGCGAATGAAGTGGGGGTTTTCCAGTTCATCGATCAGAGCAACCGCGTAGTCTTCGGCGGAGATGCGGCTCTCACCATTTTCGGCGGTCACGAGCTGGTCAGTTCCTGTGCGGTAATGGCCGGTACGCTTGCCAGGGGCAATCATACCGGCGGGGCTGAAGTAGGTCCAGTCCAGGTTGGCGTCGCGGTAGATATCGAGCGCATCGCGCATGGCAAGCGCGCCGGGTCGCCATGCTGGCGGGAAATCGGGCGTGTCGACAAGCTGCAAGCCGGGGGCAACTTCCAGACTGCCCGCGCCACCAACAACGATCAGGCGCTGGACTCCAGCGCGTGTCAGGCCCTCAATCAAGGCGTGAGCGGCGTCTGAATAGCTCTGCCCCGCCACATTTGTCGGCTGGCGGGTTGCGTTGACCACCGCGTCCTGCCCGGCCACCAGTTGCGCAACTTCGGCGGGATTGAGCATATTGCCCGCTTTGACGGTCAGGTTCGGGTGAGTAAAGGGAAATTGCGCCGGATTGCGAACGACGGCGGTAACATTGTGGCCGCGATTCAGGGCTTCGCGCGTGACACGCTGACCGATCATGCCGCTGCCACCAAATACGACGATGTTCATGAAATGCTCCTTCTGCACTACTTTCTGTGCTACGCTGGCGAGAAAGATTGCATAGTAACATCTTTCCCACAACGATTTGTAACTTTTACGGTTACGAATAGAGGCAAAAAAAGAGAGACAGTCTCACTCACGTCGGCGATGATTTGTCATGGCGCGGAAACAGAGGAATCTTCCCTGACGGTCTCAAGAACCTGGGCGATGGTCTGCCCGGCCAGAACCTGCTCGAATGCTCGCTGCGCTTCGTCGAAGTAGGCCGCCAGCGTGCGCTGAATATTTCTCCCGACAAGACAATCCGGGTTGGGCTGGCTATGGTGCATAGCCAGAAGCTGGCCCTCGTCAACTGCCCGGTAAACTTCCAGCAGCGTCATACTGGCGGGATGGCGCAGCAGTCGCCAGCCTCCACCTACACCCGGTTGCGATGTAACAAACCCGGCACGGTTGAGCAGGCCCAGCACGCGGCGGATGAACACAGGATTGGTGTTGACGCTGCCCGCGATAAACTCCGAGGTTACCACCTCATCGTTCCGCTGAGCCAGCAAGGTCAGGATATGAATTGCAATAGCAAACTGACTGTTCGCCGAGATAGCTGTATCTCTCCTTTCGTCTATCTGTAACCAGTATAGTTACAGATAGACGATCTGTCAAGCGCCTTTCGCTGTGAGGGTGAGCGTCTATGTCTGCTTTCAGGTCATGACAACGCCTGAAACGATGTAATGGTGGCAATGGAGCCATTCTCTATCTGAATACGCAGCCCGCAGTAGCCGGAGGAGAGCGAACTGTCCGTCACAGTAGCCATCCAGCCGCCCGGCTCGGATGTGCCGGTTTTCCACACATTCGCCGTCAGCGTTGTGCCAACGATTTTGAAGTCAATCGTATAGGATGTACCGGCGGTCGCGGCAAAGGGAACAGTTTGCAAAATGGTCGTTGTGCCATTGATATCTTTCTGAATCACCAGGTTATTGCCGTTAATGTAGGCTTTATACCAGTTCTTGCTATCCTTCCAGTGCAGCACTGCCCCCATATTACTGGTTGTGAAGCTGCTCATGGAGCCGCTGAAGATCACCTCTGAGTCTGTCGCCACCGGCCCAAGCACGGCGTTGTAGGGTGATGAGCCGTTGGCGAGTTGCCCGGCGTTGTTTTTGATGGAGAAGACGCTGGAGGTATTGGCATCGCTTCCCCACGTCTGCCCGTCGCTGGCCTTGCCCCAGTATTTCTGATTGGCGCGCTGGAAGGTATCCTGAGCCAGCGTCGTCCCAGGTGATGGCGATGGTGTGGGTGTGACCGTCGACGTTGGTGTGTTCGTCGGCGATGGTGTGACGGCAGGCGAAGGTGATGGCGAAGGTGACGGCGTCGGCGTGGGAGCGCCGTTTTGCACAGCTTTCGCGAGCTTGTTGGCGAATTCTTCTGTGAACCAGACGCGGTTTTGCCCGTCAACTGCCAGGCCATCGTGCGGGTGCGGGTTCTGTGCAGTGGGTGTGGCATAGACGCTGAACGAGCCGGTACCGCTATCGGGGAAAGAACCGAAAATGCCCTGCAGCGAATCGTCGAACCAGACCTGCCCGTAGCTATCGACGGCAATACCTGAAGCGTGTTTCCCGCCACAGCTGGTACAGGTAGTTGGATAGGCATACTCGCTGACGCCGTTATTTGTTCCCGGCGCCGCCTGCGCCACATTCAGTTCGCCAATCATGCCGACCCAGCCCTCTGTCCACCAGAGATTACCGTTGGGATCGACCGTAATCAGGTGAGGCGTCAGGCCGCTGGCGGGGCTATTGCGAATCTTATACTCTTCCATCATGCCACCGGCAGTATATTCGCCGATCTGCGCAACTGCCCCGTTATTTTCGGTAAACCAGACATTGTTCGCGGCATCCACCACGATCCCGTAGGGCTGGCTGTCGTCGGCAGGCGTGGTAAACTCCTGCATTGTTTGCGTTGCTGGATTAAATTTGCCAATTTTGTCTGTATAATGCTCGGTAAACCAGATATTGCCGTTGTGGTCGATGGCGAGATCCCAGGGACCGGCGTTAGCGGTCGGGACAGCAAATTGTTGAAATACCTGGGTGCGTGGATTGAGCATACCAAGCGAATTGGACATAGGCATAGGAAACCAGAGATTGCCCTGCGCATCAAAGGCCAGGAACAGCGCCTGCCCGTAGCCAGAAGGAAGCTGGTAGGTAGCAATCCAGCTGGAGTAGGTAGGGTTGAATTCCTCGATTTTGCCTGGCGGAGTCGAGGTACTGCATGTCGGCGAAGGATCGCAACTCGGAACCGCTACCCAGACATTGCCCGCGCTATCAAACGTCACTCCCCAGGGATCGTAGCCGCCATTCAGCCAGTAATCTGTCGCGGTGACATCAGCAGCCTTTGCCGAACTATGCATGAAATTATTACTGAATACTCCCAGCGCCAGCACCAGGCTTGTCAGCAGCAGCGCCAGCACAGTGACGCGGAGAAAGAAGTTTCTTTTCACCATAACCCCATTCTTTTCATCAAACGTTTTCATAAAAATGAACCTTCTTGCGGGCCAGAATCGCTGTTAGTAGCAGCAACTTTGCCCGATGTGAGAGGTTTTCCGGCACGAATAAAAAACCACCCCTTTTAACCTTAAAGGGGTGGAAGCAGGTTTCTGGTGTGAAACCGGTTAATAAGCGGTTGCGAACATGCTACTATGGTTGAGATAATGTAACTCAGGTCTGCTGCGCCCTGCTATAGAGCGCGTACCAGGTATCGTCGTAGTAAGGGGAGAACATATGGCCAGGCTGGATGGTACTGGTGAAGTCGTTATGGCCACTGAGATACCAGTTGTTGCCGCTCTTGATAAACCAGGGGCCTCCGCTGGAGCCGCCGGTCATATTGCAGGGAATGGAGACGACGGTGCCACCGGCGAAATTCCAGAGCTTGCCGGAGGAACTCTGACACATCTGCCGCGTCTGTCCATCGAAGGGATGGGCTGCCGGGTAGCCATAGGCATAGTAGGGCTGATTGACGGACTGGTTATAGGCCCAGCCTGCGCCGCCGACCACGTCGGTCAATTTCCCCTCGTCGTTGGTCGAAACGATCGCCATGCCATAATCGTGGTGCAATTCGTTGGGCTTCCTGCTAATCCAGTCGGAGGGAACTTCCAGGTCGCGCGCCGCCCAGCAGCCGTAGGGCGATTTGCCGCTATCATAGAGCGGGCAGAAGAGGACGTTGCGCACCCAGCCGCCATTCCAGTAGAGGCAGTGACCGGCAGTATCCACCACGCTGTCATTGCTGCTGACAACGGCGGTGCCAGAGCAGACCATATTTTGCCCGGTGGCGCTGGTCAAGAAGAGCTTGCCAACGGTCGAAAGCGGATACTCAGCGTTGCCGTTGCGCGGCGCCTGTCCCTGCTGTTTAGCCGCCTTGCCCTGACTGATGTCGCTACTCGTCTGCACGCCGGTGTCCGCCTGCAATACATCATCGTTCATGGCCGTACTCATCCTGGCCGCTGTCCAGTAATTGAGAACATCGGAAGCACGCTCATTCATGACATGGACACTGATGGAGGGCGAGGAAAAAGGCCAGGCCAGTGAGACGACCTGCCCGAAGCCGACCAGGTAAGCGACATACATACCGGCCAGCAAGGCGAGAAAAACCTTGCTAAACACCGAGGAGAGAACGATTTGCTGTAGCCGTCGCATCACTGCCTCTCTCTTTCCTTCATCAAGCCTGCGGCTTCTCTGGATTCTCAGATTTCTGCGGTTTTGCTGGCCGTTGGCGCCGCTTTTTCCCTTCCTTCACATCGGAAACATGCGGCATGGGAACGGGCTTCGCCTCGCGCATCTTCTCCGCCGTCCAGTATTTCTGCACATCCTCAGCCGGAGTCTTCAACGAATGCCGGGCCACCCCGGCGGGATCAGGTTTTGACATACGCTTCCTCCCTGTCAGGAACAGGCCCAGCAGCAAAGCCAGCGCAATTGCGCCAACCAGAGACAACTGGATCATGCTTCGTTTTTGTAACATCGCGCCCCTCTCTTTCCAGAGGACAATACGGGCAGCATGTACATGTTTCATACAGCCATACGATCACACACCACAATTTTCTCTGCCGTTCATATTCTATCACGTGGCGCAAGAGTTCAGCCGCTTACTAACCGGGTACCGTATGCTATAATGCAATTGTGAAGACAGGCAGGTAAGACCAGAAAGTAGTGATCGATGGCAATTGAGCGCAGTACATTTTATGAACTGATGAGCTTTGAAGAATACCTCGCGCTTGTCGAGCGGGACCCCGAACACGCCTATGAATATCTGGATGGGCGCGTCTATATGATGACGGGCGGCAGCCCGGATCATGCGATTATCGGCTCCAACCTGATTGGTGTGTTGCAAGCCTTCCTACGCGGTCGACGCTGCATTGTCTACAATTCCGATGTCTACGTGCAACTCTCTGAGCATTACCGTGTCTGCCCCGATGTGACAGTGAGTTGCGATCCCTGTGATCGAGGGGCGCAAGAAGTCATTCGCTACCCCTCTTTTGTAGCTGAAGTCCTCTCGCCCACCTCAGAGGCGCGCGATCGCGGCCAGAAATCCTTACAGTACCGTTCCTGTCACAGCATTCAAGAGTACCTGCTGGTCAGTTCTGAATTCCCCCTCGTCGAAGTCTTCCGCCGCGAGAAACAGGGCTTCTGGTCGCTCTATACCCTGAGCCTGGACGACACCATCGAACTGCATAGCCTCGGCCTGCGCTTCCCGATGGCCGATCTCTATGAGAATACATTATTACGGGAAGCGTCACAGGATTCCTGAAACAGCGGCTCGTAACTCTGCTTGCCCACACTCTGTGCTATCCGACTTCAGGAAGAACCGACGAGCGCCAGGAAGCGGGGATCAGCACGGAGAGACTCGAAACAGGTATCCACACGAGCCTCGATACGGGACGGGGGATTCGCCTGAATTGATTTTTGCAGCCAGTCGAGTGATCTATCTGGCTGATTGAGAAGGGCATAGTAACATGCCATATTAGCAACTACTCACCTTTTCCCCCATCAATAACATTTCATTTGCCCTGATCTGGTTTGACCTGCTTACTATTACGCTCCTCTGCTATCAAGCGAGGAGCGAATGTGACAATTTCACTTGACCATCCGTTGAGCATCCTATATACTGACAGTGACAGACCACTTCCAGACCGGTATGGAAGGGCTTTACAGGCATAAAAAGGAAACTTCCCCGAAACGACTATGCTACTTAGCGGAGATTTCCTTGAGCGTTATCCCGATATACTTTTCAGCATTCTCCCTCTGTAAGTCAGATTCGAGACACGGTAAGAAAATAGACTGGAATCAGGTGAATTATGAGTA
>CADDYT010000045.1 GCA_902810755.1 Chloroflexota bacterium
TGGCCTGCCCAGCGCGGCGTCGGTGGCCTGTCTGGCGTTGGCACGGGCTTAAGTTACCGCTTCTGGGGCCACTCCTTGCGGGTGGCCTGCGGCGGCCTGAAGTTAACGCTTATGGGGGTGGCCTGAGTCGGCCCGGTCTGGGCCGGGCCGGGACAGGGTAGTTTAGATCTGGAGCATTCACATTGGCACGTTCAATCACAATCGAAGACCTGTATCAATTCAAATTTCTCAGTCGGCCCCGTGTCTCCCCGGATGGCAGGCAGGTTGCCTTTGTCGTCACCGGCATCGACGCGCGCAAGCATGCCTATCGTCCATCCATCCGGGTTGCCCCGGTAGATGGGGGTGCGGCGAAGCATTTCATCGCTGGCAACTCGCGCAGCCCGGCATGGTCGCCAGATGGACGCTGGCTGGCTTTCATCAGTGATCGTGAGGGCGAAGGGCAGGGAAGGCAGAGCGGCGGCAGGGAGGCGAAGGAGCGCGGCAAGGGCAAGATGCAGGTCTGGCTCATCCCCGGCGATGGCGGTGAGGCCCGTCAGCTTACTTTCATGCCGCATGGCGCCTTCCACCCCGTCTGGTCGCCGGATAGCACGCGCCTGCTCTTCAGCGCGCCCGTCGGCCCACTGGATGAAGAGGATGAGGACGGCAAGCCGCTGCCGAAAGCGCGCGTCATCGACCGCCTGGCCTACCGGCTGGATGGCGTCGGCTACACTTACGAGCGGCGCACCCATCTCTTCCTCATCGACATTCCCACAGGGGAAAACTGGCAGCCTGCTGCGCCGGTTCAACTGACGGATGGCGACTGGGACGAGAAGGATGCCGCCTGGTCGCCCGACGGCTCGCAGCTCGCCTTTGCCTCGAACCGCGCCGAGGATCGCTGGCAGGCGCGCAGCCCCGATATCTACATTCTTTCGTTAGAAAACGGGCAGCCGGGCGAATTGCGGAAGATGAACGACAGCGCGTATACCTGTAGCTCGCCCTCGTGGTCGCCGGACGGGCGGACGCTGGCCTTTCTGGCTGCGCTCAAACGACGCGGGGCCGGGCATGTCGAACTCTTCACCGTTCCCGTCGATGGCTCGCAGCCGCCGCGCAACCTGAGCGCCGCCTTCGAGGGCAGCCTGGCCGACTGGACGAACAGCGATGCCACCGACGAACACATTATGCCCGCGCCCACCTGGTCGCTGGATGGCCAGACACTCTACGTGCTGGCGAACCGGCGCGGAGCCTCGCGCCTCTACGCCATTCCCGTCGCGGGCGCGAGCGGCGAGCCGGAGACGCTCACGCCCGGCAATTTCCATGTCATGGACTTCAGCATGGACGCCCAGCGGCGCACCTTTGCCGCGCTGATCGAGGACCCCACTCATCTCGGCGAAATCTTCATCGGCTCTACAGAGACGCCCGGCGAACTGCGTCAGTTGACGCACTGCAACGACGCCCTCTTCAACGAACTCCAACTCTCGACCCCTGAATACTTCTCCTACACCGGCGAAGATGGCTGGCCCATCGATGCCTGGCTGCTCAAACCGCACGGCTTTGATGCCACGCAAAAGTATCCCCTGATCGTTGAAATTCACGGCGGCCCGCACTCGCAGTACGGCTACGGCTTCCTGCACGAGATGCAGTTGCTGGCTGCTGCTGGCTACGTTGTGCTTTTCACCAATCCGCGCGGCAGCAGCGGCTATGGGCGCGACTTTGCGCTGGCCGTGCGCGGCGACTGGGCCGGGAAGGATTCGCTGGATATTCTGGCAGGCGTGGATGCGGTGATAGCAAAGGGCTACATCGATGAGCGGCGTCTGGGCGTGATCGGCGGCAGCTATGGCGGCTTCATGACGAACTGGCTGGTTAGCCACAGCGACCGTTTCCGCGTGGCCGTCGCCGACCGCAGCGTCATCAACCGCTACTCGTTCTTCGGCAGCAGCGACATTGGCTGGGAGTTCACCGACGACGATCTGGAGATCCCGCCCTGGGAAGACCCCGAACGCTACATGCGCACGTCGCCCATCACTTACGTCAATAATATCCATACTCCCCTGCTGATTATCCACAGTGAAAGCGACTTCCGCTGCGGCATCGAGCAATCGGAGCAACTGTTCGCCGCGCTCAAATGGCTGGGCCGCGAAGTCCTCTTCGTGCGCTTCGAGGGCCAGAGTCACGGCCTCTCGCGCGGCGGCCACCCGAAACTGCGCAAAGAGCGGCTGAAACACATTCTGGCATGGTTTGAGGGGCATATGTAGGGAAACCAGAGAGGTGAGAAACCAGGGCGGAGGCAAGCTCCGCCGTGGCTCATGGTTATCACGTCAATACCCACACCTGTCCGTAGTGCGATGGCACCGGCGCGGCTGGATGGATCATTTGCCCATCTTGCTGCACAATCAGGTCGAGGTGGTCGGGGGCGCGGATGTCGTCGTCGACCATCTCGCGATAGGTGCCTGCCTTCGGGAAGGGCAGAGCCAGCGACTGCGGGCTGTCGGAGAAGTTGAGAATGACGATAGCGTGCTGCTCCGGCTCGTCGGTTGTGGCGGGCGCGGAACGCTGGTAGGCAACGATCTGAGCGGTGGGGTTGGATTGCTGGTCGAAGCTAATGAAGACGCGACTGCGCAGGGCGCGCAACCGACGGCGCAGTCGTGCCATGATGCGATAGAGGCGCACGAGCGGTTGCCCGTATTCGTCGTAGAAATATTCCCAGTGGACGCTGCGCCGAAAGGAGATACGCGCGTCACCGGCGGGCGGCAGGGTGTAGTTTTCGGCGAACTCCTCGCCCTGCCAGAGCATCGGCACGCCCTGGCAGGTGTAGAGGGCGATGGCAAAGGGCTGCAATTTGTAGAAGTTGGCGCGTATGCCAAACTGCACATCGCCCTGGCCGCCGATGCCGTATTCGACGCCAAAGCTGTCGATCAAATGCTCGTGGTCGTGCGAGTCGATATACTGGAAGGGGGCGACAGGAGCCTGCACGCCGTTGAAGTCGCGCGTGGCGGGATAGCCGACGGCGTAGGGGTTGAGCAGGTGGACAAATTCCTCATCCACATAGTTGTTACGCGCCATGTCCTCGCACTTGTCCAGCAGCGCATCCTGCCACGTGGCGTTGGAGTAGGTGTCGCGCAGAATGGCCGGGGGATTGTCCAGATATTCGGCCACCTGGATGATACGGCTATAGCCGCGCTCATCCTGAAACCGCTTGATGGGCAGCGAGTCCTGATAGGTGCTGTAGACCAGCGCGGCGTAAGCCTCTCCCGTTGGCCCATCGTAGTAGCCGCTGACATTATCGTAGCGGAAGCCGTCGACGTGGCACTCTTCCATCCAGTGGCGATTGACGGTACGGAAATAGTCCTGGGTGAACGGCATGCCCGCGAAGGTGGTCTGCGGGCCAAACGGGCCGAGAGGGAACGTTCCCATTGGCCCCGTTTCGCCGCTTGTGCGATAGACGAGGTCGTAGGCGAAATCGGCGCTGACATGCTGGTAGACGACATCAAGAATGACGGCTATGCCCCGTGCATGGCAGGCGTTGACCAGGCGTTTGAAGGCGTCCATGCCGCCCCAGCGGTCTTCGGGCGCGAAGAAGTGCAGCGGGCCATAGCCCCAGTCAAAGATTTGCGGTACCGCTGTAATCGGCATCAGCTCCAGCGCGTTGACGCCCAGCCCGCTGAGGTATTCGAGCCGCTCGGCCACGCCATCGAAGGAACTGTCAAACTCTTCTACCTGCAACTCATAGACAATGAGATCATCCAGTTCCGGCACCTGAAACGCCTCATCCGTCCACTGAAACGGCTCGACAGGCTGCTCGCTAACGGTGAAAGCCGAGAGTTTGCCAATTCCCGTGTCCATGGCGAACGGGTCGGTGATGAAGAGGGTAACAAGGTTGGCCGTCAGGGGCTGCGCCGCTTCCGTTGGATGCGTCGGGTCGAAGACGGAGAGCGTCATCGGATTCGGCAGCGTCCCCTGCATCTTTTGCAGCAGCGTGTAGCGATAGAGGTACGTGCCAGGCTGGCCGAAGTGGCCCTGCCCTTCAGCGTCTCTATAGGCCGCGAGATTGACGGTCGCGCTCCACAGGCCAAGCGGGTGCTGCTCGTCAAGCGTGAGATAGAAGTTTTTTGCCGGTATTTCGATATCAAACTGGTCGCGTTCGTGAATGACACGAACGACCAGCACATAGCCCTTTGCCACCGTAATATCGGGCAGGTAGATGCCAAAGCGCACGCTCAACCTGCCACTCGTGTCGGCATGCGCCCCCACTTCGTCCAGATGAATCATATTCGCCCTCTCTCCTCATGTTCGCAAATTCCCGCCACATTATACCCCTCTCATACTGGCCGTCGCAATTGGCCAACCTGATGCCTGTTCACCCACTTATGGTTCATCAAAATAAGCCGATGAGAGAATCTGGATGCAGTTATTTTTGCGTGCGCGAGACGAAAAGGGAGAAGTGAATCATTATGTCTGTACAGAGAGAAAGATATGGACGGAAAAGGCTGCCGATCTCTACTTTAGAGATCGCCGCTGCCTTTGTATTGCTGGTCGCGGTTCTGGCAGGAGCTGCTGCAGGTGGGAAGGCGCAGGCTGCCGTTGCGTTCGGCGGGCAGCCGCCGGTACGCGCGCTGCCTGTGACACCCACACTGCAGCGGGTCAATCCCAATCGTCCGGTGCTGGCATTTTATTATATGTGGTATAAGCCCTCGACGTGGTGTTCGTGCCATATGTCGGATTTGCCGACGGTGAGGTACGATTCGGGGAATGATGCCACGATTGAACGGCAGATCACGTGGGCTGCTAACGCGGGAATTACCGGCTTCATCAGTTCGTGGTGGGGGGCTGGTTCGGCGACGGATACGAATTTCGCAAAGTTGCTGGCGCACGCGGCGGCGCTACAACAGTCGACCGGCTATCGCTTCGACTCGACCGTCTATTTTGAGAGCGGCACGCCCGCTTTGAACAGCCAGGGCAAGATTGTCAGCGCGCTGCGCTACCTGCTGGCGCGCTATACGAGTAACCCGAATTTCTTCACCTGGCATGGCAAACCGGTCATTTTCTTCTGGGATCCGCTGGGGCAGGGGCGCAGCCTCGCCACGTGGGCGGCCATTCGCAAACAGGTTGACCCGCAGCACAAACTGTTCTGGTCGGCGGAAGGAGTCGATGTGAATATGCTCTCCGTCTTTGACGGCATTCACCTGTTCAGCGCGGGCTACTGGGGCCTGCTCGACCATGACATGCCGCAGGTCGACCAGGGCTTTCGCGCGAAGATCGATGCCTACAACCGCGCGCATCACACGCAGAAGGTGTGGGCGGCGGGCGTGGAGCCGGGCTATAACGATACGCGCGTGCCGGGGCGCAAGAACACGTACATTGTGCCGCGCAATAACGGCGCGACCTACCGCACCAGCTGGCAGGCCGCGCTCAGCAGCCGCCCCGACTGGATCACCATTACCACCTTCAACGAATGGTTTGAAGGGGCAATGATCGAGCCGAGCATTCACTACAAAAACCTCTATCTTGCCCTCACCGCGACCTTTGCGAAGCAGTGGCACGGTTAGTCAGCTCACAGCACATACCGGTACAACACATTCGTCACGGTATCGCTCGCCATCAGCCAGAGGGTGGCGCCGTTGCTGGCGGCGGGCGTCAGGGCGATGAGGACGCCCTGGGCGGGGGCGATTGTTACGTCGCTCCATTTGCCTGTGGCGGGATCATAGCTTTTGATCAGCGGGTAGGCAGGCGGGGGCGTGGTCGCGGGGGCCAGCGCCTGCATGGATTGGGCGGCATAGGCGGCGCTCGCGCTGCTCTGCTGGCCGTTGGGAACGGCGGTGCCGGAAACTGCCACTGGCGAGCTGTAGGGCATGACACCGTCCTGTGCCACCGCCAGGAAGGCGCGGCCATCCGGGCTGACAAACCAGCCTTTGATCAGCAGGGCCTGCGTGCTGGCGCTGGCCATCTTCCAGGTCCCGCCGCCATCGGTGCTGACGCGCAACTGGAAGAAGCCGTAGGCGGGAACGGGATAGGATGGCTCCGTTTTCGCGACGTAGGGTAATGGGCCAACCGAGCCGCCGAGGTAGAGAATGTGCGGGTTCGCGCTCGCCAGTTGTACCTGTGTGGCGAAGGGGAGATGGCCCAGCAGCAGGTGCCAGCTTGCCCCGCCGTCGCTCGTCTTATAGAGATCAACGGTATAGGAGAAGGCAGGCTGGGCGTGCGTATCGGAGGGCTGCGTGCCGGGCTGGTACGGCACATACGAGGTGCCAACCAGATCATAGATGGTCTGCGTATTCGTGGGGTCGACGGCATAGCCGCGCGCGCTCTGGTTGGCGCCGACGAAATGGCTATCGACAACCGTCCAGACGTGGCCGCCATCGACGCTCATCACCAGCCGTGTCTGCGCCTGTATCGTGCGCGGCTGGGCGACGCCGGAGGGCGCAGGGAAGGCCTGCAGGCCATACAGCCTGCCGCCCTCGATGGAGATTTGCTCTACCTGCCACATTGTGGTCGTGTGCAGGGAGGGCGCGCTTAAAGAGGGCAAAATGGCTGTCCAGCTCTGCCCGCCGTCGCTGCTGTGCCAGAGCATATAGGAAGCGGCGTTGCTTGCCGTTGGCTGCACGGCGGTATTACCCGCGACATAGAGATCATCGCTGTTGGCCGGGTTCACCGCCAGGTCGCAGCTTGTCCCCAGGCCAAAGGCATTGCCCATATCCTGCCAGTGCGTCCCGCTGTCGTTGCTGCGCAGGATGGTATAGTTTGCTCCTGTTCCGCTGTTCCCGCCGCTCTGGCGCAGCGCGCAGGCATACAGCGTATTCGGGTTGGCGGGAGAGGCCGCCAGCGAGGAGATTGCATACCCCTTCAACACGGCTGTCCACTGCCCTGTCGGCCCATTCGTAGCCGTACCCCCGCTGCCCTTCGTCGGAGGATTGCCGTGCCGTCCCGCCAGTTGCGCGAAGACGACGGCGCTGGCCCCGACGATCAGCGCCACGATCACCAGCGCGGCCAGCATTCCCAACCACCCTCTGCCCCTTTCACGCGCGGGCCTTTCCGATGATGGCGTGCTTTGTTGCTCTACATCATGTTCTGTCTTCATTGCGCGCTCCCTGTCAGTTGCTCTTCTGTGAATATCCGCAGGCGCACGATCAGCCACGCGCCTGCGGGCCTGGAAGGGCTTATTCCTTCATTTCATCTGCCTGATAGACGAAAATACGGGTTGAAAGGTTCCCGGATAGACAGGAAGATTGACACAACGCGCCAACAGGAATAAGATAAGCGCGGGTAATTTTTTCTACGCGGGGCGATCATGAGACGCTCAAGAGAAATCGTACTCTCATGAATGTATTGAGGCAGACAAGGATTGGATGCGATGGCGCAGATGGATGCGGTACCCGGCGATAGCAACGAGGAGGAACTGGAGCAACTGTTGTTGCAGGGGGTTCACCTCACGGATAAGGAAGAGACGCGAGCGGCGCAGCCAGCCCCTGCGGTCAATGACGACGAGGGGGAAGAGGATGAGAACGCGGAAGTTCCCACAGGCAGCGACGTGCAGGGGGCGTTCGGGCTGTTCGCGGAGGCCACACAGGATATGGCGACCGCGAACCTGGAACTGAGCCTGGGACGCCACTTCGCCTGTGTCGATTACTGCAATCAGGCGGTCGAGAAGGCCGCGCAGGCCGTCAGCCTGTTGCGTTTCGGGCGGCGTATGCCCTATAACCACGATCTGGGCGCGCTTGGCGCTGCCATCGGCGCGCCGGAAGCCATCCGGCGCGACATGGAGGCGCTGACCCCCTTTCACCCGGAGGCATTCTACGCCGATACGCCGCCGGAAGAGGCCGATGAAGTTATCAGCGCAGAGCAGGCCAGAGGCTACGTGCAGCAGGCCCGCCAGGTCTTACGCTGGGCAAGACAGATCGTATTGAATCCTTGAATGCGCGCGGAAAAGTACAGCATATCTTAGCACGCACGAAAACGGAATTTTGGAGGAATATCTGTGACACAACAGATCACACGTTCTGGCCTGGACGAGGCCGTGAAAAATTCGCCGCGCAAATGGGTCTACCTGTTCAGCGAGGGGAACGCGAAAATGCGCGACCTGCTGGGCGGCAAGGGCGCCGGCGTGGCCGAGATGACCAACGCCGGTCTGCCGGTTCCCCCCGGCTTTACCATCACCACCGAAGCCTGCAACGCTTACTACGATGCCAACAAGCAGTTCCCGCAAGGCATGTGGCAGCAGGCGCTGGCGGCGCTGAAGATCGTGGAGCAGCAGACGGGCAAGGGCTTTGGCAGGAAGGAGAATCCCCTGCTGGTCTCTGTGCGCTCCGGCGCGAAATTCTCCATGCCCGGTATGATGGATACCGTCCTCAATCTGGGCCTCAACGACGAGACCGTACAGGGGCTGGTGGCGCTGACCGGCGACGAACGCTTCGCCTATGACGCCTACCGCCGCTTCATTCAGATGTTCAGCAAGATCGTCCTTGATATCGAGGCGAACAAGTTCGAGGAGGTGCTGGACGAGTATAAAAAACGGGCCGGGGTGGCAAGCGATGCCGAAATTCCGGCGGACGCGCTCAAACAGATGGTGCAGGACTTCAAGCAGATCGCCGAGCGTGAGTCCGGCGCGCCGTTCCCCACCGATGTCTACCAGCAGTTGAGCAAGGCCATCGAGGCCGTCTTCTCCTCGTGGAACAACAAACGCGCCATCGACTACCGCAACGCGCAGAAGATACCGCACGACCTGGGAACCGCCGTCAATGTGCAGAGCATGGTCTTTGGCAATATGGGCAACGATAGCGGCACAGGCGTGGCTTTCACGCGCGACCCCAACACGGGCGAGAAGCAGTTGTACGGCGAGTATCTGCTGAACGCGCAGGGCGAAGACGTGGTGGCCGGCATTCGCACGCCCTCGAAGATCAGCCGCCTGGCCGACGAACTGCCGCATGTCTACGAGCAGTTCCAGCAGATCGCACAGCGCCTCGAACAGCACTACCACGACATGCAGGACCTCGAATTCACGGTCGAGAAGGGCCGTCTCTACATGCTCCAGACGCGCTCCGGCAAGCGCACGGCGCAGGCCGCCGTTAAGGTCGCCGTCGATATGGTGGAAGAGGGCCTGATCAGCGAGCAAGAGGCGGTCAAGCGCGTCGAACCCAACCAGGTCTATCAGCTTCTGCTGCCACGCTTCGACGAAGAGGAGAAAAAACGCGCCGCCAGCGAGGGACGCCTGCTGGCAAAGGGCCTCAACGCCTCGCCCGGCGCCGCTTTCGGCAAGGCCGTTTTTGACGCTGACCGCGCCGAGCAACTGGGCAAATCCGGCGTGCAGGTCGTGCTGGTACGGCGGGAAACCAGCCCGGACGATGTGCATGGCATGCTGGCGGCGAAAGGCATCCTGACCTCGCGTGGAGGCGCGACCAGCCACGCGGCGGTGGTGGCACGCGGCCTCGGCCTGCCCTGCGTGGCCGGCTGCGAGGGCATTCAGGTCAGCGAGGAAGAAGCCCTCTTCCGCGTCGTTGGCTCCGATATCGTCATTCGCGAGGGCGACGATATCTCCATCGATGGCGCGAGCGGCGAGGTCTTCGCGGGCATCATCAAGACGGTCGCGCCGGACTATGAGAAGGAAGTTGACCTGCGCAAGCTGCTGGACTGGGCCGATCACTATCGTCGCCTGGGCGTGTGGGCCAACGCCGACTATCCGCGCGACGCGCAGCGCGCCGTCACCTTCGGCGCCGAAGGCATCGGTCTCTGCCGCACCGAACACATGTTTATGGAGCAGGAACGCCTGCCCATCGTGCAAAAGATGATCCTGGCGAAGACGAAAGAGGAACGCCAGCAGGCGCTCGACCAGCTTCTGCCCTTCCAGCGCAGCGACTTCAAAGGCATCTTCCAGGCAATGGTCAACCCGCAGACGGGCGAGGGCTACCCGGTCGTCATCCGCCTGATCGACCCGCCCCTGCACGAATTCCTGCCTTCCTACGAAGACCTGCTGGTCGAGGTGACGAAGCTGGAGACGCAGGGCGGTCATGAAGAGGAACTGGCGGGGAAAAGGGCCATGCTGGAAGCCGTCGGGGCCATGCGTGAGATGAACCCGATGCTCGGCCTGCGCGGTTGCCGCCTCGGCCTGCTCTTCCCGGAGATCAACGTCATGCAGACGCGCGCCATCCTGGAGGCCGCGATTGAACTGACGCAGCAGGGCATGAAATTGCAGCCCAAGATCATGATACCGCTCGTCGGGCATGTCAACGAATTGAAAGAGGTGCGCCGCCAGCTTGAGGCCGTCGCGCAGCAGATCACGGAGGAGGCCGGTGTCAGGGTCGATTACAAGTTCGGCACCATGATCGAACTGCCGCGCGCCGCCCTCACTGCCGGACAGATCGCGCAGGTCGCCGACTTCTTCAGCTTCGGCACCAACGACCTGACGCAGACCACCTTTGGTTTCAGCCGCGACGACGCCGAGGGCAAGTTCCTGCTACGCTACATCGACGGCCTTGAGGAGCCGGGCCTGAAGGAAAAGGTCAAGATTCTGCCCGTCAACCCCTTCCAGACGCTTGATCGCGAGGGCGTGGGCCAGCTCATCCGCATGGCAGTCGAAAATGGCCGCGCCGCCAACCCGAAGCTGGAGGTCGGCATCTGCGGCGAACACGGCGGCGACCCCGACAGCATCGAGTTCTGCAACGAAATCGGACTCGACTACGTCAGTTGCTCGCCCTACCGCGTCCCCGTCGCCCGCCTCGCCGCCGCCCAGGCCGCGCTGAGCATGGCGGAGAAAGATAAGTAATCTTCCAGTGAGCGAAAAGCCGGTAAAAGCTGAACCGGTTCAGCTTTTACCGGCTTTTCGCTTAAAGATTTTCCAGACCTGCTAGATGCGCACCAGCACCTTTAACACCCCTGGCTGCACGGCGCGCTCGAATGCCGCCAGCGCCTCATCCAGCGTATAGCGGTCGCTAATCAGCGAGCGCACATCGACGCGGCGCTGGCTGAGCGCGCGCAGGGCCGGGGCGAACGGCCCGCAGCGCGACCCCTGCACGCGAATCTCATCAATGACGATGGGCGCGAGGTGCAGGCTGCTGCGAGCCGCCACCGTGCTCTTCAAGATAACCGTCCCACGCGGGCGTACCAGGCGCAGCGCCATTTCCAACCCATCCTCCGACCCTGTGCATTCCACCACCAGATCGACGCGCTCGCCTCCGCGCGGCTCCGCATGCTCGCCCTCCACGCCAACCAGTTCGGTCAGAATACCCTGCTGACGGGCCAGCGCCAGCTTCTCCTCGTGCCTGCCCAGCATCGTCACCTTGCAGCCGTTCAGCGCCAGCACCTGCGCCGCCAGCTGGCCCATCTTGCCATCGCCCAGTACCACCACCCTGTCCGTCGGCCTCACATGCATCTGCTCCAGTATCTCAAAATTCGCCGCCAGCGGCTCCACAAACACCGCCTCCTCATCGCTCACCTCATCCGGCACCAGATGCAAATTCTGCACCGGCAGCGTCAGGAAATCGGCAAATGCCCCGTCGCGCTCGCCAATGCCCAGCGTCGTGCGGCGCGGGCAATGGCTCGCCATCCCCTGCTGGCAATACCCGCAATCAGCCCGGTAACACGCCGCGTTAATCTCCCCCACCACGCGCCTGCCCGTGAACCGTTCGCGCGCCTGCATGTCCACCTCCCGCTCTCCAGAAACCTGCTCTACCACCCCCACGAACTCATGCCCTATCACCCCCTCAAACCCCAGATACCCGCGTACAATCTCCACATCCGTATTGCAAATCCCCACCTGCGACACGCGAATCAATGCCTCCCCCTCTCCGGGAGCAGGCTCAGGATACTCCTTTTCAAGTCTTAGCATTCCCCGCTCAAATATGAGCGCCCGCATAACACACCTCCCAGAATCACATACTTTCCTCGCCCTGCCTGCCAGCCTGGCGCACCACAAAATGAAATCAAAGCAAATTATACCCCTGCTTGTGAGGCGGAGCAAATCAGAAGAACTCTTCCTTCCACCAGGCCTTTCGTTTCTTACCAGATTGGCTACGGCGGCACTACGGCTAAATCAGAAAGCCCTGCCAGGTTGGGAAGCGCGCGTTTGTAGCAGTGTTTTCCCACCGGCATGTGAATTGTGGTATACATAAGGGAAGCATCAATTATCTTGAGTCCGGGCGGAAAAGCCGGTTATGATGAACTTGGGATCGTGAAACTGTACCAGAGGTAGGTATGGAGATGAACAGAAGGTTGCAGCAAATAAAAACGGTATGGGGCTGGATACAATTTCCGCTGCTGCTCCTGCTGCTGCTCGCCGCCATTTTCTGGCTGCACTGGCAACAGGATGCGCTGGCACGGCAATTGAGCCAGCAGCAGCGGGCGCTTGCCCTGCAAACAGCACACGCTCAGCAGCAGCAGCTATTGCTGACGAACTATATGGATACCATTACGGATTTGATGGTCCATGATAAGTTGCTGACCGCTACAACGCTGGACCCTGCGGCGGTGATCGCGCAGGCGCAAACGCAGGAGGTGCTGAGAGAACTTGATCCCGATTATAAAGCAAAGCTTATGCATTTTCTCTATAATACACGGCTCATCAATAACGATTATCATGTTATCAGCATGGCAAATGCCGATTTACGCGGCGCGCGTTTAAAAGGGCTTGATTTACGCGACACGAATCTGGCCGGGGCCGACCTTTCCGGGGCCGATTTGCGTGGCATCAATCTGAGCTACGCTACCCTGAGTTATGTCAATCTCTCAGGGGCCGACCTGACCGGGGCGAACCTGTACGGCAGCGAGATGCACAATGTCAACCTTGCGGGGGCAAATCTGACAAAAGCATACATGCAGGATGCCTTTAATCTTGGTGACACCAATTTCTCGCAGGCAAAGTCGCTTTCAGGCGCTATTCTGCCCGATGGGACAAAACATGCTTAGGGGATACATGCGGTCAACGGGCAAGAATTTGCGCCGGTCGATATCATCCAGGATGCGTCATTTCCCGTATATATGAGCGTTCCAACAAAGCAGGGCAGACATTCGTATTACACGGTACCGTGTGGTAAAGGATAGTAGAGCAAGTAAAATAGCCAGAAAGGCGGCTTAGCATGTATGACAACCCGAACCAGCCACCGTATGGACAGCCTCAACAGCCACCCTATCCCTATGGACAACCCCAACAGCCACCCTATCCCTATGGACAACCTCAACCACCCTATCCGCCCTATGGGGCGCCGAATTACGGGCAGCCCGTGCAGAAAAAACGAGGCAGGAGCCTGTGGAAGATTCTGGCCATTGTGGCCGGTGTTCTGGTACTGCTCTGCGTTGGCAGTATTGTCGCAGTTGTGCTGGTGCTGAATAACAGTCCGGCGAAGGCGACGGTGCAGCAGTATTATGACGCCATTCAGAGCCAGGATTACAACAAAGCCTACTCGTACCTCGACCCATCGAACATCACCGTTGACGGCCAGCCATTGTCGCAACAACTGTATAACGCGCAGGCGCGTATCCGCGATAGCCAGAAAGGGAAGGTCAGCAGCTACTCCATCGATAGCGTCAATCTGAGTTACTCAAGCAGTAGCGGCAATACGGCTGCGGTTGTCGTCCATGTCACGCGCAGCGGCAGTTCATACGATGTCCATCTTGAACTGCAACAGGAAGGGAGTGGCTGGAAAATTACGAGCATAGACGACATTTAGTCATGCTGAGAGGGAGCGAAGCATCTCTGGCCCGTTGCGATCTTGCGGCGAGCGATCGACCGGGGAGCCGGGCAAAGTGACGCTGGAGTGATTGTCGCGTCGGATGCGGGCAGTATTGCTAACGGTATGCGAGTACAGTACAAGCAGGTTGCTTCATCGCTCATGCTATCTCCTCCTTCCCGCTATCTCCCTGAAGGATCGCCACATAGTTTCGTGCGAGTGTCTTCACCTGCACATTATAGATAGTATCACCTGCAGCAAGTGCCATGCCGTGCAAGAGGGGGAAGCATCGGCGCAAATTTGGTGGCGCGCAGGGGTCAGGCTGCAGCTTTCTGCTTCTGGCCATTGCAACTGGCAGCAGATGACTCATAGCAGATTATGCTGTATCATAAAGTACCACGCGCCCCGAAACGATTGGTGGATGGCGTTGTATTGATGTAGCAAGACTATTCTGTAGACAGGCTAACGTAGCGTAGCGAAGCAGAAAGAAACAGGCTGTACTAGATTGGGGAGGCATAGCGATGTTTTCATTTCATTGTTCATTGAAGCGCATTGGGGCGCTGATGGCGTTCATGGCAATGAGCGCGTTGCTGGTGGTGGGCTGCACGCCGCCCTGGCAACATACGACGGCGGCACTGGCATCTAAGCCGACGACACAGCAGTTGATCGCAGCAGTTGAGAAAAATTATAAGACGGTCACTTCCTTTCATGTGGTGTTGCAGGTGACCAACCCTGGCACGGCCAGCAGCAGCCAGGTACAGATTCGCAGCGCCAATGGGGACGTGGTGATGCCGGATAAGGTGAAGGCGCAGGCGACGGTCACGCTTTCCGGGCAGGCCGTTTCGGTCAACCTTGTCAGCATCGGCGACACACAGTATATCACCGACCCCATCACGGGGCAGTGGCGCGTCATCAAGGGCCTGCTCGACCCGCGCACGCTGACGAACCCGAATACGGGCATTATCTCGCTGCTGAACAAAGTGCAGAAGGTGACGCAGCCCACGGACGATACCGTTGGCGGCACGCCGTGCTGGCGCGTTTCTGGCCTGCTGGACGCGAAGTATCTGGCCTTCTTCACAGGTGGAGGAGTTCCCGCCGGAACTATGTTGCAAACCAGCGCCTGCGTTGGCAAGGCCGATGCCCTGCTCTACCAGGTCAAGGTAACGGGTCAGGCGGCCCCCAATGACACGCCGGATACCACCTACCTGTTCAATATCTCCAAATATAATGAGCATATTACGATTACTGCACCGCAGGTATAAGACTATCATGCCCCACTCAGGAGACGGATAATGTACACACTAGAGGACGACCAGGAAACCTCCTCAACCTTACGCAAGCGCGATTTTATCAAGGCGGCGAAGGGGACGGGCGCGGGTGAAGAGGCCGGAGCAGGAGCGGCTATGGACGCTGGAACGACGGGCCAGAAGCAGCACAGTTTTCCACTGCCGCTGCCCCCGGCCCAACAGATTACCAATCAGTTTAAGAAGATTACGACGCCGGGGAAGGCGAATGCGGGCGGGCGGCACGTGGCGCTGGCCGCGCTGACCGTCGCCTGTATCTGCGTCTTCTTTACCGCCCTCGACCAGACGGTGGTGGTGACGGCGCTGCCGCAGATTGTCACCGACCTGCAAATCCCGTTCACGCAGCTTGACCATGCTGCCTGGATTGTCAGCGCCTACCTGCTCGGCTTTATCATCGCCATGCCGTTGATGGGCCGCGTCTCCGATATCTATGGGCGGCGCCGCATCTTTTTGCTCTGCCTGTCGATCTTCGGCATTGGCTCGCTCTTCTGCGGGCTGGCCCCCCTGCTGGCGCAGGTCTCCGATCTCAGCTTTCTGGGCGCGCTCGGCATCGATACCTCGACGCCGGGCCTGATGTGGCTGATCGGGGCGCGTTTCTTCCAGGCCATTGGCGGAGGCGCGATTGTGCCGGTAGCGATGGCGGTGGCCGGCGATTTCTATGGCGAAGAGCGACGCGGGCTGGCGCTGGGCATTATCGGCGCGGTGACAGAGGCGGGCGGCGTGCTTGGCCCGCTCTACGGGGCAGTGGTGGTCGAACATCTGGGCTGGCAGTATATCTTCTACCTGAATGTTCCCATCGTCGTTGGCCTCTTCGCCGCCGCGTGGTTCCTCATCCCGCGCGGCTCGCGCCTGCGTGAGGGCATCGACTGGCTCGGCGCTGTGCTGCTCGGTCTCGCTCTGACCTGTCTGAGCCTGGGTCTGGCGCAGCAGGGAACCGATCTCGGCCCTGTCAACGCCAGCAGCGCGCAACCGCAAAACAACCCCATCGCGCTGGCGCTGGCCGCCGTCTTCCTGATCGCCTTCATTCTGGTCGAACGCAAAGTGCGCTGGCCGGTGGTTGACCTCTCGCTCTTCAAGCGGCTGCCCTTCAGCGCCACCTCGCTGGTCAGTCTGTGCGTGGGCGCGGCCCTCATCATCGCCATGGCCGATATTCCCATCTTCGTGGATACCGTCCTGCAGCGTTCCGTGATGGACAGCGGCCTGGCGTTGATGCGTATGACGGTGATGATTCCCATCGGCGCGCTGCTGGGCGGCTGGCTCTGCGGGCGCATCACCTGCCGCTTCACGGCAGTCATTGGCCTGCTTTTCACGGCGGTCGGCTTCTACCTGATGAGTCGCTGGCCCATCGACGTGAACTGGACGCAAATTACCATCAGCACGGTCACTGCCGGGATGGGCTTCGGGCTGGTGATCGCCCCCATCGGCACAACGGCCATCAACGCGGTACGTTCGACGCAGGCGGGAACCGCCTCGGCGGTGGTGACGGCGCTGCGCATGCTGGGTATGACGCTGGGACTGGCCGCGCTGACCTCGTGGGCGCTGGCCTATTTCAAGCAACTGGCGGCGCAATATCCCTCGCTGCCCATCTCGGCCACAACAGAGCAGTTCGCGCAGTGGTCAAAGGGCTACGCCGCCCATCTGGTTAGCTCGGCCCACATCGTCTATAGCGCGGTCTTCTTCACGGCCATGATCCTCTGCCTGCTGGGCATCATCCCCGCCGTCTTCCTCTGGGGCCGCAGACCGGCGGTCGCGGAGCAGGAAGCGCCGGACGTCGTTCCCGTTCCCGATACGCCAACCTCGCCCATTCCGGTGATCGCGCCAGAGCCGCAACCGGCGACGCCTGGCACCGGCGCGCTGGCGATGACCACCACCATCCCCGCCGACGATGTGCTAGCGGGGCAGCCCCCGCTGCCGCCAGACGCCTTGCCAACACAGCCCGGCCCGCCGCCGGTGCCGCCAACCGGCAATGGCGGCAGCGGCAGGGGACGCAATGCAAAAAATCGTCGCCGTCGCCTGGTCGTGCTGATCAGTCTCGCCGCCATCCTGCTGCTGACAGGCGCGGGCGTCTTCGCGGCCCTTGCCTGGCAGACGCCCACCACAGGTTCCCCAACCTCAAGCTCGGGCGCTCCCAATGCGACAGGCGCGACGGATACGCCTGCTGTGCTTTCGGGGCCGCGTTACTTCCAGATCGCGCTCGATCAGGGGGCCTTGACCTCCATCTTCGCCTCCGAACTTGGTTCGCAGCAAAGCACCCTGACCGATCTGAAGGTCGTTCCCCTGCCCCATGACGGCATCGTCCTCAGCCTGAATTTGCATATCGATGCCAGCGGCATTCATCGCGTCATGCCGATTGAGCTGGACGGCACCGTCGGCGTCGACACGCACCAGAATATTCAGTTGCATATCCTGCATCTGAAACGCGACGGGCGAGACGCGGGGCCAGCGGCGGCGGCGAACATGCAGACTGCTATCAACCAGTTGCTCGTCAGTTCGTTGATGCCCACCCTGCGCGGCCAGCTCAAAGGCGTGCAGATCATTTCGGCGCACACCAGTACCACGATTGTCTGCGGGCAAAATACCGAGATGTTCGTACTGCTCATCAAAGCGCCGCCAGTCCAGGGGCTACCCGCGCAGCCCACCCCCGTTTCCTTCTGTTTCAAAGGCACGGTTGACCCAGGCAAACTGTTCCCGCATTAAAAGCGAATAGAGAGGCAATGATGAGACGAAAACGATATCTACAGATTGGATGGGTCCTGCTGCTGACGGCCCTGCTGCTGGCGCTGGCCGTCACGCCTGCCAGCGCAAACGGCCAGACGGCACGACAGCAGGCCCTGAACCAGGCGGGCGGCACCTCGATTAACGCGACGATCTACGTGACGAAAGATACGCTCGTGCCGATCTTTCAGAGCAATATGGAGGCGCAGGTGCCGTCAGCCTTCAACAGCGCCATCAACAACATGGTGAGCAAGCTGCCGCCGCAGGATCAGAGCTGGGCGCTGCTGATGGCGAATACGCTGCTCCAGCCCTCGGTCTCGCTGGTCAGCCTCTCGGCGCAGCCGAAAGGGCTGCTCGCCACCATTCAGTTAAGCCTGTACAACGGCGACCCGCAGCCGACGATGGCCAGCATGCTGATCTCCTTCAGCGTCCTGAACTCGTCCACCGTGCAGGTAACGGCCACGCCCGTCAACGGCAGCCCTGCGCTGGTGAGCGGCCCTGTGGCGAGCTTCCAGGTTCCCATTGGCCAGTTGAACTCGATTGCCACCACGCCCACCTGCGGCGCCTCCACGCTGGCCCTGCACCTGCTCTTCCCCGTCTCCCTCGGCTCGACCGGCTCTACAGCGATGCAGGGGCAGGAGCAGAAAAGGGTGTCTACGCTGGATGACCCCGTGCAGCAGAGTAGTATGGGACAGCGCGAGCAGACAACAAAGGATGCCTCGGCCAGCGCCAACGCTTACGTGGAGATTCCCGCCTCCTCGCTGGCGCAGATGGGTAACAGCATTGGCCCCATGCCCTTCGGCAACATGACGGCGCAGAACATCCAGATCTCCGTGCAGGGCCAGAACCTCGTCATCACCTCCGACGTCTATCTGAACAACTCCTCGTTTCAGATCGGCACTGCCGTCACGACGATGACTCCCACCGCCTCCGGCGGCAACCTGGCCGTCCACGTGCTGAGTACCACCTTCAACCTCTTCGGCATCTTCAGCATCAACGAGAACAGTTACAATCAGCAGATTGAGCAGACCATCAACTCAAAGCTGAACGGCGCGCTGGCTGGCAAGTTCAGCGTTACAGCCGCCGACATCGGCCCCACCGGCCAGATTCCCTGCGTCGCCAGCGACAGCCTCTTGCTGACAGGCACGGCCAGCCTGACGTAAGGTAATTGCAAACGGAGAGCAAGAAAAAGCCCTGCACACCGGTGTGCAGGGCTTTTTCTTGCTCTCCGTTTGCAATTTTATAAATAGTGAAAAATTAATAGCAGTGACCTTTTTCAGCAGTGTTTTTTCTCAATTTAATTATAGCATTTCTGTCAAGAGTTCGACAACGTTCTTTCGGACGGTGTTTTCTGGCCGCGCCTTCTGTATACTTGCTTTCTCACTGTAGATAGATGAGAAAGGAGAAAAGGCTTGTTGCGGGCATTTACCTCATTACGGCAGCGCAATTTTCGTCTCTACTGGTCAGGTCAGGTGATCTCGGTGATGGGAACGTGGATGCAAACCATCGGGCAGGCGTGGCTGGTGCTGGAACTGACCCACAGCGCGTGGCAGCTTGGCCTGGTGGGCGCGCTGCAAGCTTTGCCGGTATTGCTCTTCTCTCTCTTTGGCGGCGTCTTTGCCGACCGCTGGCCCAGACGGCGTGTCTTGCTTGCCACCCAGACAGCATCCATGCTTCAGGCTTTTGTGATCTGGGTGTTGCTTATTGCCGGCCTGCTCCAACTCTGGCACCTGTATATCCTCGCGCTGCTGCTGGGCATCACGAACAGTCTGGGAAGGCCGACGAGCCGGGCATTCCTCATCGAGATGGTTGGACGCGATGATCTGCCCAATGCTGTTGCTCTGAATTCCTCTCTCTCCACTCTGGCAAGTATTGTGGGTCCCGGCCTCGCAGGCATCATCATTGCCGCCAGTGGGGTGACCGTCCTCTTTTTGCTCAACGCGCTCAGCTTTTTGCCGGTGATTGTATCTCTGGCGCTGATCAGAAGCCACGAATTGCACGCTCAGGTTCTTCGACCGGCAGGTGAAGGCGAGCAGCCGAACATCCGGCAGAGCCTGCGCGAGGGTCTGAGCTATGTCTGGCACACGCGCGCCGTGTTGCTGGTGATGCTGGTGGTTGGTCTGGTGCTGCTCTTTGGCTCGAACTTCAATGTCATCCTGCCCCTTTTCGCCACAGAGGTCTTGCACGTCGGGGCAACCGGCTTTGGCTTTCTCTCCGCCGCGACCGACGTGGGCGCATTGCTTGCGGGGCTGTGGCTGGCCTGGAGCAACCGACAGTCCACGCTTCCTCATGTGCTGATCGGCATACTGGTCTATGGAGTATTGGAAGCAGCTTTCGCGCTCTCACACCTCTATTTCCTCTCAATCGTTCTCATTGCGGGCGTTGGCTTTATGGAGACCACCTTTGCCACCCAGGCTTTGACGATGCTGCAATCAGACGTCCCGGATCACCTGCGAGGCCGCGTCATGAGCGTGCAGGTGCTGTTCTTCGATGGCAGCCTCCCACTCGGCTATGTGCTGATGGGCTGGCTATCAAGCCTCTACGGGCCTTCACCCGCCCTGCTCACCGGCGCCCTGCTCTGCCTGGCCGTCACAGGCTTCGGCTGGCTATGGCGCAAACCGGCGGAGAAGAGAGCAGCATAAGAGCAAATATCCAGTCGACAGGCCACGCGCAAAACGCCATTTCCTGGCTACGGCACCGCATGGACGCTTGCGCGTTCCGCCATCTCGCTCGTTTGTGCAGCAGGTATTGACTGCTGGTCCCTGCCCTGTGGCGGGGGCATCTTTTTCTTGCGCAGGCGGTCGCTGAGCTTCATGAAGGGCTTTTCGATACAGATGTAGAGCAGGAAGGAGAAAGGCACGACGATGAGCAGCGCCCACAGCAGATAGAGGCCGTAGGCGGGCAGGCCCCAGCCTTCGATGTGGTAGCCAACATTGGTCATGAAGAACCTGAGGATGGGCAGGTGCCACATGTAGAGGCTGTAGGAGATCAGACCAAGCCAGCGCAGGGGAGCGAGGCCAAAGAACCAGCGCAGGCCTGCGTTGTCGAACAGGATAGCCGAGACGCAGAGACCGAAGCCAGCAGCGATACAACCCTCGCTGAGCCAGCCGAAAGAGGGGGTGAGGCCATCCAGCCAGGGGATGCTGTGCGCGTACCACAGGTCTAAGTGCCAGATGGCGGTAAAGAGCAGAATCAGGATGCCAGCGCCCCAGAACCAGGGGCTGAGCCGCCGCAGGAATTGATTGAGACGCACGCCATAGAGCCGGTGTTGTGCATAGACATAGCAGAGGCTGACCAGCATACCGATGGCGAAATCTTCCAGATATTTCCCGCTCGCCCCGTACAGGAAGAAGATGACCACATTCAGCACGGGACGCGGCACCAGAAAGGTCGCCGTCTGGTGGCTGGTGAAGTAGACGCCCCAGTAGCGACTGAACAGACCCCAGCCAATGACGCCGAGCAGGCACAGCGCCACCGTCCGCGAACGCTTCCAGGGAGAGCCACCGCTTCGGTGAACACGCTGCACGATGAAGCCGAAGAGGAGCGCCAGTAGCGGCAGCAGCATATAGAATTGCCACTCGATAGCCAGCGTCCAGAAGGGGCCATTGAGCTTCTGGAAGGTCTGCGGCGTCGAATCCATGAAGAAGGTGAGAAAGAGTCCTAGCTGCCGCCAGTGATCCGGGTTCAGGTATTCGGGGTGGATGATAAAAATCATGGCGAAGAGGGCGAAATAGTAGCCGGGCATGATGCGCAGCACGCGGCGCAGGTAGAACTCGCGCGCTGAAGGCCAGCCGCTCTCGAACAGCAGGGCTTTCGCATAGGGCATGAAGAGCAGAAAGCCCGAAAGCACGAAGAAAAGCGTCACGCCCGATGCTCCCGCCAGCGCGATGGCGCTAATGAGCGTATGCGAGAAATTAGTCGGATTCCAGATGTGCGTGTCACGCGTCATCAGATTAACGTGGAAATCCAGCACGGTCAGCGCGGCGATAGCGCGCACACCGTCCAGCACCGCGATATTGTTTTTCTGCTGCCTGTCTTTCTCCCCTAACTGTTTCCTGATCCATGTTCCTGTTTGATGTATTCCTGTCAACATAGCTCTTTTCCAGAATATTTTCCAGTTCGCCCATACAGTAAAGCACTATGTTTTTCACGAGCAACCACCGGAAAGCGTGTCGAAAATAGACAGTGCATTTCCAATTCTGTCTATCGTTCGTTATGAATAGTAGGGGTAATCGAGCGAAATCAACGCTCGCTGCACAGGCATGACAATGCCTGCGTGTAATTCATCATTGCAAGTATTTCCAGAAACAACCTTATTTGAAGGAGAACAGGTATTATATGTCTGTCATTGGAAAGAAGGCGAAAGAGGTAGTGGTGGCAACGCTTCCCATTGAAAGCGACAACGTTATCAGTACGCGGCCCGCAGGGGGGAGACTGGAATATCATACGACAGTGCGTGACATGCCGACGGACCAGCGACCGCGCGAACGTCTGCGTGATTATGGGCCGCAGGCGCTGGCGAACGCGGAACTGCTTGCCATCATCCTGCGCACGGGGACGACGCAGGATAACGTGCTGGAACTGGCGGGCAAGCTGCTGGCAAAATATGGCGGTCTGACCGGCCTGCTCCGCGCCGAATTTGGCGAGTTATGCCTGGAACACGGCCTGGGAGAGGCGAAAACGGCCCAGCTTAAGGCAGCACTGGAGATCGGGCGGCGGCTGGGTATGCTGCAACCGGACGATAAGTACCAGATCAAATCGCCCGCCGACGCGGCCAATCTGGTAATGATGGACATGGCTCACCTCGATCACGAGCAGATGCGTATTCTGGTTCTCGACAGCAAAAATCAGGTGGTGGAGAACATCAATCGCTACCGGGGAACGGTCAATAGCTCCGTGCTGCGGGCGGCGGAAGTGTTTCGCTCAGCCGTCATTCGCAACTGTCCGGGGGTCATTGTCTGCCACAACCATCCCAGCGGCGATCCCACGCCCTCGCCGGAAGACCTCGCCGTCACGGAGCAACTGGTCGCCGCCGGGCGCGTCCTCGATATCGAACTGGTCGACCATCTCATCATCGGCCAGCAACGCTTCGTCAGCCTGAAAGAGCGGCTGCGCTGGTGATATGGTATGCCGTAAAAACGGCCGTGTCATGCTGAGCGGCAGCGAAGCATCTGCGTAGGCCAGACTGACTGGCCAGTCGCGCGGATGCGTCGCTGCCGCTCAGCATGACATGTTCGGGCTAATTTTCAATGACCTGTTAGCAGGACGGGGAGTAGGTGGTGAATGTACCCAGGTAGTCGTACTTCCCGCTAATGCCGATAGAGGGCGACTGGCGCGCAAACGATGAAGCAGGTTAAATTGTGAGTGCTGCTCAAGAGGCTTTTTTGTGGTGAGTTTTGAGGTGTATCTTTTGTGTGGGAAGGGCTGGCTCAAAGCCTTCGAATGATAGCTGATGCGGGATGTCCTCTGCTGGCGGCTGAGCCTGGGGCAACAAAGCTGCTGGCTCCGCTGATTCTTGCATGGTTGCTTTCCCATCTTCATATCTAGCAATGCTAGATATCTGATTATCAAGGGCAAGTTGCTCATAAAGAGGCTGTTCTGACAACACAGGCACGAGCGCAGAACTTTTCCTGGGGGCCAGACACCTGATTATACCTATGGGCTTACCAACGAGAAGGAATTGTGGGAGATCAGGTGGCTCTACTACTCGTAAGCCATCAGCCTCCGGTCCTTTCAGTTGTTCTCGTAGTTCCGTAAGCAGTTGCCCAAGAACATTCATACCTGCAAGCGTTTCAGCGTCTATGGGTTTCGCTCCCCAGAATGGATCACGGTAAGACTCCTCAACAATTGGCTGGTTTCCGGTGGATAGAAGCAGTTCACCGAACTTCTCCCAATTCTGAGCTAATTTTACGCGCAAACACCAGCGCATGATAACGACCCGAACATCATCCCAATCTGGCCGCGAATCTTTTCTATACGGCTTGCTTTTCATTTTTGCTGTCATGGGGCTTTTCTGCCCGATAATTATTTTCTGGATATCAGGCTTATGAGGGAAGCGACACGCCTGATAGAGAGCCTCTGAGGTGAGAATACGAATGCCATTAACAGAGAGGGGATAGCTAGCTGCCATGTTTGACAGGCCACCGAAGCCCTCATTCGTTTTCAGGAAAATAGCACAGTCCTGTCTTCGGTAGATTGTGTTCTTTTGTAGTTCCATCATTCACCTCTCAGAAAGGCTCGTTGAATATTTGTTCATATCCTATTATATCACGTTGCTCATTGGTACGACGAGGAAATAGAGGGTACCATTGTCCTATAGGATGTGTAGGTGGCAAATTTGGATCTCCCCACCACAACACTAAAGGGCAATTATTAGCGATATTCTGGTATGTCACAAAGAGTGTACCAAAACCTAAAGAGATCAACTTCATAAAGCCGAGTGGACGTATTGACGGAGCCGGATTTCTGCTTGCTTTTACCAGCTGGATACCTTTCTTCAGAAATGCCTGTTCAACTACTCTCCTAGCTTCAGAAGAAGAGAAAAGCCTTTCCTGAACAGGAGCTATACTGCGAAAGATATCAGCAAACCACCCTCGTTGAGTCAGAGCCGCCTCTAATTCTGAGACATAAGAGTCAACGTAGGGATCATGTAAATTCTCGGGCCAGAGCATTTCGATGCTGCTACCTGGACGACGAGTGTTATCTAGCATCAAAGTGGTTTCTCTGTAGACTTTTATTCCTTTGGTCTGAGCCGCGTTAAGTATGTACTTTCTTGCATATTCTATTCCCTCTATATGCCTTGCTATAGTATAGACCCAGAGGGTGCAGCCTGGATACGGGCAGGTAGATAGCCAGCCAGTAGTATCTATGCCGTCGGTGAGGTCATAACGAATTTTGCTGCCTGTGTAAATACTATCATCCAGGTAAATATAGATTTTTACTTCGTGAGTGCCGATAGCAGAAAGAGGGTAGCCATAATCTTCACGCAGAATCTCATCGGCCAGATCTACCATTATACTCTGACTACTTCCACGTTTCTGGATATTGAGGAAGGAGATGTAAGGTAACAGCTGCTTTGGGTCATTATTTCGTACAATTTTCTCTTTGAGAAAAGCCCGTATGCATTCCTTCACACGTGATCTGGAAAAGTAAAGCCGCTTCATGATTGCATCCATCTCGGCGAGAATAACATGCTGATCATTGAAGTCAAACTGGTTGAGCCATCTTTCCACATGAGCAGGCGTAATTGGCGCGATCTCTCCTTTACGGTAATCAGAGATTGTATTGGCCAGAGACTGAAGCAACATTGTGCGCGTGGTATCCAACCCCCCCTCCTTCGATGATTATTCCCCTGTAGATGGTTGTGCTTATTATCAGCTAAATTCCGAAGATAAACAATGGAATAGGAAAGAAGCATCAAAAGCTTTTGCTCAACAAGGCGAAATCCGTGTTATAATGCCCCTGGATTGTATCCTGATCGCTGCCCGTTTCCGCTTTTGCATGGGAGAAGGAGAATAGAGAGGGAAGCGGGAGTCACCTATTTCGTGGATGTTCTGTCTGTGTTTGTTGGGAAGGCTATACAACTATGCTCATTACACGGGTTGAGTTGGAGAATATCAAGAGCTATCGCCGACTTGAAATTGATTTCCGGCGCGGGGCGACGGCCATTAGCGGCCCGAATGGGGCGGGCAAAACGACCATTCTGGAAGCGATTGGCTTTGCCCTCTTCGATTATTTGCCCTATAACCAGGGCCAGTTTGTGCGTGAGGGGGAGAAGTACGGGCGCGTCGTCGTCCACCTGATCGGCGGTGATGATCGCAGGTACGAGGTTGAGCGGCGCTGCGGGGCTGGTTCGCGCTGGTTTATCTACGATTGTGAGGCCGATTACAAGGTTGAGCAGAGTACGGATGTCCTGGATAAGCTGCATGATCTGTTTGGCATTGAGCGCGAACGCTCGCTGAGCGCGCTCTTTCGCGACGCGCTGGGCGTGCCGCAGGGTTCTTTCACTGCTATCTTCCTGGAAACGGCCAGCAAGCGCAAACAGACCTTTGACACCCTGCTGCAAATCGAAGACTATAAGACGGCTGCCGATTATCTGCTGGAGGCGCAGAAAGAATATAAAGAGCAGGCGACTGCACAGCAGAACGAGATCCAGCGTCTTGAATACGAGACGCGCGACCTGGAGACGTGGCGGCAGGCATTGCGGGAGGCGCGCGAGCGTGACCGGCGCAAGAAAGAAGAGAATGAGCAATGCACGCGGGACCTGGATGCGTACCGCGCGCGCTTCGCGGTGTTGCAACGGCTTCAGGAGGAATGCCGATTGGCCGAGCAACGCTATGAGCGAAGCAAGACGATCGCAGACAGAGATCAACAACTCTTACAGGCGGAGGAGCAAGGTGTGCGGATGGCTCGCGAGGCGCAACAGGCCGTGACAACTCATGGAGAGGCACACTCCCGCTATTTGCAGGCCGAGGAGGCGCTTGAGGGGCTGCGCCGGGAGGAGCGAAAACGCAATGCGCTACGCCAGCGACAGGGTGATTTGAGGGGGCAACTGGCGGCCATCGGCGCGAATAGCAAGAATCTGCTGGGGCGTTTAGGTGAGGTCGCCGCCGCCCGGCAGCGTGTGGTGGAACTGTTGCCCCTCTACGAAGAGCAGACGGAGCTTGAGAAGCAGCGCGACGAGCTGGGCGGCAGAGTGACGCGCTATGAAACGTTGCAGGTCGAATACAAACGGCTCAAGCAGCAGCACACACGCTACCAGCAACAGCAGGAGACGCTTGAGCAGCGCATTCGCGAGATCGAGCCGCTGGCCCCGCTGGCGGCGCTGCTGGCCGAACGCAACGAGCGGCTGACGCAATTGCGCGTGCAGCAGAGCGAGCGCAGCAGCACGTTTCGCCAGCTCAATGAGAAACGCGAGCGGCTGCGCGTGCTGCTGGCCGAGCGGGAGCAGGTCGCGGCCAACCTGCGCAAGGCGGAGAACACTGTCGCCGTCATCGAGGAGCATCGCGCGGAGGCCGAGGAGATGCCGGAACTGCAAGCGCAATATGAGCAGCTTTCCATGCAGCAGCACCGGCTGGAAGGCAACATCAGCGGCTATATCAAATCGCGGGCGCAGTCGGCGGGTGGCCAGTGTCCGCTTTTGCAGGAAACCTGTTTGAATATCCGGCGGCATGGCATCGCCAGCCTGGAATCCTACTTCGATAGCCTGCTTTCCGACGAACACACGCAGCTGGCCACCGTGCGCGAGCAGCGTGAGGCGATCAGCGAGCGTATGAGGCAGATGAAGAAGTATGCCGAGGCGTTGAATAAGCTGGGGCAATACATTGAGAGGCGCGACAACTATGCCGAGCATTTGCAGCGCGTGGCCATTGAGATTGCGCGGCTGGAACGCGAGGTTGAGGATCTGACGCGGCAGATGGAGGTATTGAAACAACTCGATCAGCAGATGGCGCAGGCAGAGGCAGAGTATCACGAGAGCAGGAAAGCCGATGAACAGGTGCGCGAACTGCTGGGGCTGCGCAAACAGGTGCAACAACTGGCGGAACAGATGCAGCAATGTCTCGCTGATATGGCCGAGCGCCGTCAGGAGGGAGAGCAACTGAAGGGCAGTCGCGAGGAGAAGACACAGGTCGAACAGGCCCTGCTGGCCCTCAATGACCCGCGCTCTCAGTTGAAGGCGCAGCAGGAAATCATCAAGCAGGAGGGCAATTTCCAGAAGCAACTGGCGATGGAGCAAGAGCGACAGCAGGAAGTCGAGCGACAACTGGCGGCCATCGAGCGACAACTGGAGAGCTACGCACGCCTCGACGAGCAGATTGCGGAGCAGGAGATCATCCGCCAGCAGAGCCAGGAAGGCCACAGAATTTACCTGCAAAATGAGCAGCTTGCCGCCCTTTTGTCCGAACGCGAGGAGGTGTATGCCGCCGCTTTGCAGAAGGCCAGGGCGTCAGAGCAAACCCTGCTGGCAGCGCAGCAGGCATGGGAAGAGGCGAAGGCCGTTTTCAATCAGCAGGAGCTTGATGAGGTCGAAGCGCACATCGATGCCCTGCAAAGCCGTCTCTCAGCACTGGCAGGGGAGATCAGCCGCCTGCAGGACGACATGAACGGGCTAGAGCAGCAAATTACCCGCGCCGAGGCGTTGCTACTGGAACTGGAGGCGGCGCGCAAAGAGAAACAGACGCTGGAAGAATTGCAGGTGATGATGGAGCAGTTCCGCAGGCTGATCAAAGAGGCCGCGCCGCACGTGCTGAAGGCCATGCTGGCCGATATCTCAGCCGAGGCCAACCGCATCTTTGGCGAGATCATGGGCGACCGCAGCGCGCAGCTTTCGTGGCAGAACGATTACGAGATCATCCTGCGCCGCCAGGGGGTGAACCGCACCTTCGCGCAGTTGAGCGGGGGCGAGCAGATGAGCGCGGCGCTGGCCGTGCGCCTGGCCCTGCTCAAAAAGCTCTCCACGCTCAACCTCGCCTTCTTTGACGAGCCAACGCAGAACATGGACGAACTGCGCCGCATGAACCTCGCCGAACAGATCCGCCGCGTGCGCGGCTTCGACCAACTGATCGTCATCAGCCACGACGATACCTTTGAGCAGGGGCTGGATAGCCTGATTCGCCTGCACAAGGTGAGCGGGGAGACGCGGCTGGTATCTGAAGAGGAGATGGCCGGGGAAAGGGAGCGCGTGCATGCTTCATAAAGAAAAATTGCTGGCGGCCCTGCATCAGAAACGCGGGCAGTTCGCGCTCTACGACGGCTCGTACAGCGACCAGTTGCAGGTATATCGCCACGCGCTGGAGACGTTGCACCGCCACTATGTCTCAAGCAGGCAACTGGAAAACGATTTGCCGCCGCCGGAGCAGTCCGTCCCGGCGGGGGCGCGACCGAGCATTGAGTTTGATCGCTGGCTGGTACAGGCCGGGCAATATGGCTATTCCGGCCCTATCGTCCCCTTCGGGCGCGAGTTTGCCAACCACGAGCAGGCGCGGCGCTGGGCCGAATGCATCGAGGGCATCACCACGCTGGCGGTGGATGGCAGCCAGCTCCAACCCTGGCGCGACGCCTCTATCCCCGTCGCGCTCATCCAGGTCGGCCTCTTCGCCAACCCGCACAGCCGCAGCCATCCCTACACAAAGGATGTGCGTATCGAAGTTCTCTCGCCCGACGAAATCATGGAAGAGTCTCGCATCGAGCGGTCCGACCCTGACAGCTACCCCTATTCCGAGATGCAGGTGACGCTGCGCCGCTACTGTCTGGAAGTGGAGACGATTCGCAGCCAGATGGAGCAACTTGCGCGCGCGCGCCGCTCTGGCGACCCTGCGCACAGCCCCGTCGTCTTCTTCGACGGCTCGCTCGTCGTCTCCTTCGCTCTTACCATGCCCAGCCCGTACCGCGAACGCTATATCTCGTCCGCCGTCTCGCTGCTGCAAGCATCGGAGGAACTGCGCGTCCCCCTCATCGGCTATATCGCCACCAGCTACGCGCGTGACATCATCACCATGTTGCGCCGCCTCGACGACCAGCGGGAGCGGCCCGTCCTGCGCGACACCAAACGCATCCACGACGCCCTGCTCTGGCAGGGCCGCCTGCGCTGGGGAGACCGCACGCCCGCCATGATCTGCGCGCGCGGCGACGTGCTGGCCGGCTACGGCTCCTACCGCGAAAGCGTCGCCTTCTGCTACCTGCAAACCACCGCGTCCCACCCCCCGGCCCGCCTGGAGTTCCCGCGCTGGATGATCGATGATGGCCTGCTCGAACCGGTGGTGGACGTGGTGCGCGCCGAAGTCATCGCCGGCGCGCAGGGCTACCCCTACGCCATCGAAACTGCCGACGCCGTCGCCGTCATCACCTTGCAGGACCGCGCCGAGTTCTACGCCCGCTTCCAGGAGTTCGTCGAACGCCAGGGCATGAAATTTACCTTCTCTACCAAAGCATTAAGCAAGAGCAGGAGAAGGTAATCAGCCCGTCAGAAATCCGCCTGTAGAACACTCGACAGGCGCGTTTCCGGTATGTTACACTCCATACAGAAGATGTTTATGGAGGGCGTCCCTGTATATGCCTGCTAGTCAGGATAATTGCAAACGCCCGACGAAGTACAGAAGCTTCTGCTCTCTATCGCTAGAGAGTAGAGATAGTCACACTTTTGTTTTTACCTGGAAAAAAGGATATGTCTCGTTCAACGAATACAACGTTCACCTGCCCATGTGGAGAGGTGTTTAGCAGTCAGATTTACGAGTATGTCAACGTGGCGCAGGACCCGCAGTTGCAGTATACGGTGCTGGCGGGGCTGCTGAATGTGGCAACGTGTCCAAAGTGCGGGCGGCGCGTTGCCGTCTCGCGCCCGTTTATCTATTCTGACCCGATACATAAGCTACTGGCCTATGTGCATCCGAGGAATGACGTGCCGGAGGAGGCGCGGCTGCTCATTCTGGAAAAATTGCAATCGACCTACGACCATATTATCAGCGGCTCGGATGGCAATGAGCAGACCCCGCTGATCGCACCCGATGATCTGGCCGGGCGCGGCTCGCGCGGAGGCGATTTGCCGCCGCTGCAGGTCATCTTCGGGCTTGACCAGCTCAGCGAGCTGATTAGCGGCGTGTTGAGCCAGGAGGAGCGGCTGGGACGGCTGGCGCTGAACACGCAGAGCCACGACGAGGCCGAACGCAGCCAGTTGCTGACCATCGCGCGCAAGCTGGCCTCAGAGATGCAGTGCCAGGTCGAGGTGGAAGAACTGCCGGACGAATATACCGTCTGGCTCTATGGCTCGCGCCGCCAGATCGGCGCGCTCATGCGCGAACTGGCACACCGCTAATTATGAAGCATGACATATCCAGTTCGTTGCGAAGAGCAGAAGGGACGGCATATGATTACTGTTGGCGTACTCACGATCAGCGATAGTGGAGCGGTCGGCGCGCGGGTGGATACGAGCGGGGAAAACATCCGCACGCTGGTGGAGCAGCATTTGCCGGGGGCCGTTATCAGCGCGGGGGCGATTATCCCCGATGAGCGCGAGCAGATCGAGGCGACGCTGCGTGAGTGGAGCGATGAGAAGGGTCTGGGCCTCATCCTCACCACCGGCGGGACGGGTATGGCCCCTCGCGATGTGACGCCAGAAGCGACGAAAGCGGTACTTGAGCGTGAAGCGCCAGGCATTGCCGAGGCCATGCGCGCCGCCAGCCTGCAACATACCCCCTTTGGCATGCTCTCGCGCGGGGTGGCAGGCACGCGCGGACGCACGCTCATCATCAACCTGCCGGGCAGCCCGAAAGCCGTTAAAGAATGTATGGAGGTCATCCTGCCCGTGCTGCCGCATGCCATCAATCTCCTCACCGAAGGGCCAAAGGAACACTGAGTTATGTCCTCGCCCTCTCCGGCTACTTCAGGCAAGACCTTGCTCGTCTATCACGGGCATAGCGATAAGGTCTTCTCCGTCCGCTGGTCGCCTGATGGTCGCTATCTTGCCTCTGCCGGGCGTGATGCCAGTGTCCATGTCTGGGAGGCCGATAGCGGGCAATCAGCTCTGGTCTATCGCGCGCATACGCATTGCGTCCTCTGCGCAGCGTGGTCGCCCGCCGGGCTGCTGCTGGCTTCTGGCGATACGAGCGGAGCCATTCACGTCTGGGAGGCGCGAACCGGGCAGACGCTGACCGTCTATTCCGGCCACCGGCGTTTTGCGCGCAGTCTCGCCTGGTCGCCCGATGGCCGTTTGCTCGCTTCCGGCGGCGACTACGGCGATAGCACGGTGCAGGTGTGGGAGGCGCTCAGTGGTACCTGTCTCGCCAGCCATGCTGATCAGTACCGCATCTTCGCCGTTGGCTGGTCACCGGATGGGCAGCGCATCGCCTCTGCCAGCTTCGATGGCACGGTCATGCTGCGGCAGGCACGGGCAGAGACAGCGGGTACAACTATCGGCGTCTATTCCGGCCACAACGCGCCCGTCTATGCCCTCGACTGGTCGCCGGATGGTCGCTGGCTCGCTTCCGGCGGTCAGGATGGCCGCGTCCTGCTCTGGGACACGACGACCCTGGAAACTATCCATATCTACGGAGAACACAGACAGGCAGTCAAAACACTGGCATGGTCGCCGGATGGGCAGTATATCGCTTCTGGCGGCGATGATACAGACATTCAGGTTCGGCAGGCTGCGACGGGCCAATGCTGCTGCACGTACCGCGACCACACAGCCTGGGTGCGGACGCTGGCGTGGTCGCCGGATGGAGCATCGCTTGCCTCTGCCAGCGACAGCACTGTGCGTGTCTGGCAATTCTAATATGCTGCTGCTTGACATTCTGGCATACAGGTATTACAACTAATGTGGGAATACGTGAGGCTCACCTCTATCTGCTTTCTCGCATACCAATCAGGAGGTGTCCGCGCTCTACCCATTGCCATTAGAGAAGCTGTCATTGACATGGCTATCCTGGCAGAGCCAGGCACTGAGCGATACTGTGTGAACACTCACAACACAAACAGACTATTTTCAAAGGAGAAAACGTATGGCATTTGAACTCGAACCTCTACCTTACGCTTACAACGCGCTGGAACCCTACATCGACGAAGAGACGATGCACCTGCACCATGACAAGCACGCGCAGGCATACGTCAACAACCTGAACGCGGCCATCCAGAACGCGCCCGAATTTGGCAGCATCGATATCGAGGACCTGATGCGCCGCATCAACGATGTGCCGGAGAACATTCGCATCGCCGTGCGCAACAACGGTGGCGGCCATGCCAACCACTCGATGTTCTGGAAGATCATGACGCCCAACGGCGGCGGCAACCCGACCGGCCCCATTGCCGAGGCCATCAACCAGGCTTTCGGCTCCTTCGACGCCTTCAAGGCCGCCTTCAACGATGCCGGCCTCAAACGCTTCGGCTCCGGCTGGACGTGGCTCGTGGCCGATCAGAACGGCAAACTCTCCGTCATCTCGACCGCCAACCAGGACAGCCCGTTGATGGATGGCCTCTATCCCATCATGGGCAACGATGTCTGGGAGCATGCCTACTACCTCAAGTATAAGAATATGCGCGGCGACTACCTCAACGCCTGGTGGAACGTGGTCAACTGGGATGAGATCAACCGCCGCTACCAGAAAGCTGTGGGCAAGTAGGATTGTAACCTGTTGTGAACACTGATCCTGTCGTGTCATGCAGTGAAGCATCTCTGCCGGGCCATGATGATCGCGTACCTGCCTCAGATGCTTCGCTGCATGACACGACAGGGTTGGCTTTCGTCATTGCCTGTTCCCATCCGAGCCTCTCCATCGTTTACTATGATAGAACCTGGAAGTGGACGAAAGGATAAAGTAGAGAGTTCCTCTCGTCGCTACAGGGGTTGAGCGGGGCAACGCGCTCCGCCAACCGCAAACAACGCACCTTTACAAACGGACAAGTGAATTGATAGGAATGGGAAGGAATTGCCACTATGCAGCGCACTATGTGCAAGGGGAAGATTCATCGTGCAACCGTCACGCAGGCCAACCTGAACTACATCGGCAGCATCACCATCGATCAGGATCTGCTGGAAGCCGCCGATATTTACCCGTATGAGAAGGTTCAGGTGGTCAACGTGACCAACGGTTCCCGCCTGGAAACCTACGCCATCGCGGGCGCTCGCGGTTCCGGCGTCATCTGCCTCAACGGGGCAGCCGCCCGCCTGACTGCCGAAGGTGATATCGTCATTATCATCAGCTACGGCCAGTTTGACGAGCAGGAGATTCGCTCGCTGGTGCCAAAGGTCGTTTTCGTCGATGAGCAGAACCGGCTGACCGAGTTGAAGCGCGTGCCGTTGATCGAGATGCTGCCCGTGCCGGAACCCGAAACCGATTTCACGGTAGAATCAGAACCGGTGCAAGAATATTCTGAAGTCGCTGATTAACGGCTTCAAGGAGTCATTTCATTCAGCCGACCGGTTGAATGAAATACTGCTTCCCCTCTCCCTATCAAACGTTTGTAAGGTAACAACCCATTGCGCTCGAAGAGAAAGCCCTCATAGCAGATAGAGCCTGAGACTAGAAGTGAAGCCTCGTCAGGATGAATGCTTCCATGTTCTTTCAAGGGGGAACGCTCGTCCTCCAGCATGCTGATGAGATCGAGGAAGTTCCGGCCCCGTTCCAGTTTGTCAGGAGTCGCTGGCGCTGCGAAGCGTACCACTACGCCGCGCTGCTCGACTGGATGCGGCAGCAGGGGATTCGCAACGATATTGCGCGCTGGCGACCGCTCAAACTGAAATTGCACGATAGTCGAGAACTGCACGATTACCAGGTGCAGGCGCTGGCAGCCTGGAAAGAGGCGCAGGGACGCGGCAGCATCGTCCTGCCGACGGGCGCAGGCAAGACGCTGGTGGCGACGCACGCCATCCAGCACGTCAACGCCTCAACCGTCGTCCTCGTGCCGACGATGAGCCTGCTCTATCAATGGTATGTCGTTTTGACTAACGCCTTTCAAACTGAAATCGGCGTCTATTATAGCGGCGAGAAACGGGTGCAGCCCCTGACCGTCACCACCTACCACTCGGCGGGTGACCTGATCGCCGAATATGGCAATACCTTCAAACTCTTCATCTGCGATGAAGTGCATCACCTGCCCGCGAAGACGTGGGGCGAAGCCGCGCTGATGTCGCCTGCCCCCTGTCGGCTGGGCCTGACGGCCACCTACCCGGAAGAGTACGAGCAGACAGGCAATCGCTGGCGACTCGACGAATTGATCGGGCCAATCGTCTACAAACAACGGCTCGAAACGCTGGTAGGCAAGCAGCTGGCCGAGTATCGCACACAGCGCCTGCGCATCGACCTGACCGCCGGGGAGCGCGCCGCCTATGACGCGGCCTACGCTATCTACACCGGTTTTGTGCGCGAGCGCGGTCTGCGCAAATCGCACGGCCCCGGCTGGCTGCGCGAATTGATGCGCCTCTCATCGAAGGACATTCAGGCTCGCCGCGCATGGCTGGCACGTCGGCAGTTGCTCAACCTGCTGGAAAGCTGCCAGGGCAAGTTCACCGCGCTGGAAGCCCTGCTGCGCGAACACAGCGGCGAGCGCATCCTGATTTTCACCGAGTCCAACGCCGTCGCCTACCATATTGCGCGGCAGCACCTCGTTCCCGTCATCTCGCACGAGACAGGCGTGGCCGAGCGCAAACACATCCTGGACGGCTTCCAGGCAGGCAGCTACAGCGTGATTGTCACCTCGAAAGTGCTGAACGAGGGCGTTGACGTGCCGGAGGCCAAAGTAGCCATCGTGCTGGGCGGAGGAGCCAGCAAACGCGAATATCTGCAGCGACTGGGCCGTATCCTGCGCAAAAAAGAGCCGCTGCAGGCCCTGCTGGTCGAGGTCATCGCGCGCAACACGGTAGAAGAGGGCAAGGCGCGCCGCCGTCACGTTCCCAGGGAGCAGAGCTGATGCTGACCGGCGATTTGATCAAACCCCGCCTGCGCATCCAGGGCGCCAACCTGCTGGTCGAAATGGTCAACGAGCAGAATCCGGCTCTGCAACAGATCGCGCGCGACCTTATCGCCCTCTTCCGTCAGCATAAAGGGCAGACACAGGCTGCCTGGGAAGAGGCGCTGCACGCCTATGAAGGAGCCAGCCTGGACTACACGTTGATACGTGGGCTGGCAAAAGTGCTGGCCGATGCGGCTACCTTCACCCCTATCGCGACGCCGCTGCCCCCGGCCATCCTGCGCGAGCGCGTCTTCGCGCACGGTCCCGTCTTTGACAATTCAGATATCTTTCATCCGAAAACCCGCTCCGAAGTTTTACAGCAGATCGCCGACGAACACGGCCTCTCCCCTGCCGAACTGGAGGAGATGCTTTTCGCCGACCGCCACGCCACCTACCGGCTCACCGATGCCGGGCCGGAGTGGACGCCAGGCGACCTGCTCGCCCGCTATAATCTGGAACTGGCGCGCGGCGCGCTCTACTGGGCCTCTCACATCACCATCGAGGTTGCCAGCAACTACAAAGACCTGTGGAAATACATCAAACTCTTCAAATTGATGTTCTGGGCCGAGCCAATGCCGGAGGGCGGCTATCGCATCGATCTCGATGGGCCAATCTCGCCATTCGTCACCGCCACGCTGCGCTACGGTCGGCAACTCGCCGCCTTCCTGCCCGCGCTACTGCTGTGCGAACGCTGGCAGATGCAGGCCGAGGTCTTCCCGCCGCAGGGGCAGGGCCAGAAGCTCTACGTCCTCGACCACACCAGCATGCTGCAATCGCACTTCAAAAACTCCGGCCTTTTCGACAGCCGCCTGGAAGCCGACTTCGCCGCCGAGTTCGAGGAGAAATTCGGCGGCAAGCGCGGCCACTGGCGCATGTCGCGGGAAAGCGACGTGTTGCTGCTCGGCGACACCGTCATGGTGCCAGATTTCCTGCTCGTCGACACGCAGGACGAAAGCCGCCGCATCCTGATCGAACTCGTCGGCTACTGGCACCCCGGTTACCTGCGTCGCAAAGTCGAAAAGGTGCGCGCCGCCAACTGTTCCCACCTGCTCCTGCTCGTCTACGACGGCCTTAAAATCACCCCTGAAGCCTTCGAGGGCGTGAGCAGCGAAGTCATCTTCTTCAAGCAAAAGCCCGTCCTCAAAGAAGTCATGGAGACCGTCGAAGCCATGGCCGAGCGTCTCTACGGCCCGCGCCAGAAACCCGCGCCTGCCCCGAAGCCCACAGAAGCGAAAGAGAAAAAGCCGCGTAAACGCGCCGCTATTGTGGACATCACTGAACATCTCAAGCAGCAACCCGCGCAAAAGCCCGGCAAAAAATTGCGCAAAGTTGCTGAATCCCCGGCACAGTACGCAGATAATGGTGAGCAAGGGCGAGCGAGTGAGTAAGTGAGGGCGAGGCAGGCAGGGCAAGGCAGGCAGGGCGAGGCAGGCAGGGCGAGGCAGGCAGGGCGAGGCAGGCAGGGCAAGGGAGGGAGACCAGCACCGAGCAGGCCACCCGCAAGGGGTGGCCCTACTATATACGGCGGCTCAGTAAGCTGCACGAGACGTATCGTCTATAGTAGGGCCACCCCTTGCGGGTGGCCTGCGACGGGGGCCACTCTTTGCCGGTGGCCTGCTACGGGCTTCCTCATTCGCGGTATCGGTGGCTCCCGATGGGATAGTAGGGCCACCCCTGGCCGGTGGCCTGCTACGGGGGCCACCTGCGCTCTATCCTGTACCCCGTGTTCCGGATACTTCGATTTGCTCGCGTTCGCGCTGCAAGCCGGTACCCAGGCGTAACTGGCCGGTTTCGGGGCCGAAGATGGCGGAGAGCAGCCAGCCGGTTACCAGTTCTACCCGTTTGGGCCAGGATGGGATGCGCTGCAGGTAGGCCAGGTGCCAGAGCAGCCAGGCGATAAAGCCGCCGAAAGCCATCGGCCCGATCTCCGCTACGCCCGTGAAGCGACCGAGCAGCGCCAGATGGCCCAGCGGTCGGTAACGATAGGCCTTGACGGGCCTGCCCAGATACTGCGCCGCGATAGTTCTACCCACATAGTAGCCCTCATCCCGTGCCGCCTGCGCCGTAGCGGGAACAGGGGCATGGGTGACCGCATCGAAGGCCCAGGCCACATCGCCGATAACATAGACATTCGGATAGCCGGGGATACGCAGGAAGGTATCGACCGTAATGGCCCCGTTCCTGGCATGCTCAACAGGTAATTGAGCAACGACGGCGGGCGCGGTGATGCCCGCCGCCCAGAAGAGCGTGCGCGCGGCAATAGGGCCATCGGTCGTTTCCACCGTCGAGGCCGTGACCGCTTTGATGGCCGTTCCGGTCAGCACCGTGATGCCTTCCCGCTCCAACGCCCGACGCACCAGCGACGAGGTGCGCGGGTCGCTCATGGGCAGCACACGCTCCCCGCGCCCGACAATAATAACGCGGGTATTTGTATCGGCCAGCCAGGGATATTCGGCAAACAGCCCCGTCCTGATGTAATCGTTAATGATGGCCGCCAGTTCGATACCGGTATCGCCCGCGCCGCCGACCACGAAGGTCAGCCACTCCTGCCGCTCCTGCTCCGTCTCAGCCTGGTGCGCGCTCTCAATGGCGTCGATCAGGTGGTTGCGCAACTGCAAGGCGTCGGCGGGCGTATGGAAGGGGAAAGCATGCTCGCGCAGACCCGGCAGGTCCGCCACCGCCGTGTGGCTACCCAGGGCAATCACGAGAATATCATACGGGCGCGGGCCAGCCGAGGTTTGCACCTCCCTGCGCTCAAGGTCGATGCGCTCGACTTCCGCGTGCAGGACATGGAAGCGTCTTCCTCGCTGGAACGCGCGAATGGGAACGACGACATCATCCACGTTGGCGCGCCCGTTCGCCACCGTCCATAGCAACGGTGTGAACAGTAAATCGTTGTTGCGATCCACTACCAGTATGCTGACATCATCGGCGTCTTTCAACTGCTCGTCAAGCTTGAGCGCGGTCGCCAGCCCACCGAAGCCGGCTCCCAGGATGAGGATGCGCATTTTCGCCTGCTGATATGCCTGCCCGCTCTCACTCGTATGCTGCACGCGCCGCTCCTGCTCGCGCGCCCGCAGCCATCTCCCACCTGCGAAGACGGCACCGGCCACCGTCGCGGCCATCGCCAGTTTTTTCCACATCTCAGCCTCCTCTCTGTCGTTCTCTCGTTTATCATCAATCCTTTCAAAAAAGTTGACCTGTCGTTCCCTTACGCATTACGCATTCAAAAGGGGTTTGTGATACCATAATACCATCAAAAGCAGCATGACACGTCAGGTATATTTTCAAAGTGAGAGTTATGAACAGGTGATAGTGAGAACTGGATTCTAACATGGGAGTGTAGACAATCTGTACTAAGCACTACAAAGTATCCTGAACTCACCTTACTGGATTGTAGCGTTAAATTAGTATTATGGAGCTGCTATTCGTTCTACTCTAGTGCATAGTCACGCGACCTTTTCGGGAATGACCAGGTGAGATTCATACGAACAGCCAAAGTAAGCGCAGACCCGTTGAGCCAGTTGCTGAGCTGTCAGCAATCCATCCTGTTCAACCACGTTGCGTTTGCCATGCACCCATTTGGGTTCAATCGGATTGAGCCAGGGACTTTGTGTGGGCAACAGGAAAGGCAGAATGCGAACTCCTTTGCCCGTCTGCTTGACCTGCTGGTTGTGTTCTCGGATCCAGGAGCGAACGGCCTGGCTTCTGTGCCAGGAGGCATTGTCCCAGATCAAGAGCCAATTGCCCTTGCCCTGCTCGGCCAAGCGTTGGCAGCGCCAGTCCAGAAACTGGGGGGTGATGGCGCTGACGGGGCGTCCGGTGACGAAGCGCAACCACATCTGGTCTCGTACAGGCTCCTGTGGCGTTCCCTCTTGCCACAAGACCCCGTAGCAGGCCAGCGCTTTGGGGTCGGGATCGTCCTTTTGCCAGGACTGCTCCACCAGGCGTACGGGATGCTCGCAGTCCTGCCAGGCAGGCAAACGAGGCAAGGCAAAGCGGCTCCACCACCCCTCATCGAGAAAGCCAATGGCCCAGGTGGCCTGCTGACTGGCCCAAGCAATCAAGCGGTCACGGGCCTTTTTTTTAGCAGATACTGCGGATCCGGGCTGCTAATCCAGTGTTTGGCCCGCTTCCAGTTGATTTTGAGGCGTTTGAAGGCCCGGCGCACACTCTCATCGGAGACCGGCTTGCAGATGATCCCCTGCTCGAAGCTGACTTGGGCCACGAGTTGCAGCGTCCAGGTTCCCTGCTCTTTGCCGAACTCGCGCGGACTGCGATGCAGCAGGTCTTTGAGCTGGTCGGTCTTTTCTTCGCCAAAGGCCGTTCGTAAGCGATGGGGGCGTGAGGAGCCTTCTTGCAAGACCCTCAGTCCTGTCGCATTGAAGCCATGGATCACATTGCGTCCCGTCTGGTCGTCGCAGCCCAACAGGCGAGCGATGTTGGGGGCGTGTTCCCCACGAGCCGAAGCCAGCAGAATCTGGCAACGACGTAACACAAAGGCATCGGAGGAACGCAATCCGGCCTGGATCTGGCGCTGTTCGTCCTCGCTTAAAGGTCGGATAAAAATGGGTCGTTTCATGCCTTCTCGTATACCACATTTCCTATTACCTTTGGTGGGTTTGCACTAGTCAATGGCTTGCGAGCTGGTCTGCTGAAGGGTGAGCCATTGCTGTTCAAACTCGGCTGGGGTCAGATCGCCTAACGAAGAGTGAATGCGCTTGTGCATGTAAACCTCGTCGAGAAATCTTCCCAATTGTCTGACGGCATCAGTGTCATCCTCATACTCGCTTAAGTCAACCTCCTCCTCTTTGATGGTACGCATGAGTCGCTCGGCATAGCCGTTTTGCCAGGCCTGGCCAACTTCGGCCCTACTAATCTGCACCCCGGCTTGTTGCAAACGGGCTGTATAGGCCAGGGCCGCATACTGCACGCCCTGATCGCAGTGGTGAATTTCTGGCGTGTGTCGAGCCAACGCTTGCTCCAGTCGAGGCCCCGACCCAGATGCCAGCCGCGAATGCCACGGGTGAAAACATCCATGAGCACGGCCAGATACACAAAGTCCTGGCGCAAGTGAATGTAAGTGATATCGCTGACCCAGACCTGCTCGGGACGCACAATCTCCAGGTACTCGACGAGGTTGGGATAGCGAGGGAAGGAGTGCTCGCTGTTGGTCGTGCGCCGTTTCTTCGCCGAAGGCTTCCCACCCAATCCCAGTTCGCGCATCAAGCGTTGCACATGCTTGCGGTTGACCGAGAAGCCTTCGCGTTGCAATGGGGCCGTTAAGCGCCGCGAGCCCTATCTGGGCCACGCTCCAGCCAGCCGTTGCAGCGCCGCATGCAGTTCCAATTTCTCATCGGCTTGCGACTGGTAATAGTAGCTACTGCGTGGCGTCTGCCAGAGGCGACAAATGACCTGCACGCGATAGTACTCTGCCAGCTCATTCTTCATGCGGCTAGTAAGCGTCTCGCCTTGAATATATTCCATGACAAGATACCAGTGACCATTATCCTCAAAGTGGTCGTAGATACTGGGGAGAGAGGGATGACTCAGGTTTTCCAACAACAGCGCCTCTTGTTCTAAAGCTTTAGAGGCCTGATCTATAGCCGCTTTTGAACGTATCCCCTGAAAGCTCATTTCCTTTATGGCAACAATACGCTTTCCTAAACGGAGGTCCTCTGCTTTGTAGACAATACCCATGCCTCCTTGTCCTATCACATCTAAAATTGCATATCGATTTTGAAGCACAGCGCCAGAGGAGAGATAAGGCTGAGATAATTGATCATTAGCGGATATGGTTTTATCAGAAAGTGGCAGACCCTGAAGAGGTAATCCACAATTACCACAATATTCACCACTTGCGGTATTATCTGAACCACAGTGAGGACAAATCACTTGAGATGAGTCCATAGCCTACCCTCTCAAAGAAAATCGTTGAGCAACGATTTTCTTAAAAAACTCATTTATGTCTGCTACCAGCACTTCAGGCATTATGAGTCGCATTATAGCACAACAACACAAGCAATGGAGAGTGTATTTCCTCCCCGCATCCCTGCAGCTGTCTGCACACCCTTTGTAACCACGAGGTCAGCATAAATAGCCCAAACCAGTCGCTCCAACATATCACCGATAAGCAACTTGTCTTTATCCTATTGAGTGAAGAAGAGGTCTTCAAGGAGGTCGCTAAGCTGGCGGTAGACGCCTGGTTCGCTGCTGGCATTGTAGCTCAGCTGCGCGAAACCGCTGCTATCGGTGCTGCCGCTGGCTACCTGCGTTCCATCGTCTGAAAGCGTGGCCGCAGAGTTAGCGGCAAAACCGCTCCCATTCACAGTAACCGTACCGTTGCCATAGGTGCAGGCCGATGATTGCCCCAACGCTACCGGAGACGTGGTGGTGACGACCGGGCCTGCTGTCGCGGCTCTAAACTGCACCGTCACCGACTTATTCGTCGTACCCATCTGCACATGGCATACCGGACCCGGCGCGTACTGGCACTTACTGCCGGAGTAGGATTGGAACGCCTCACCCAGATCGGGTTGCGCGCTCACCACCACTCCCTTCTGCGCTGATACCTGAACCTTGCAGGTGGTTGTCAGAGAACCTGCTGATTGACAGGTAGCAAGAGTGTTACCAAGAGTATCCGTCAGCAGGACACTATCATTCTTGCGCCAGTTTTCATGGCATGCATGCCATGCCATGAGAATGGCTTTGGCAATAGCCTGCGTCGCCGGGGCCGACCAGAGCGCAAGCCAGCCAGGCCCTGGTTTCATATCGCTCCCGCCGGGCGTCAGGAACATCTTCTCCCGATACTGTTACGGCCTGCCCTGTACACGTTGGCGGTGTCGATCACGGGAAACATCCTCCGCCGATCTGCCATGAAACTGTTACGGAGTGAGCGCCACTGGCCGCCGGAGAGGCCGCCCGAACTGGTATCCGGCTGTACACCCAGATCGTTGGTCGTCGACCAGCTGAGAGGCTCGGCATCAGAGGGTGTCTGGTAGCGGGTAATCAGACGCAGGAGCCGGCCCGGTTTGACCATTCCTGCTGGACGGTGTAGTTGCCAACCTGCTTCGTTTGCCAGGCGCAGATGTCGCCAATTTCCCCGTTGTTGTTGTCATACCATCCCTGACCGGGAACCGGGTCAGTAATGGCCTCACAGAGTTCGTGCGAACTGCTGGTGGTGAGGGCATCGAAGGTGGCGAGATTGCCGGTGCAGCCGCTGCAGTCGGGGTATGGCTCGACGGCGTAGAAGATTTGCCCGTTGTTGATGGTGTCATGATAGCCGCAGAACGCCTGGCACGAGGCGCTGCCGCCCTGCTCGACCGTCACGCCCGATGGAAAGTAGACGAAGTAGAGCGTGTTCGCTGTCGGCTGCGGCAGGACATTGCTGGCGATGGCATTCTGAAGCATTGTCTGGATATCCGAATCGGCTACCGTCTGTCCGACATCCGGCGCCGTGATGGTGGTGGTACCGATACGGCTGCCATGTCCGATGGTCTGCGTCTGCGTGCTATATTCGGCCAGTTGATCGATCAAAGAGCTGGTCAGAATATAATCGAAGAAGGCGTTTATCTGCGGGATGAGATCGCTCTGAGGGGATTGTTGCCAGGCCGACCCCCAGAAAACGGTGAAGACCTGCACGCTGGTCAGCAAGGGGCCACCGTTATAGACAAGCTGCGGCGTCCCGATTGCAGCCGGTGTGAGCGCCTGCGGCCTGTAAAGCGGGACGACGTGTTCGAAAGTACCCTGACGGGGTTGTATAGACATTCTTCATAACTCCTTACTACTCACCACAGAGAGATTTGTGATCTCCGAAAGTTTACACTGCTTTTTATGCTAGCTTCCCTTTCTCAA
>CADDYT010000046.1 GCA_902810755.1 Chloroflexota bacterium
GCGGGTGGCCTGCAAGCGGCTGGCCTGGGCGTCGGCGTGGCCTTGCAGTCAAACAGCCGCTACAGGTGATACTGCGCGCGCACGTAGGTACCGAGGCCGACGGCATCCAGGCGGTCCATGGGGGCGAGCATGGTGAGCTGGACGACGCCGGGAAGGCGACCGATCTCAACGCCGCCGGTGATGGTGCAGCGATTGCGCACCTCGGCCTGGGTCATGCGCAGGACTTCTCCGGCGCGCTGGATGGCGTTGTCGGTGGCCTCGTTGATAGTGGGGCCGGTGCCAATGAACTGGACGGGTCCCATGTTGCGCTGCAGAGAAACGTGATAACGCTGCGCGAGCCGCTCACCGGCCTCGATCTCCGCCTGTGTGTAGGGGCGGGCGATGAAGGGCAGGTCTTCGGCGACGGGCAGCAGAATGGGGCCATCGAGGGCGAGACCCTTGATGACGTTGACGCGCACCGAGGCTTCGGCGGTGATGTCAGTGGTGTGCAGGGAAAGTTCGCCGTCGCCCTGGTTGGCGTGGCAGTCGCCGATGTAGATGCCGCCGCCCTCAATCTTGACGGGGCAGATGAGGACAGCGCCGGGCCGCACTTCGTTGGTGTCGAGGTGCGCGTCGGTTTTGGCGCGGTTGAGTTCCTCCAGCGTCAGGCCATAGGGGTGGTGCGCGCCGACGAGGAAGTTGCCGAAGTCGCCGGCGTTGTGCGAATCGGGCAGGTCGATGCTCGGCGTGGTGCCGATGTTGCCGATGAAGGGGCGCAGGCGGGCCAGCACGCCGGGGATGGTTCCCGGCTCAAAAAGCAGGATGGGATGCTGGCGCGCATTGGGCGGCAGCGCGGCCACTTCGCGAGCGCGCAACGCGAAATCATGGGCAGCCCTGCCATCGACGGTGAGGCCAACCCGGTCGTCGTGGTCAAAGACAATAGTGTAGCCTTCCTCGAAGCCGAAGGGGGCGACGACGGCGCCGCAGTTGGCGCAGCGAATGCTGCTCTCGCCCGTGCCTTCAACGCGGCTGGCAGGCCACGCCGTGCCGCAGCCGGGGCATTTCTTGTCCACGAAGGGATCATCGCCAAAGGCGGCGGCATTCGTAACCATCGTGCCGGAAGAGGTCGCCAGCGAAAGCACGCGCATAGATTCGATGGTGATGGCGATAGCGTCGCCCACCTGCGCTCCCGCGACGGCAACGGGCCGCGTCACTTCATGCCCGCCGCGAAAATCGGGCGTAATCATTGGCCCCCAGCAGCCGGGCGGCACCACACAGCGGATGCGACCGCCATCCCTGACGGTCGCGGCAAAGCCCAGGCCGGGGCCAACCAGCCCGCCCGTGTACTGATCTACAAAGACATCATCCCTGACTTCGCTGTCCATGGTCTGCATCGAATTGTCTCCTTTCGCTCAGACAGACACCACGCGCCATCCCGGACACGCCCGCGCCTGCCGAACAGCCTCAAATAACAGTTGCGCCGGGACGCTGCACCTTATAAACAGGCCAGCGTCCACCGACAGGCAAAATATCCTGTCTTAATCAACCGGGAAAGGACTTACCACTACCTCTCAATAGATCAGGTTAAAGTACACGACGAAATACAGGACGGGTATCCGCTCATTCCACATACACTGTACCGCAGAGCAGGTAGAGCCGTCAATGCTCTCTATTTCAAATGGCGAAACACTGCACCTGCACGTGAACAGGCCCGGACCTCTCATGCAATGGCAAACCACCGCCAATGGTGTCATGCTTCGCTCTCGCTCAGCATGACACCTCCGGGGCCGACCCAGATGCTTCGCTCTCGCTCAGCATGACACGTTGGATGTCGGCGCATGCTCAAGAACGCGGGCCAACGGTGAAATAGCCTGTATTCGAATCACAGGTGCCTGTCGTGCTATTGCAAAAGTTTCCATGCAGGTAAACGCTGTTCTGGACGGAGCCGTAGAAGACGAGCGGCTGTTGCCCCTGCCCTTGCTGCACGGAAAAGGAAAAGTTGCCCTGCTTATCCACCGTTCCACTGAGTGATCTGGTGGTGGGCGAAGATGTTTTGAAGGTAACTGATCCGTTCAATATGCCACTGCCCTGCGTTTGCCGGATAAAAACGGTGATGAAGGTGGTCTGGTTCGTCGTCGAGTTGAACATCGAGCCGTTGTACGTACCGGCAATATAGAGGCCCGGTGGGGGAGTCGGCGTCGGCGTCGCGGTTGGCACGCTCTTTGTCGCCTGTGCCTGCGCAGTAGCCGTTTGCGAGTGAGAGAGGGCCGCGAGATTGGCCTGCTGCTGGTCGCTGTAGAGGCGGGTGCCATAAACGGCGGCGGTGGCTACCAGCGCCAGCAGGACAATTACGCCGATAATGGCAAATACTCTCGCGCCGGAGCGAGGCTTTTGCGGGGCGGTGGTCTGCGGTACCGGCGACACAACTTGAGCCGACTTTGACAGGCCAACACTTGCCACCTGCTGGCTGGCGACCGTCGGAGCGTCGTGTTCCGTAAAATGAGCCGAGGGCTGCGAGAGGCGGCTCTGTGACGGTTCCAGCATTGTTGGCAGGGAACTTACCGGGTCTGGGGAGACGCGATTCTGCGATGCCTCCTGGGTTGGCAGCGCGCTTACCATATCCGGGGACAAAGGCGGTGTGCCAGCCTGGGCGGAAGAAGAAAAAACCGTTGGCGCGGCGCTCAGCGAGGCGGCGCTATCGGCATTGCCCTGTCCAGGCGACGCGGATTGAAGCAGCGCCTCCTCCAATGCGGAGGCAAAGGCAGTGATGGACGGGTAGCGATCTTCCGGCTTCTTGGCAAGCGCGCGCAGCAACACCTGGTCGACGGCGGGCGAGAGCTGAGGGTTGAGCTTGCTGGGCGGGCCGGGCTGGGCAGTGAAGTGCTGGTACATCAACTGCTCCATGCTGCCGACAAATGGCGGGCGACCGGTCAACAGTTCATAGGCCATGACCGCCAGCGAATACTGGTCGCTGGCCGCTACCGGCTTGCTGCTCCAGTGTTCGGGCGCCATCGCCGTCGGGGTGCCGCGAATGGTACGGCTGGAACTGGACGTGGTGGTGCTGCTGCGCGCCACGCCGAAGTCCGCCAGCAAGAGCGTCGGGCGATTGGAATTCTTCTGGTTGGTGCGCAGGAGAAAGTTCGAGGTCTTGACATCCAGGTGAATCATCTGGTGATCGTGCGCATACTGAAGAGCGTCTGCCGCCTGCGTAATGAGATAGGCAACGTCGCGCAGCGAGAGGGAAGAGGAGGCTGCCGGGTCCCGTTTCTGCCGCAGCCAGTCGGTTAGCGAGCCATCGGGGCAGAAGGGCATGACCATATAGGTGATGCTGTTGCCTTCAAGCTTCTCTTCTCCAAAATCATAGAGGGGTAAGATATTGGAGTGTTCGAGCGCGGCAATGGCACGGGCCTCGCGCTGGAAAAGACGGGCGGCGTCTTTAGAAACGTCGCTGTCAGGATAGGGGTCAACTTCGGCACGCAGCACTTTGATAGCCACCAGTCGATTGACCCGTGTATCATTCATCAAATAGACTTCACCCATGCCGCCGCTTCCGAGCAGGCGTACCCGGCGGTAGCGCCCACTTTGCAATTCTTCTACCGGCATCGTTTCCCTCACAGTCATTCAGAGAAGAAAGCCTCTTTCCCTCTGCTAATGCTCAATCTCATCCAAGTATAACATGATTATGACAGGATGCAAAGTAGATACGCTCCCTTGCTCCCCTGAAGCTGATGCTTGAGACTTGCAAGTCTGCGCGATACCTGTTATTCTTAATATATGAAAGCTACGGTGGCATAGCCATAGCTGTGCATGTCCCGGAGCAGCGTTTGTTAGGATAAAATCGCGGTGGAAAGCGAGAAGATGAACTCATGGAAACTCCTCTTCAAAGCGTGCAGATGGCGGAGGTAGAGCAGCCATCGCAGGCACTGGCAGAGCAAGAAGATGAATATGGTTTCGGTGGCGAACACCACATCCATATGCCGAACCCCAGTTTGTGGCCGCTTCTCACGGCTATTCCGATTGCGCTGTGTATCGCGGCGTTTCTCACGTGGTCGATCGGCTCTGTACCCTGGCTGAGTTTTATTTTTGGCGTTCTCGTCCTGGTCGCCATTATCGGCTGGGCGCTACAGAACCCGTTTGCGGAGCGTCACGCCCGCCGCAAAACGTCGCAGTTTGCCACCACCTACGCGGAAGTGGAGACAACGGGCGAGATCACCTATGCCGCCTACCAGACGCTGCAAGAGGCGCGCCGCATCGCCGACCAGATGGTGACGATCAGCAGCACAGAGTGGAGCGCGCATCCTGTCAACGTGGAAGTCGAGAAAGAGGGCGTGATCCTGGCGCTCTATGGGAAGGTCGAGCTGGAAGCGCAGCGCGAGGCGCTGGAGAAGGCCTTGCTGCAACTGCCGGGCGTGCTGGATGTCCGAAACTTCCTCGTCGCCGAAGACGCGCTGCTCAACGCCGTCGAGGCGAAGATCGCGAGCCTTCAGGAAGCGGGCAAGCTCAACGGGGCGAAAGACCTGCGCGTCCAGGTCGAAAACTACATTGTGAATCTCTACGGCTACACACCGACGCCTGAGATGAAGTATATGCTGGAACGCGAGATTGTCGCCATTCCCGGCGTGCGCGTCGTGGTGAACCATATCGGCCTGGATGAGAATATCCCGGGCTACCTGGGCAAAACCAACAATAAAGTCGGAAAGTAAAGCACACCCTTCAAATAAAGAGGAGACTCGATATGCGATATCGAGCCTCCTCTTTATTTTTGATGTAATGCCTCCTGAACGACTCTGCCTGCTGGCCGATGAACTGAGCGTAAAGCGTTGAACTTCGATCTTCTTTATGCTATAATGCTCTCAACTCCCAGGATGGTTGAAAATGAAAACGTCAATTGTATAGTAGCCTGTGGCCCTATGGAGTGAGGAACGTTAAAGCGTACCACTGTAAGTAGAACGCGCCAGCATCTGAGAAGGAGATTGGTCATGGATCCTCGTTTTAACCCCAACCAGCAGCCCTACCAGCCGTATAATCCTGATCCGTATCAACAGGGACAGAACCCATACCAGCAGGGGCAGAGTACTCCTCCTCCGCCTCCTTATGGCCCCACCAATCCCGACCCGTATAATCCATATATAGCACCCCCAACGGTTCCTGACCCGTACACTCCCTATGCGCCTCCTCAGCAACAACCGCCACAGCCGCCGGTGCAGCCAACATACAGCAGGCCGCCCACGCGCTCAAAAGGAAGACTGTGGCTCATACTGTCGGTTGTACTGATCGTGATCGTGATAGCCGCTCTGGCTATTTTCATTCCATATCAGAATACACAGAACGAGCATGCCACCGCCACCAGTACCGCGCAGACGAAGGCCACCAACGTCGCCAGGGCGGCAACAGGCACAGCGAACGCCAGCAATGCGACGGCCACCGCCGTCGCTCAGGCGCAGGCGGCACAGACGGCCACCGCCGTTGTCCTGAACCAGAATCCCTATCCCCCTCACACAGGGACGCTCACCCTTTCTGATCCGCTGGCAGACAATAGCAAGGGCAATAACTGGCCTGACAGCGTGGACCAGAACGGCAGCGGCTGCACATTCAAAGATGGGGCCTATCACCTCATCCAGCCGGTCAAAGGGTACATTCAGTCCTGCACAACGGGAACCTTCAGCAACCTGGCGGCGCAGGTCGAGATGACCATTCTCAAAGGCGATTGTGGGGCGTTGATCTTCCGGCAGGGGGACTCGTACTATACCTTCAGCGTGTGCCAGAACGGCAGTTACTTTCTGGACATCTATGGCAAAGTTTCGAAGAACCTGGTGACCAGTTCCAGCACGGCCATCAAAACCGGTCTCAACCAGATGAATCTGATCGCGGTCGTCGCCAACGGTAGCAGCATTACACTCTATGTGAACGGACACGATCTGAGCAGCTTGAACGATGGCACGCTCCATTCCGGCGGCGTCGGCTTCGGAGCGAATGCGTTCACCGGCGCGACCGAGGTGGCCTATACGAACGTGAAGGTGTGGACCCTGTGATATCAAATCCGATGATGAATTTGAACAACCAGAATCGGTAATCGCTCCTGGCAGAACCCGATCAGAGCTGCCATTCTGGCGCAGAGGTGAAACCTCTTCACCGATCTTGTTTGTTCAATTTCATCATCGCTGCTCATTCACAGAACGGAACGGCAGTTTGCTTCTCAAGCCGGTTGCGTCAGCCAAATGTATGGGAAGCAACCGGATTTGATAGAAAACGCTGACAGAAGCCAGAGCAAGCTCCACAGGCAGAGATGGAAGAGGGTGCAAGGGCGAACTAGCCATCGGTCGGCTACCCACAGCCCACCCAGGCCACCCGCCAGGGGTGGCCTGCCTGGCGCTCGCACGGGCTTAAGTGAACGCCTATGGAGGTGGCCCTCCTCTAGACGGACGTATCGTAGGGCTTGTGGAGCCGCCGCGTAGAGTAGGGCCACCCCTGGCGGGTGGCCTGCCCGCCGCCGCGTCGGTGCCCTGCCCGCCGCCGCGTCGGTGGTCTGCGTCGCGCTCGCACGGCCTGAAGTGAACGCTTCTGTGGTCACCCCTTGCCGCTGGCCTGTCCGGGCCGCGCCAGATCATGGGTTCACGCTCTGGGGCCACCCCTGGCGGCTGGCCTGCTCCCTTCCCCTTAATGCCTGTGAGATCGCTCTGGTTTTATGTTGCCTTTGCTCTCGCTATTTCACCGTTTGCGCAGGAAGGCGGGGATGTCGATGACATCGCCGATGGGGGCGTTGCGGTTGCCGCGTGGCAGGCCCAGCACTTTGGGATCCGGGCGGCGAATGGGCCGCTGCTGGCGCTGGTCGCCGGACGGGCGCGGCGCGGGCTGCTCCTCCGGCTGCGGCGCGGGAACGCTGCCGCGCGGGCTGGCGCTCACCGGCTCCTCCTCCAGATCATACTCATCGTAGGCATCGTCTTCGACATCGTCCATACCCTGCGCGGCAGGCTGAGAAAGGCGGGGATCGTGGCCGTCACCGCGCGCCGGAGTCAGAGGCGGCATCGGAGCGGATGGCGACGGGGGCAGAGGCGAGCGCATCGGCTCCTGCATCGGCTGGGCCAGCGGGCGCGGACGCAGCGAAGCCAGTGACGAATCTGCCTGCGCGGACGAAGGCGTCGGCCCGGTTGGACGATTCGCCATGCTGTTCATAGGCGGCGGCGTGACCGGCAGCGCGCTGTAGCTGTTGGACGAAATGCCCTGCGAAGCCGAGGACGAGCGCGCAAAACTGCCGTTGCCGCCAACCGGAACAGACGGGTAGTACGAACTGCGGTCGTAGCGGCCCGACTGCTGCGGTTGCTGCCCCTGGCTGTCAAAGCCGGTGGCGATGACGGTAATCTTGACCTTGCCATCATAGGACGGGTCCTGCACCGCGCCGAAGATGATGTTGGCCTCTGGATGCGCCGCCTTGCTGATAATATCAGCTGCCTCGTTGACCTCGTAGAGCGTCAGGTCGGTGCCGCCGGTAATATTGAAGAGTACACCGCGCGCCCCGCTGATATCGATGTCGAGCAACGGGCTGGCAATCGCCAGCTGGGCGGCATCAATGGCACGCGACTCGCCGCTGCCCTCACCGATGGCCATGAGGGCAGAACCGGCCTGCGACATGATCGTCTTCACGTCAGCGAAGTCAAGGTTGATGAGGCCGGGGACGGTAATCAGGTCGCTGATGCCCTGAATGCCCTGACGCAGCACATCATCGGCCAGCCGGAAGGCTTCTGAAAGCGGCATGCGCTTATCGGCCACCTGCAAGAGGCGGTCGTTGGGGACGGTGATGAGCGTATCCACGTGCTGCTTCAGGTTGGCGATGCCCTCCTCGGCGGCGAGGCGGCGCTTGTTGCCCTCGAAGGTAAAGGGCCGGGTGACGACGCCGACGGTCAGCGCGCCGACCTCGCGGGCAATCTGCGCCACGACGGGGCTGGCCCCCGTGCCGGTGCCGCCGCCCATTCCGGCGGTAATAAAGACCATATCGGAGCCTTTGAGGGCCTCGTAGATCTCCTCCGCGTTCTCCTCCGCAGCCTTCGCGCCAATAGAGGGGTTGCCGCCGGCGCCGAGGCCACGAGTCAGCTTGTCGCCGATACGGATCCAGTGTGGGGCCTCCGTTTGCAGCAACGCCTGTGCATCGGTGTTGATGGCGATAAATTCAATCCCTACCATACTGGCACGAATCATACGGTTTACCGCATTGGTTCCCCCTCCTCCAACACCGATCACCCGAATCTGGGCAAAGCCCTCAACTTGATGATTTCCCATTGGTACCATAGTGGCCTCCTTTACCTACGGAAGAAACGCGCGCAGCCAGCGCCCGAAACGATTGACAACATTCGTATTCCCTTGCTCTTCCCGTTCCTCGTCCTCAATGAGGAAGGAAGTGTGCCGCAGGCCCCATAACAACAGACCGACCGAGGTGGCATAGGCCGGACGGCAGATGGAATCGGCCAGGCCGTGCAGTCCGAGCGGAGAGCCGAGACGTGCAGGCAGGTCGAGCGTTTGCCCCGCCAGTTCCAGAATGCCCGGCAACTCCGCTGACCCGCCCGTCAGAACCAGGCCCGCCGGGAGCAGCCCCTCGTAGCCAGATTTTTTAATCTCCTCATGCACCATTTCAAAGAGTTCTTCCACGCGGGCCTGGATAATTTCCGCCAGCAATTTACGCGGCACCAGGTCGTTGCAGTCCGGCATAAATTGCGCCAGGTCTATCATATCGTCCTCGGAGATGGTGGCAGGGTCGCAGTGTCCATAGGTCACTTTGAGTTCCTCGGCCACCCCGAAGGGCAGGCGCAGGCCGATGGCGATGTCGCTGGTAATCAGGTTGCCGCCGACGGGCAGCACGACGGAATGCCAGATAGCCCCATCGGCAAAGACGGCGACATCGGTGGTGCCGCCGCCCACATCGACCAGCACCACGCCCAGGTCAGTCTCGCCGTCGCCCAGCACCGCCTCGCTTGAGGCCAGCGGCTCCAGCACCAGGTCCTCAATCTCCACCTGCGCCTTATGCACGCACTTAATCAAATTGTGAATGGAAGAAACCGAGCCGGTCACGATGTGCGTCTCTACCTCCAGGCGGAAGCCGGACATGCCGATCGGGTTCTTGATACCCTCCTGACCATCCACGACATAGCCGCGAGGAATGACATGGATCACCTCACGGTTGGCCGGCATAGCAATGGCCCGCGCCACCTCGATGGCACGGCTGATGTCGTTCTGCACGATGTCGCGATGACTGGGCGAGATAGCGACAAAGCCCTTGCTATTCTCCGATTCGATATGGCTTCCTGCAATGCCCACGTAGGCGGTGGTAATGTTCTTCCCTGAAAGGCGTTCTGCACGATCAAGCGCCGCAGCAATGGATGTGACGGTCTCTTCAATGTTCACCACCACCCCACGGCGCAACCCCTGCGAAGGGCAGGTGCCAACGCCAACAATATTCAGTTTCCCGTCGCGGTCCAGCTCGCCGACGAGAACGCAGATTTTTGTTGTTCCTACGTCGATACCGACAATCACCCGCTCTTGCACGATACACGCTCCTATCGGGCGGTCACTGTGAGACGCACTACGTTAACTCTGTAAGGTATAAACAGGCCGCAGGCCGAAACGTAGATCAACCGTCGCGAGATGCAGTTGTTGTCTCTGCGCCAGCGCGAGAATTTGCTGGAGTTCCAGCAGGCGGTTCTCCAACGGATTGCGGTCACCGGTGCTGCCAAGATAGGCGCGCCAGCCCGCCGGACTGACAATGACAAATGAACCGGCTTCTCCCGGCGCGACGGCCAGAGTATCCGTATAATCCAGGGTAAAGGCCGTAAGGCCCGTAAGCCGGGGCAGGCTGCTGAAGACCTGCATCGCGAAGCGCACATCGGCGGCATTCACGTGACTGCCCGGTTGTAGCCTGCTACTGCCCTTCCCTGTCGCTATATCTTTACGGGTGTCCACGACTGCCATCAACTGACCCGCCCCCGGCGTCTCGCTCGCCAGGGCGATCACCACTCCCTGCGCGTCCACGCTATAGGTGCCATATCTTGTCTGCCAGAGCAGAACCGGCACGCGCTCGCTCACCGCTACCGACAACTGATTGGGCCATTGCCGCGAGACGCTGGCCGAGGAGACCGGCGGCAGCGCCTCGACGCGCGCGGTAAGCGAGGCGACATCTACCAGAAAGATGTTCTGCCCCTGCATGCCCATATTTTGAATGGTCTGGATCAGGGCGCTGTTATGCGTTCCCCTGACGTTGACCTGCTCGATACGAAAGGCCGTGCCGGTCAGGGCAAAGCTGGAGCCGAGAGCGGCAGCAACCGCGAGAACGAGAAACCCCAGCACTTTCCAGAGCAGGCCTCGACGCCGACGCCGGGGAATCGGCGTGCCGTTGTACGGCGGCAAATGGCGGCGCGGCAGAGGTCGGCCAGCCAGCCCGCTCTGCGAGAGGCGGCGCGGCACCATGCCGCCAGAGGTCTGCTGGCGCTGGCGGGCGCGGAAACGCTCCTCGCGCCGCCGCTCAAAATCGCTCCATGCCTGCTCCGGCTCAACCTCCTGTGATAGCGTGACGATGCGCTGCTGGTACTGTTTTGCCTGCGCCCTCTGCGCCCCTCTCGCCTGCTGCTCCAGCGATGCTCGCCTCGTCAATGGACGTTTGTATGTGTGAGAGGCTCTCTGCTCTCGTTGTGGTCGGTAGTTTACCATATGACCCCCCAGACGCCGCGCAACTCGACTTCCAGTTCCAGGTCCACCCCGAATTGCTCCAGTACGCGGTCATGTGCTTCGATAATCAATGCTACGATGTCGGCGGCGCTTGCCCCCCCTGAGTTGACGATAAAGTTGGCGTGGCGCGGCGAAATCTGCGCCTTGCCGTGCATTTTGCCCTTCAGCCCGGCGGCCTCAATCAGGCGACCGGCGAAATCGCCCGGCGGGTTCTTGAAGATGGAACCCGCGCTCTGCTGCGGCGGCTGCGTCTGCTTGCGATGCAGCCTGTATTGCTCCACCAGCGCGCGCAGCTTCTGCGGCTCCTCGCGGTGCAGGCGAATGCCCAGTTGCAATACGATCTCTTCCGGCTCGATCATGGCGCGCGGAGCCGGAACCGGGTAGCCCGCCTCATTGAACTCGACGCGCCGGTCGGCGCGGAAGCGGCTGTTGCGATAGGCCAGCGCCAGTTCGTCATGATTGAGACGGCGCACAACCGGCGCCTGCTGCGGCATTTCTGGCTCGTCGCGCAGTTCTGAGCGCCTGACATCCAGTTCATCGACCCATTCCAGCACACGCCCAATCTCACTGCCGTGCGCGCCCGCGTTGCTAACGACGCCACCCCCCAGCGTACCGGGGATACCGGGGCCAAATTCCAGTCCGCCCCAGCCCTTCGCTACCAGATCGTTGATCAATTTCGGCCAGTTCACCCCTGCATCTGCTATGAGCAGGGCCGTACCGTCGCCGCGCTCCTCAATGCTATAGCGGTCGAAGGCGATGCGCGCCACGATGCCGGAGACACCCATATCGGAATAGAGAATGTTGGTGCCATTGCCGACAAACAATACTGGCCAGCGCAGCGCCGAACAGAGCTTCACCAGCTCAATCAGTTCTTCCTGTGATGCCAGCGAAATCCAGATGTCCGCCTTGCCGCCGACGCCAAAGGTATTATGGCGGGAGAGCGGCTCGTTGATGCGCACGCGCTCGCCAAAACGCGGGCGCAATTCAGCGTAAGCAAGCTCTATATCAAATTGTTCAAAATCAAAAGCCATAAGCGCGTTCCCCTGGAGCTTTCCAGACAGCTATCTCCTCTTCACCTCACCGGCCACGTCTTCTTGCAAAAGCATTTCAGTTACCGTATAGACATCGCCCGCGCCCATAACGAGTACCAGATCGCCCGAACGCAGGACGCGGCGCAGCGCCCTGGCCGTTTCTTGCACGCCGCCACTATGTATCACCTTACGCCGCCCATCGGCGAAAGACGGTTGCTGCGCGATGGCCGCCACCAGGTCTCGCGAGGAGATCAGGCCGCTATCGCGCTCGCGCGCCGGAAAAATATCGGCGATGAGCGCCACATCAGCCACATCAAAGGCGGTGCGAAACTGCTCGAAAAAGGTCTTTGTCCGACTAAACATGTGCGGCTGGTAGACCGCGACCAGCCGACGTACAGGATACCGCTGACGAGCCGCCAGCAAGGTCGCCTCGATGGCAGTGGGATGATGGGCGTAGTCATCGACAAGGATGATATCCTCTGCCTGCTGAACCTGCCCGTTTTCTCCCTCGATTGTCAGCGCGCCAGCGTGACGGATCTCGAAGCGCCGCCGGATGCCGGAGAAACTTTCCAGCGTTTGCCTGATCGTCGCGGCATCCACGCCGAGCAGAGATGCCGCTGTGAGCGCAGCCAGCGCATTTTGCACATTGTGGACGCCTGGCAGACGCAGACGGATAGTCTCCGCCCACACCTCGCCGTCTGGCCCACGCACGCGAAAGCTCGTTTCGCCTTCCAGCTTCACATCAATTGCCTGAAACGTTGCCCGCTCCCTTATAGACGCCGCACCTGCCCCTTTTTGAGAGGGTGCGAGGCCCGCGACGGAGCAGGTGACGATGCGGCCCGGCCAATCGCTCAGCCGGTCGCGCAGTTCCAGACAGCCAGGGCTATCGGCATTCAGGACAAGCGTTGGCGGTAGTGACCGCTCGTCGCTCATGTCCATGCCGCGTATGAAATGCTCAAACGCGGCCAGGAATGCCTCGTAGTCGGCGAAGAATTCGGGGTGTTCAAACTCAATCGAAGTCACAACCACCAGACGAGGGTGATAGTGCCAGAAATTGTGATTGAACTCGTCGGCTTCGTTCACCGCGTAGCGGCTCTGGCCGAGCCGGTAGTTCGCGCCGAAACGCGGGACGACCGCGCCGATCTCGACCGTCGGGTCGAGACCGGCATCGACCAGCATCAGCGCGAGCATGGCAGTGGTCGTTCCCTTGCCATGTACCCCACTTACCGAGAGCAAACACTTCCCACGCATCAACTCGCCCAGCAGTTCCTGCCAGGGGATGACCCGCACGCCACGCCGCCGCGCCTCCGCCAGTTCCGGGTTATCCGCGTCAAGGGCCGTCACCGCCGGGCTGATCACCAGGGCATCGATCTCAGCGCCCTCTACCACCACATGCTCCGGGTTATGCCCGATGGCCACCGCGATGCCTGCACGTTCCAGCATACGAGTGGTTGCTGAAGCTTGCCGATCACAGCCGGTCACGACATCGCCCGCCAGTCGCGCCATCTGCGCGACAGCGGAGATGCCCTGGCCGCCTATGCCCATAAAATGTAAGCGAGAATGTCTCTGTTTCAAACTTTCGCATCCTGATTGTGCCTGTTTTGCGCTGCTGCGCCCGCCAGTGTCTTTATATGTAAAGCGATTTCTCGCGTTGCGTCCGGTTTCGCGATTCTCCCGGCTGCCTGAGCCATTGACTCAAGTAATGAACGAGACGAGAGAACAGTTATTACACGATCCAGCAGCATTTCGGGTGTCAGGTCATCGTCGCGAATGACCTGCGCCGCCTGCTGGCGTCCAAACATGGCCGCATTCACCTCCTGCGGTGAGCCACCGAGGGCGGGCGGCAGCGGAACCAGGATGCTCGGTTTGCTCAAGACGGCCAGTTCGCTCAGGGTTGCCGCCCCGGAGCGACACAGGACCAGCTCTGCTGCTTGCAGGGCCGTCGGCATCTCGGCGTCCATGTATGGAACCAGATGGTAACGCTGTTTCTCCTGATCGGCCAGGTTCGCCATCGTTTGTTCAGCCAGTTCGCGTGTTTCGTCAAATAGCTTCTTGCCGCTAATTTGCAAAACCTGACAATGGGTGAGAAGCCCTGGCAGGGCGTGACAGACAACCTGATTGAGATGTCTGGCCCCCTGGCTGCCTCCGGTGACGAGCAGGACTGGCGCTTCCGCCTCCAACCCCAGCGAGCGCCGCGCCTCCTGTGGAGAGCTGGCCCGCGCCTCCAGGATTGCTTCTCGTACCGGATTACCGGGTTGCAACGTTTTCTGTCTCGGAAAGTACGCCAGCGAATCGGCGAAAGCGACCGAAATGCGCGTCGCCAGCGGCGCGAGCAGGCGGTTTGACAGGTTGGGCGAGACATCTTCCTGATGCATCAGGAAAGGCACGCCATTGAGACGAGCCGCCACTCCCGCCGGAACCGCGACATAGCCGCCACTGGTAAAGACGGCGTGCGGGCGAAACGTGCGCACGATGCGCACCGCCTGGGCTATACCCACCGGCACCCTTGCCACCCCCGTTACCGTTTTCCATGAGATGTACCGTTGCAACTTGCCAGCCTTGATAATGGCGTAAGGGAAACCCATCTGTGGGGCCAGTTCGGTTTCCAGACCATCGTCACTGCCCAGGTACAAAATCTCGGCCTGATACTCCTTCTGTAACTGCGTCGCCACCGCCAGAGCCGGGTAGATGTGACCCCCGGTGCCGCCGCCGGATACTAACACTCTCATACGCAATACAACCCACCAGACTTTATATGCACCAGACCCGGTCAGAGGGTGGGCCGGAAGGGCAGGCTCCGGGCCGGGCCTGCTCCCGCTGGCCATCACGGGTGCTGCAAGCCCTACCCCTCCATGCCTCCAGCCCTCTGGCCGGTTGCCTGGATAACCCGGTTTACTCCGGTGTCTCTTCTTTACGCTTTCTGCCTGCGCTGGCCAACTGTCAGGGTGCGGCGCAACGCGGGCATCTCCGGCTCGCGAATGTAACGCGAGATGTTGAGCAAGACGCCGATAGCCGCCATGGAGACGACCAGCGACGAACTGCCATAACTAATGAACGGCAGCGGCACCCCTGTGTAGGGAATGGTGCCGGTGGTGGCCCCGATGTTAATCATGGCCTGCAAGACCAGCCAGGTCGTGATCCCCGTTGCCAGCAACGCGCCGTACATGTCCTGCGTGCGCCGGGCCAGCCGGAAGCCGCGAAAAGCGAGACACAAGAATAAAATGACGATAATGGCGGAACCGAGCAGGCCCAGTTCCTCACCGATAATGGCCATAATCGAGTCCGTATAGGGCATCGGCAGGTAGCCCGTCTTCTGACGGCTCGCGCCGAGACCCACGCCAAACCAGCCGCCCGAACCCAGAGCCAGCAACGACTGGTAGAGTTGCATGTTATATCCCGTAATATTGCTAAAGGGGTTGAGAAACCCCAGCAGACGCAGGGCGCGGTAGCCGCTGAACGCCTCCTTGAGAAAGATGAGGCCGCCGCAGACCATCGCCAGCAAAAACTGCACGATATTCGCGCCCGCCGTAAAGAACATGGCCGTCGCCATCCCGGCGATGATAATGGCCGTTCCCATGTCGTTTTCCAGCAGGATCAGGCCGAGAATCAGGCCGACCAGGATGACGAAGGGGGCCAGGCCGTAGAGAAAGGTGCCAACCTGGTTACCCTTGCGCGCCAGCCAGTCCGCGATATACAGAGCCAGCACCAGCTTGGTCAGCTCGCTCGGCTGAAACGAGAAGAACGAGCCGAAGGCCAGCCAGCGCGACGCTCCATACACTGTGACGCCAAATTTCAGCACGATCACCAGCAGGGGCAGCACAATCGCCATGCCGATCAGCGAGAAACGCCGCCAGATGCGATAATCGACACGCATGGTCACCAGCATGGCCGCCAGCCCTACCACCATGCCCCAGAACTGGCGCAGGAAAAAGTAGGACGGGTCACCATAGTAGCGCGCTGCCGTGAACGAGCTTGCGCTGTAGACCATCACCAGACCGATGCAGAGCAGGGCCAGCGTGATGACCAGCAGCCAGGGATCGATCTTGCCCGCCACACGCGGCAGGCGCATCTCCAGCTCGGCCAGCTTTTTCTGCTCCTCCGCGCTGATGACCTGCACGCTCACATCTTCCTGCTCCGATTCCCACAGCCGCCAGCCACCGGTAACGCCGCTACGCCTGCCCACCGGCGCCCCATCGGCACCCGCACCACGCCCGCGCGGCAGCCTCTTGCGCGGTCCAACAGGAGTGGCAGGAGTGGCAGAACGCGCCAGCGCCTGCCGCGCGCCAGCGGGCCGAGGGCGGGCGCCGCCGACGCCAGAGAGCGACCGCCTGCTCTCCGCCCCGATCCGGCTCGCACCCACACGCGCAAGCGACTCGCCATGCTCCTGCGCGTAGCTTTCCAGCGCGGGCGAACGCATCACCGGCGTCTGCTCCTGCTGGCCCTTGCGCCGCTCCAGTCGCGTCCGGCTCTCGCCTGCTCTGTTCGGTTGTCTCCCGTTGTCGCGTGACATCGCTACTTTTCTCCGGCCAGGCCTTGACATAGAACAAATTTTCGAGTATAGTTATTTACAGGAAGCAGGAGAGGGTTATTTCTCCTGACCGCCGGGAGCGGACTGTTCCTGCATCAGTTGCAGGGCCTGCTCCAGATCGAGATCATTCAGCGCCTGCGAATGTACCTGCTGCAGGTCGACGACCTTGATACCCTGTCCGCGCTGCAATTCAGCCCAGGGGTCGTTGCTCAACATTGGTATTTCCGGTACTTCAGCGTTGGCTGCCAGCTCTGGCCCGGCGCTGGCTGTCGCCTCTCTGGAGAGGCCGAGCAGTTCGCGCCAGGTGTCGCTCAGTTCCGGCTCGTCTTGCCCGGCCTGCTGAGCCGGTTCTTCCTGCTGATGCTTATTCTGTTCGGATTGCATGTCTTCCTTCGCTATCCTGTTTGTTTGCCCGACCGTGCCGCCCAATCGGCCGCCCCGGCCAGGCCACCCGCAAGGGGTGGCCCTACTATATACGAGGCCCTCCGACCGCCCCTGTATAGCCAGACGATTGCGATTTTATGCTTTTAGATCGTCGGGCGGGACCTGATAGTAGGCCATGAGTTGTTGGGCGATGGCTTTCCAGAGGGGAGCCGCCGCCGTGCCGCCATAGATGGTGGCCTGTGGCCGGTCTATTTTGACCAGGATGACGAACTGCGGGTTCTGCGCCGGGATGAAGCCGGCGACCGAGGCTTCCGTCTCGGAGTCAGAGATCCCCTGCGTCGTCGCGGTTCCCGTCTTGGCGGCTACTGTGTAACCCGGCACTTTGGCCGTCTGCGCCAGTCCGATAGTTGCCGCCTCCTCTAACATGCCTGTCAGCAGTTGAGCCGCGCGGGCGCTGATGACGCGCCGCACTACCTGTGGCTGCGTCGTCGCGTCCCGCCCGTTGTTGTCGATTGCGGCCAGCAAGTACGGGCGCATCATGACGCCGCCGTTGGCGATGGCTTCGTAGGCCAGCGCGACCTGGAGCGGCGTGGCTTCGATGCTCTGGCCGAACGCCTGGCGGGTCAGGTCGCTGGGCGTCCAGACCTGCGGGCTGTTCGTCGGCGTGCGATAGTAGCCGGGGGCCTCCGGGCCATCATGGAGACCGGTGGGCTGGCCGAAGCCGAAGCGCGCCAGGTACGGGTAGTAGCGCGACGCGCCTAAGATGTTGTGCGCTACGTAGGCGGCGCCGACGTTGGCCGAGTGTTCCAGCACCTGCGTCATCGTCTCCGTCCCATAGGCCAGATCATCCCAGTTATAGACCGTTGGCGCGTCCGGGAAGGTGATGTAGCCCGGATCGACCAGCGTGGTCTCAGGCGTGATCAGTTGCTGGTCGAGCGCGGCTGCCATCGTCACGGCCTTCATCGTCGACCCCGGCTCATAGGCGCAGTAGAGCGCCGGATTGAAGTAGACATCTTCACTGCCCAGACAGCCCTTCTGGTTGGCGTACTGCCAGTATGAGTTCGGGTCGAAGGTTGGATAGCCGGCCATCGCCACCACCGCCCCGGTGCGCGCGTTGAGAACCACTACCGTGCCGCTCTGCGCCCCCAGTTGCTTCACCGCCTGCGCCAGCCCCTGCTCTACAAAGAACTGGATATCGCTATTGATGGTCAGCGTCAGGTCAGCGCCGGACACCGGGTTTTGCTCGGTGCTGGGGCCGACGACGAGCGGGTTGCCGTTCAGATCGGTCTCAGCCGTCAGGCTGCCCGGCTTGCCCGAAAGCAGCGCGTTGTACTGACCCTCGATGCCGTAGACACCCTGATTGTCGGTATCGCTCTGCGTCACGTAACCGAGAAGTTGCGCCGCCAGGGAACCCTGCGGATAGACACGCCAGGTTCGCGAGACCAGAAAGATATCCGGCAGGTGCATCGCCTGTAATTGCTGGCTCTGCGTCGGGTCGATGCGCGTCGCTATGCGTATCGTCTGCAGGCCACTGTTAAAGTCCTTGTATAACCGATCTTCCGAGACCTGCGGCAGAACGTGATGCAGTGAGTGAATCAATTCCGCCAGGCTGGCCTGGTAATCGTCTGGATGGTCAACCGAAAACTGGATCGGCTCGATATATACGTCATCGCGCACAACGTTGGTTGCCAGGATGCGCCCCTGGGCATCGTAGATGAGGCCGCGAGGCGCGTTCAGCACGATATTCTGTATATGTTCGTCGAGGGCCAGCTGCGCCAGGTTATGGCCGCTATGCGCTTCAACGACCTGCCAGTAGTAGAGCCGACCCAGCAGGATCAGCATGCCGAAACAGACCAGCAAGAAAATGAGCATCTGTCGATTGCGGGCGCGTCTCAGTTCCTGGCTCACTTCTTGCCTCCTTCCTTTTCGGCGTTATGGTTTGAATCGCTGCTTGAGATCATCGCTCGGAATCGGCCTGAGATGCGGGACGATCACCACCTGAACGGTCGAGGGGTCGGCGGGAACCAGTCCCATGTGCTTTGCCTGCGCAGCGATATAGGCCGGTGATTGCTCCTTCGCGATAGTATTTACCAGGTCCTGATTCTGACGCTGCAATGCCGACTCCTGCGCGTGCAGGGCAAGCAAGGTATTGTTGGCGCTGATGGCCTGGTTGAGTTGCGACAGGTAGAGCAGGGCCATCAGACCGATGAGCAGAACGCTACAGACGGAGAGCGCGACCGGCCCCATGTGGAAGAGAAACGGGTAGAGTTGCCGTCGTCGCTTCGCAGCCTGAATCGGCCCCGGCGCTACGCTTTTCGGTCTTTGATCTTTCGTCATCTGCCGCAAATCCTTGAGACTCGAACAGGCCCTGCTGTCAGAGCCTGCTGTGTTATGCACGGCATGGCGTGCGACGCACTACGAACCGACGACTATTTCAGCAGCCCGCAGCCGTGCGCTGCGAGCGCGAGGGTTAGCCAGAATCTCCTCCGCTGTCGGAGTGACCGGCTTGCGAGTCAGCAGACGCAGGCGAGCTTTGTGGCCGCACACACAGACGGGTGTGCCGGGCGGGCAGATACAATCCCTGCTCTCGCGCCGCATAAACTCCTTAACCAGTCGATCCTCCAGCGAATGAAACGAAATAATGACCATGCGGCCCGCGCGCTGCTCCACACCTCCATACTCACTTTCTCTTCCGCCTGCACGCATCGCGTCGGCAGTCAGGATATCCAGTACCTGCGGCAGCGCCGTCTCCAGTTGCTCCAGTTCACGGTTAACCGCGATGCGTAGCGCCTGAAAAATGCGCGTTGCCGGGTGAATTGCACCGTATTTATAAGGAACACCTGCCGCAGCCAGCGCCGCCAGCCGGGCAGTTGTGCGAATCGCGCCTTTTTCTCGCTCGCGCACGATACGTCGGGCAATCTGGCGCGAGCGATGTTCTTCGCCATAGCGCCAGAAGATGTCGGCCAGCTCCTGCTCGCTCAGCGTATTAACCAGATCGGCGGCGGTCAGGGCCTGCGACTGGTCGAGACGCATATCCAGGGGTCCCTCGGCGCTGAAGGAGAAACCGCGTTCGGCGCTCTCCATCTGATCGGATGAGAAACCCAGATCGAGCAAGACACCCTGTACAGACACAAAACCGGCCTCGTTTGCGAGACGGGCCAGTTCGGCGAAGTTCCCGTGTACCAGTACCAGCCGCCCTTGCTCCACCATCTGCGGAAGACGCTCCCGCACCCGCTCCAGCGCCAGGGCATCGGTATCGATTCCTAAGACCTTCCCGTCGGGGGCCGACCGCTCAAGGATAGCGGCAGTATGCCCACCTCCGCCAAGCGTGCCATCGATATAGTGACCGCCGGGCGCGGGCCGAAGATATTCCAGCACCTCTTCCAGCATCACCGGCACATGTCGTGTTTGCATCGTTTCGCAATTCTCTATTGATATAAGCGCGTTTTCTATTTTTATGTGCTTTGTGTACTTCTATTTAGAATTAGAAGGGATTTGTTCCCCCTTCGCTTTCCAGTCGCTCCTGGTAGGCGCGCCAGGTTGCGCGATCCCAGATTTCAAAATGGTCGCGCACGCCTGCCACCGTGACCTCGGAGCCGAGGTTGGCATAGGCGCGCAATTTCGCAGGGATAATCATGCGTCCCTGCCCGTCCAGTTCCACCTCACTGGCGCTCGGATAGATGCGCCGTTCGAAGTCGCGCAACTCCTCACTTGTCTTGCCCGAAGTCAGTTCCGCCGACTTCTCTTCCCAGCGATCCATGGTATAGACCGATAAGCAAGCGCCCATGCCCTTGCTGATGACCGCGCCGCGATCCATCTGCGCCCGGAAACGGGCTGGAACGGCCATGCGCCCCTTCGTATCGATCGTATGCTCATACTCGCCAAGAAACATAACACCTGTTTTTCCTAACGCACCTCAAAGGGCTAAATGGAAGCCGTGCCGATACCTCCACTCCAGGGCAGAACCCTGTTATTCTCCCTTGTTTCAGGTCTGCCCCTCCACTTTCCTCTTTATACATCGAACACGCCTTCCATTTTTCCCCACTTTTCCCCACTTCCATTATAGCATGAACAAGCGGAATGCGAAAAGGGAGTTTTCCACCAATTTGGCTGTATACCGGTGGAAAACCTGTGGATAACTGAGAATGCGTCATGGGTTGACATACTTTGACATTAACGGGTACACCAGTGTGTATCAGAATGTACCACTACCAGTAGCCATCCATCGACCTTTTTCTATCGAATGCTTGCGATTAGCCGAACAAGTTGCCAACCATTCTCTGCCACATGTTTCCAGAAACAATTTCCAGCAAGCAGGCGAGCAAAATGATAGCCCGTTAGTCATGCTGAGTAAAAGAGCCTGTGGGAGAAACGCTTCTGAATAGAGAGAGGTAATACCCTCAACTCGACGCGCTCTCATACCTCTTCAACCCGAATTTGAACAAGAGCGATGCGCCAATCGCCAGCAGCACAGCGAAGACGAAAAATGCCGCCAGCACGAAAGGCGAGAGCGTGCCGGTCAGGGCCCGGGCGGGGATGGTGGTCATGACGCCGACGGGGATGACCCAGGTGAGGATGAGCCGCGTCCAGCCTGGGTAGAGGCCGAGAGGGTAGCGGGCCAGCTGGAAGAGGCCGTCGAAGACCCACGTGAAGAGGAAGCCCGCGCTCCAGAAGACCAGGCTCGTGAAGAGCAGCAAAATGGCGTAGAGTAGCAGGATGGCGATGCCGAGCGCGAGCAGAAAGCTGATGACCTGCCACAGCGTCAGCGATTGAGGCAGGCGCGCTACGGCGATACCCACAACGCCTGCTCCCAGCAGCAGATCGAGGGCGGGCAGCAATTTCCAGTAGCGGAAGCTCGCCAGGAACTGGACGGGCAACGGGCGCAGCAGCGTGAAATCGAAGCGGCCCGTCCAGATCTCGCCATCCAGTCCGGCCAGCCGCTCAAAGCTCGTGCCAATCACCATGTTGCGCAGCGCGCTCAGAATGAGATATGTTCCCAGCAGGGCCAGCGTGGCCGCGAACGTCCAGCCGTGTATCGCGCTGACCTGACTGAAGAGAACGACGATAGCCAGAATGCCCGTTCCCAGGCTCAGTAGCGAATTCAGCACGCTGATCAGAAAATTTGCCCGATAGGCCATCTCCTCCTGAATGGAGACGCGCATGAAGCTCCATATGAGTTGCAGATAATACATGACACTATCCTCCTATCGCTGTGTAGTGGCGCACGCCGACACGCCAGATAAGCAGAGACAGGCCAGCTGCGACGACGAACCACGCTATCTGATACGCGAAACCGGTAAGCGTGTGAGCGGGATTTAGCTGCCCGAGTAGCAGTTCGATGGGAAAGCCGATCATGTAGCGGAACGGCAGCACGATAGCGAGCGATTGCAGGATGCCGGGCAAAAGCACAACCGGGGCAACCTGCCCGGCCAGCAGGAAGATCAGAGCATCCTGCACCGCCAGCAGCGCGTCCGCTCGTGTCGCCCAGAAGGCCAGCAGGGCCAGCCAGTAGCCCCAGAAAAAGCGCAGCAGCCACGCCAGCAGCAAGGCTGGAACAAACCACAGGCATTGCGCCAGCGAGAGGTGCAGCGCGGGATGGAAGACCAACGCCAGTACAGCCACCACCGGAACCACAAACAGCATATACACCACTTTCCCGGCTATCTCTGCTGAGAGCACGTGAATGAGCGGCGGTAACGGGCTGAGCAGCAGGATATTCATATCTCCGCTGCGAATGCGGTCTCCCGCCGTCCAGTTTGTCTGCGAGTACGTCAACTGGTTCACCAGAATGAACAGCAGGTAGTAGGTCACGAAGTCCGCCTGCGTGATGCCATGCACCGGCTGGCTGCTGGAAGCCTCATACCAGATGAAAAGGGAGATGAGCGGCGGGATCATCCAGCCGAAGGCCAGCAGGAAGAAAAAGGCGCGATGCTGCACCCACGACAGCCACGAACTGCTGATGAGTGCCCAGGCTCCTCGCAAATTCAAATGCATAGCGCGCCTCCCTGATAGATGGAGTCAATGACCGACTCGATGGACGGGTCTTCAATCGCGACATCAACCACAGGCAGCCCGGTCAGGATGCTGGCTGTGACCTGCACCACCTCTGTCTGGCGCACGCGCATTGTCCACGAACTGGCCTCGTGTTCCAGAACATCGACACTCGCCGGAAAAAGCGCATCTCCACCATTCCCGCTATGCTCATCACTAAGCGTCACACGCAGCAACTTATAGGGCACCAGGCGGCTCGCCAGTTGTTGCAAGCTGCCGTCATACAGTACCTGTCCGGCGTTGATGAGGATAATGCGCGGGCAAAGGGCCTCTACGTCGGCCATGTAGTGACTGGTCAGCAAGATGGTTGCGCCGCTACGCCGATTGTACTCACGGATAAAGCGGCGAAAACGCTGCTGCATCGAGACATCCAGCCCCAGCGTCGGCTCGTCCAGAAAGAGGACGGTGGGACGGTAGAGTAGCGCCGCCACCAGTTCGCACTTCATGCGTTCGCCCAGCGACAGCGTGCGCACCGGCTTCGCCAGCAACGCCTCCATATCCAGCAGGTCAATCAGTTCATCTACCGTCTGCCCCAGTTCTCTCGCAGGCACGCCATAAATCTCGCCCAGCACGCGAAACGAATCACGGGGCGGAATATCCCACAACATCTGGCTTTTATTGCCCAGCACCATACTGATGCGGCGCAGATAGTCCGGCTTGCGCTCCCACGGCACAAAGCCCGCCACGCGCACCTCGCCCGCCGTCGGATACAACAGCCCGGCCAGCATCTTGAGCGTCGTTGTCTTGCCTGCCCCGTTTGGCCCCAGAAAGCCAACGATCTCACCCGCCTCAATACTGAAACTGATGCCGCGTACCGCCTCCACCATACGATACGCACGCCGCCACAGAGTTTCCACCGCCGCCCACAACCCCGCCTCCCGCACGGGTACACGATACGTCTTCACCAGGTCGCGTACAACAATGCGCTGCTCGCCCATAGCGTTGTTTTCCTTCCTGTCGGTAATAATGAACGGCTTTGCAAGCGACACAAGTTTATGGTAGAACAATAATGCAAGAATTGAAGGTTGTGGCAGTTTGCACGGGCAAACACGCTCATGAAGAAATGTACAGGTATGAAAAGACTCACATTGTACATGAGGGTTTCAGTTGAAGGTAAAGCTGCGTCCCATTGACCTGGCGCGAGCGGCAGGCATCAGTGCGCAGGCGGTGCGCGACTACGAGCGGCTCGGCTTCCTGCCTGCGGCAGAGCGCAGCTCGCAGGGCTATCGTCAGTACGGCCCACAGCACCTGCAAGCCATACTGGCAGCGCGTACTATGATCGCGGGGTTCGGCTGGGAACACGCGCTGCACATCATGCAGGCCATCCACCGGAACGACCTCACTACAGCTCTGGCGCTCATCGATGCTCGCCACGCCTCCATCCACGCCAGCCGCCGCGAAGTCGAAACCATGCTACAGGCGCTTCAGGCCATCTCAACCGAGCTACCGCCCGCAACAGACGCTCCTGGCAGTAAAAAACTGCTCTCTATCGGCGAGGCAGCCCGGCGTGTCGGCGTGCGCGTCTCCGCCATCCGCTTCTGGGAAGAGCAGGGCCTTGTCCGGCCAGCGCGCGACAAAAGCAGCCAGTACCGCCTCTACGACGAGCAGCAGGTGCGCCTGCTCCAGATCGTCACCCTCCTGCGCAAGAGCGGTTACAACCTGGAAGCCACGCGCACTGTCCTCTCCCGGCTGGCAACCGGCACCCCGCAGCAGGCCCTGCAAGCAGCCCGACAGCGCCTCAACGACCTCTCCGCCGCCAGCCGCCGCTGCGCCGAAGCAACCGCTGCTGCGTGGCAATATATGCGCAGCAACTTTTTAGCCGGGTAATCCACTCTCGCCCTGGCCCACCCGCTCTGCTCCCGACCTCCCATCACCACCTCTGAACCAGGAATCAACAACTCGAATAGGTATTTCTACCTAATGCATACTATCTGGACGAAAACAGTAGGCAGTGTATGTGAGCATAAGCGCAAGAAAGTTTGCAAATTCACGTTAAAAATGTGAAAAAAATAGCAACCAGAACCGCCGAACTGTGATATACTCATCCCAACACTATGATTACCTATCCCTGCAGGAGAGTTCTGGCCAAGTCAGGTAAGAAAGGTCTATGTTTACTCGCTTTCTGTATGCCATAGAAAGAGTAGGAATAGAATTCTATGCACATCTGTCTGATTATCGATAACCCGGAAACGCCGCATCATCCCATTATTGCCAGTGTAGTGCAAAAGCTGAGCGCGGCCCATCGTGTGCGTATGCTCGATGTGCGCCAGCGCACGGGCGCGCAGGCCCTGGCAGAAGAGGAGCGGCATGCGCCAGCCGACCTCTATCTCTTGAAATCGCATGCGCCGCAGGCGCTGGAAGTCGCGCAGGCGCTCGAACAACGAGGCGCGCTGCTGGTCAACAGCTACGCCTCGACGCTGGCCTGTCAGGATCGCGTGCTGTTGAGTCAGCGCATGGAAGAGGCGGGCCTGCCCTGGCCGCGCAGCATGGCCTTCCCCTCACTGGCGCACCTGCTGGCTCAGGACGACCTGCTGGCGACGCTCTCCTTTCCACTCATCGTCAAAAGCCGCTACAGCAGGCGCGGCGACCTGGTGGCAAAGGTGGGGAGCAGCGAGCAATTGCGCTCATACCTGCCGCAATGGAGCCAGGAGCCGATCGTGCTGCAACAATTTATGGCCGGTGACGGCTGGGACATCAAAATGTGGGTGATCGACGAGCAGATTTTCGCCGCGCGCAGGCGCACGCCGCTGGCCGGTGAGGGAAAGAAGGACTATCCCATCGGGCCGGACGAGCTGCCTGAAGCCTGGGCGCGTATCGCTCGCGAGATCGGGCGCGCCTTCCAGTTGCGGCTCTACGGCGTTGACCTGCTGGTCTCCGAGTCCGGGCCGGTCATCGTCGACGTGAACTCCTTTCCCGGCTTTCGCGGCGTCCCCGGCGCGGACGACGCTCTGGCGCAACTGGTGGAACACATCGGACAGGAAAGTCAACAGGGACATACAGACGGCGCGACAACTCTCTCCATCAACGACCTGCCAGCAGTAGTGAGGCGGCTGTGCGAGCGAGCGGGCCTGCTCCTGCTGCCCGGCGCGCGCGGCCCGGTCGATCTCTTCGTGCGCTACCTGCGGCGCAAACCGGAGCGCGGCCTGGCGGTCATCTACCACGTCGATGAGCGGCACGCGGGCGGTAGGAGCGAGCAGTCACTGCCCACCCCGCCCCCCCCAGGCCACCCGCAAGGAGTGGCCCTACCATACACGATGACGGCCAACGAGCCAGAACATTCTGCGTATAGTAGGGCCACTCCCTTGCGGGTGGCCTGGGGGGAGAGCAGGGGGGCCTGGGGGCCAGAGCGAGCGGTGAGCCTGACGCTGGCCGAATCGGCCCTGGATGGCGCACGTATTCGCTTCAACGCGCAACAGGTCGAGCAGGCTGAACTCCAGGTAACGGAGACGGGCATCCTGCAGGCGACCGAGCCGGGTCTCTCGGTGCAGGCGTTCCCGGCGGATGCCGCGTTGCCCACCCTGGCTGCCTGCTGCGACACCACGCCCCAGGGCCAGCTCTGGCAAGAACTGCAAAAGGCCGCGCGGCAGCAGTTGGGCGATGCGCGCTGGCAACTTATCGCGGCGGTCGCGCAGCCCGTGCGCTATAAGCCCGGCAGTCGCTGCGTCATCAGATACAGGCTGACCGTCAGGCGGGAGGGCGACGAGGGGCAGGGTGAGCAGAAGGCCCTGGCGATCTTTGGCAAAGTCTACGCCGATGCAGAGCAGGCACGGAATGTGCAGGCGATGATGCAGGCCCTCTACGCGGAACAGGCCGGGCAATCGCTCCCATTTCTGCCGGAGCCGCTCGGCGTCAGCGATATTCCCGGCCTCGTCTTTAATGAGGCGGTCGAGCCGGGCGAGGATGGGTCGGAGAACCGGGTGAGGACGGGAAACGAGCGTTTTCGTTTTCAGGCTGAATACGGGCGCGGCGGCGCGGTGAGCAGGGTTATCGTGCCTGAAGAGGAGTTGCGGCTCACGGCGCGCGCGCTGGCGCAACTGCACACGAGCGCGCTGGTGCCGGGCAAGAAACGCATTGGAGGGCAGGAGGCGCGGCGAGCGCGCGAGCGCGCGGCCCTGCTGGCGGGCCACAGCCCGGCGCAGGCAAACGAGGTATTGCAACTGGCGCAACGATTGAGCGCCGCTCTGGAAGCGCAGCAGCCGGAGTGCTATCGACCCGCGCACGGCGGCTTCAAGCCCAGTCAGTTGCTCTTCCACAGCCATTGCGCCTTCGTCGTCGATTTCGACGGCCTCTGCCTGGCCGACGCCGCGCTTGACATCGGCTACTTCCTGGCATACCTGCGCCCGGCCTCGCTCTGGTATCATCGACCCGGCACGCGCCAGTGGTTCGAGGAGAGCGCGGCCCTGTTCACGGACGCCTACCGTGAGGCTATGCGCGCCCGCGCTATCGCAGCGCAGGAGATAGAGGACAGCATCAGGCGGGCAAAGCTCTATGAAGCGGCTTTGCTTTTCAAAATCGCGACCCGGCGCGTCAACCGGCTCAACAGCCCGCGTCCCGGCGAACTCGCCGCCATGCTCGACGAGGTGGCGCGCTGCCTGAGCCTGGCGCAGCAAGAGAGATAACCGGCGGCAGGAGGGAGATCAGCATGCGTTTCTGTTTTATCATTGAGGAGCAATATCGCAATGAGCCGATGCCAATGGTCATTGGCGATCAACTCCGTCAATGGGGCCACACGGTCGATAAACTGGAGCCGCAGGTGATGGTGACGAACCTCTCTGCGCTCCCTTCATATGGCTATGATGCCTATGTCCTCAAAACGGTCTCAGACGGCCCCGGCCTGATTATTCTGGAGGCGGCGGAGGCGGCGGGCATCCTGACCATCAATAATTCGCGCGCCATTCGCCGCGTGCGCGACAAGGCGGTGGCGGCCTCGTTCGCGCGTGCGCACGGCCTGCCCATGCCGACCACCTACTTCGTCTCCCATCCGCGCCTGCTGACGCAAATCCCCCCGGCGGAGTACCCGTTAGTGGTCAAGCCGAACAATGGCAGCTCCTGCCGCAACGTTTTCCGCTTGCAGACGCCTGACGATCCTGTACTGTATGAAATTGAGAAAGAGCAGGAGAAGTTCTTTCTCGCGCAGCCCTATATTGAAAACACTGGATATGATATCAAACTCTATGTCACGGGAAAAGAAGTCTATGCTGTCGCTAAAAAATCGCCGCTGCATGGGAGCATTCGGGAGGGCCTGATTCCCGTCACGCCGCAGATGCGCAGGCTGGCGCTGAACGTGGGCAAACTCTTCGGCCTGGTCATTTTCGGCCTGGATGTCGTTGAGACGCCGCAGGGATTGGTCTTGCTCGATATTAATGATTTTCCGAGCTTCGGCCAGGTGCCGCGTGCTGTGGCGCGGGTCGCCGAATATATTCTGCATGCCGCCAGCCATGCCGAGGTGCTGCGCGAGGAGCGGCTGGCGCGCAACCTGCGTCGTCGTGTGGCCCGAGAGGCGCAAAGAACGGCGAAAACGGCGAGAATGCGTCAGCCCGAAAATGCATTATCCTTACCTGGAAAAGACTTTTAACATCGCTCGCGCTTGATTGCTAGCGTGTAAGGCAAGGAGGGAACTATGTTCCTGTTCAAGTTTCTCTACCGCAACCTGAAAGGGTATCGTCTTCTTGTCCTGCTTGCCATTTTCGTGGCGGTCTTGCAGGTCAGCAGCGATATCATTGCGCTCCAACCGCTGAAGTGGATTCCGAGCAAGGCCCAGAACCCTGGCAATGATCCGGCCTGCACCTTTCCTTTTCTCGGTCTAAATGATAATCCCGGCATTCTGGACTGGTTCGATACGCCCAGACTCGACCCATCGCTCAACCCGCCGCCGGGAGGCCATAATCCGGTGCCGCCGCCGACCTCGCCCTGCCCGGCCAATCCATCGGACCCGCGCACGCTGGTCAATCCCGATATCACGCATCACAGCGTGATCGGCGTAATTGTCTTTTCGATCATCGTCCTTATTGTTTTCGCCACTCTCAGCGCGGCGCTGGCATGGCTCGATCTCTTCCTGGCCGCCTACATCGCCCAGAGCCTGAGCGCGCGGCTGCGCAAACAACTGTTTGAACACCTGCAGCGTATCTCCCTCGACTGGCACGGCAAGCAGAAAAAAGGCGACCTCGTGCAGCGCATCACCAGCAACATCGCCGATATCGAGAAATTCGTCACCGACGGCCTGGTCGATCTGCTGGTGGGCATCCTCACGCTGGTCGGCGTGGCCGCCATCATGCTCTTCTACAGCGTCCCCTATACCATTCTCTCGCTCGCCATCGCCCCGGCCCTCTTCGTGATCGTGCTGATCTACACGCGCAATATCAAGGCAGCCGCCAGGAAGCAAGCCAAGACCGGCGGGCAGGTGGCCGATGTCGCCACTGAAGACATCAACGCGCTCACCGTCATTAAAGTCTTCACGCGAGAGGAGCGAGAGGATATGCGCTTTGGCGGGCGCGTGAGCGAGAACCGGGCAGCCGGGCTGCGCGCGGGCAGCCTGGCGGCGCAGTTCGCGCCACTGGTGGCCCTGCTCGTCGCCATCGGCACCGCAACCATCGTCGGCGTTGGCGGCTACGTGGCATCCGGCAACCCTTTCATCGTTGGCCCCTTCCAGCTCCAGCCGGGCATCATCGACGCCGGCCTGATCGTCTCCTTCCTTTTCTACCTCAAGCTGCTCTACCAGCCGATGCGCGACCTCTCCAAGCTGACGACGCTGGCCAACGCGGCCTCTGCCGGGGCCGAGCGCATTCAGGAGGTGATGGAGCAAGCGCCGGAGGTCATTGAGAGCAATGTGCCGTTCCACGGGCCAACGCGGCTGCGCGGCGATATCCTCTTCGAGAACGTCACCTTTGGCTACATCCCGGAGCGGCCCGTCCTCAAGGGCATCAACCTGCATATCCCGGCAGGACGAAAGGTCGCGCTGGTCGGACTCTCTGGCGGAGGCAAAACGACGCTGGTCAAGCTCATTCCCCGCTTCTACGAAATCCAGCAAGGCTCGGTGAAAATCGACGGCATTGATAACCGCATGTTCCCGCTGCACGTGGTGCGCGGCAATGTGAGCATGGTCTTGCAGGACTCGGTTCTCTTCGAGGGAACTATCCGCGAAAACATCGAGGTCGGCAAGCCGGGCGCAACCGATGCCGAGATCATCGACGCGGCGAAAAAGGCGCAGATGCACGAGACGATCATGAGTTTTCCCGACGGCTATAACACGCTGGTACGCGAGCAGGGCAAGAACTTCTCCGGCGGCCAGCGCCAGCGCCTGGCCATCGCCCGCGCCATCCTGCGCGACGCGCCCATCCTGATCCTGGACGAACCCACCGCTTCGCTGGACGTCGAGGCCGAGGCCGAAGTTATGCGCGCGCTGGACACGCTGATCGTGGGGCGCACGGTAATCGTGATTTCGCACCGCCTCAGCACGCTGGGCAATGTCGATGAGATCATCGTGCTGAATGATGGGCGCATCGCCGAGCAGGGCAGCTATATGGAACTGAAACGACTGGGCGGCATCTTCGCCGGGCTGCTGGAGGAGCAGAACCGCTACAGCGCGGAGCGACTGGCCGAGCGTGAGGGCAACAAATCTATCCTGCGCTCAGCCTTCGTCCCCTCGCCCGTCGGCTACGAAACGGTGCAGACCCCCCAGGTCTCCATGGGGCAGCAAAACTGGCCCCCGGTGGTCGTGCCAGCCCCGCAGTCACCACGCAACCGGCCATCGACCCCCGGCGTGCCTGTGACACCGGCGGCAAACAGGTTCGATGGGCAGGGCGGCAATGGCTCCGGGGCAATGTCGGCGCGGGGGCAGGGACGCGAACAGGGCATGCCGCGAGCGCGCCTGCGCGTGGAGGTTGATGGGCAGGTCGTCGGCGAGCGGCAGCTCGACAAGCCGGTAATGACGATTGGACGCCTGCCCAGCAACGATGTGCAGGTTCCCTCGCGCCGCGTCTCCCGCTTCCACGCCCGCCTGCGCTGGAGCAATGGCGCCTGGCTGATCGAAGATGTCGATAGCCTCAACGGCATCGCCTACCAGGGCGTGCGCGTCGACCGCCATCCCCTCGCCAACGGCGACCGCATCTTCCTCGGCCCCGGCGCCTCTCTCTATTATGAGACCCTGTGAAAATCGCCCTCTCGCATGGCATGCATATCGTAAAAAGTGGCCGGGACATGTCATCTTGAGCAGGTAGATACCGTTGGCGAAGGCATGGTCCGGGAAGACACCGGGATGAACCTATGTCATCCTGAGTGAAGCGAGGGATCGGCGAGCCGCCGGGCCGCATCGTTCCTCAAAGGTGAGACTATCGGGCTTTGACAAAGGGCGCGCTCAGCATCTCTGGCGAGCAAAACCGCATGCTGGCCGCCAGAGATGCTGAGCGCGCCCCGTGCAGCAAGAGCGGCACCCTGTTGATGAAATACGGCCTCAGTCGGCGGCGCGCTCAGCACGACACGTCTCCCGGACTTCTTTCTGACAGGCTGACCTTGAACGATACAGCGCCCCTTTAATGATCTCAACGCTGAATTGTTGCAAGGAACTACACCCCGTTCGCCACGTACTTGATGATGCGCAGGACGGGGCGATCACCCAGGGAGGGCTGCGGCAGGTAGATCAACTGGGACTGCTCATTGATGGCGATGGTATGATGGCTGCCGCCGCCCAGGTAGTAGTTGCCCAGCGCCTTCAGGCCGCGCCCGCTTTCATCAAAGATCGAGATGCCGCCGGCGCAACCGACGAAGAGCAGGTGTAGCGGCGCGTCCAGGCGCACAATGTCGGGATTGTAGGCCAGCGGCAAGAGCGCGCCGGGAAACGGCTTCATCGTGTTCAAATCGACGTGTGCCAGGTTGTTGGAATCGACACAGGCCACAAAGGCTTCTCGCTGCTGCACGTCAATTGTCAGCCCGTGCGGGGCCAGGCAGGCATCCGGCAGGCGAATCTCTGAGACGATTTTGAGCGCCACCGGGTCAATTACCGCCAGAAACGAGGGCGGCGTCTGTGGAGTATTGAGGTTCTGATCGACCAGCGGCAGTGTCACCAGAAAAAGGCGGTGGGTCACGGGGTCGTACTGGATATGCCCCACATCATCGCCAAACGGTTTGTGAACGCCGATCTGAATCTTGCCGATCAGCTTATCGTCCGTGGCATCGATGACCGCCACGTTCTGATTTTTCAGCGCAATATTCGCGTCATCGGGGCTGATAGGCGCGCCAGGGTCGGAGACGAAGATTCTCTGGTCGGTGGGGTCATACTCAATGGCATCCGGGCTATCAGAGGGATCGAGCTTGATTTTATCAAGGATTTTGAACGGGCTTTGCTCGCTGAAGACGTAGATGATACCATCACCGGCGTCACCGGCAAAAACTTTGCCCAGTTCCGGCACGACCAGAACGCCCGCCGCCTGTGGAATATCGACAAGACCAACAACCCTGTTCAGCTTCGTATTGAAGACAACAATATTGCCATCGGTCTCCGCGTCAAAATCCGGGTTGTGCAGAATCGCCGCCTCTTTATCAGGATTCGGCCCCGTGTGAACGATAAAGAGCAGATGGGTTGCCGGGTCATAGGACTGGAAGTCGAAGTGATCAAAACGCTGCGCCTGCCCCGGCGCGAAGGGGTTCTGCGCCGTGCGGTGCGGATCCGGCAGCGCGTCCGGCAGGGGAATCTCCTGCGCAATCTGCAAGCGGTGCAGCGGTATCGGCGTCGAGAAGCGAACAGCCTCCTCGACCAGGATAAAGAGCAGCAAGGCAAAGCTGACCGCGACCAGCAGCCACCAGCCGACGCGGCCCAGCCACCCTCCTCGCTGAGATGATGAAGCCACAGCCTGTTGAGCCACGATCTTCCCTCCTTTTGCCAGCACTTGTTAGCCCCATCAGGCCACCCGCAAGGGCTGGCTCCAGAAGCGTTCACGGAAGCCAGTGCGAGTGCCAGGCAGGCCAGTTGGTACCCAGGGCAACCGGTGCCCAGGCCAGCCGCCAGGGCTGGTCCTACTATACGCCAATGCATCCACAGGCAGCACGAACTCCACCGTATATAGTAGGGCCAGCCCTGGCGGCTGGCCTGACGGCTGCCCTGGGCGCCGACTGGTCTGGGCAGTGGCTGGCCTGCTCGCGCCTGTACTCTCTTACATTCGTATCTATGATATCGAACTCAGCCTATTATAGCAAAAAGTGCGGGCGGCGTATATGAACTGCTTCACAAACGCGGGAGCATCATCACGGCGTGGAAACTTTTGATGGCGACGAGAAAAGCCGCGCGATAAGCCTTGCCAGCAGATAGAGGCCGACAAGGATAAAGATGAGAAAACTCTCGCTGCCCAGAATTGATAAAGCATATGCCGGTAGCTCAATAATAAGAGAGGCATTCCCACTTAAGTTCATTTTGCTCACCAGAACACCCAGAACCACCGCCAGTGCAGTAATGCCTGCTGTTATCCATAGTACTTTTCCGCCTGCCAGGAGCCTTTTATGCAGCAAGATGAAAATCTGTACAATAGCGGTAATGAATGAGATTAGTATGCCAGCCAGAAACACAAGGAATGAGATGGCAAGCGCATCGGCCGCTGTCTGTTGCCCGCCTGCAAACGCGACAACAAAGGCCAGAACGATCGTAATAGTAGAGACAATTACCAGGGTAATATTGAGCAGCAGAGAATACAGTAATGCTTTGCGCCCCGTGAATCTCAGTTTTCGCGCTGCACCCTGCGGGGATAGAGCTACCCTTCTCGCCCTCAAAACCATGAAAGCGCACAGGAAAAGCGTGACGACTGCGGTAATAGCCTGTAGCGTAACCCCCATCGAAGGGATGGGCGCTTCCAGAGCGATGATGATGCCGCCCACTCCGGTGAAAATACCCACAGACTGCCACGCGGGATGACCCGGATTTTTAAATGGATCATCGCTTGCAGGCAGAGCTGGTTGAACAGGTTGTCTCTGATTGACACCTGGGACCGGCTGTTGTCGCCGATAGACGGTAGGAGCGGTAGCCGGATCGGGCTTTTTTTCAGGGATAAGCGATAAGAAGAGCAATTCAACGTCAGGCCCCAGACCAATCACGTTCTGGCTGCGAATGGCGCCGCCTTGCTGCACAGGCTGCTTGTTGATGAAAAGCGTGTTATGCGCGCTCAACTTATTGATGCGCCAGACGCCATGATCCAGGATAATTTCAGCGTGAAAGCGCGAGACGCTGGCTTCAGGGACGATGAGGTCGTTGCCGGGGTCGGGCTGGCGACCAATGCCGGTGCGTGCCTTTGTAATCCGAAACGTCTCTCCCTTGCGAGGCCCGCTCAGAAAGAGAATCTCCCCCAACACTGGAGGTTGCCTGTTCACATTCATCATACATCCACCTCCGAAAGGTGAATACCTCTCTATAGAAACAGAGAGTAAAGCATCTTTTCTATCTCTGTAGAGAAAGACGTTCAGACAGCGAAAAATCAGGCATCTTCTGGCGTACAAACAACTTCAGGTAGAACGTATTATACCTCAAGCGATGAAATATAGCCATACAGCTGATGACAGTACCCGTAAAAAACGTGAGGAAGCCGTTTGCCAGGACATGCAGATAAAACTTACAGGTCAATCCAGTAACACGAAAGCAACTCGCCAGTTTCTGGCAGGCGGCGCCGGTAATCGAGCCAGCCGCCGTTCTTTTCGATCACGCGCACCGAGGCGGGATTACCGCCCTCAATGGTGAGCATGACGCGAGGGAGGCCAGCGCGGCGGGCCTCCTGCAACACGAGAGCCAGTTGCAGCGTGGCATAGCCGCGACCGCGTTGTGAGAGGCGGATGTTATAGCCAATATGGCCGTTGTGCTGCTCAAAAGGCTCCGTGATCGCCGGGCGCAGACGGATTTCGCCCAGAATAGTCGCTCCATTCTCATCCTCCCGCAGCAACCAGTACGTCTGTTGCCGCGCCACAGCGGGCGGCAAGTTGATGCCCTGCGCCTCCTCTTCAAGCTCGCGCACAAACGCTGGAAAATCTTCCAGCGCCAGCGGGAAATTGTTAAACCACGCCTCCTCCGTTTGCAGAAACTCCCGCACCATCTCCGCATACGCCTCCCCATACTCCACTGCGGGCTTCACCAGCCGGACTCGCTCCTCTGCATGCATTTCGATAACCTCCTTTAATCCCTGTATATGCAATCCCATTATAGCCACAAAAGGGACTGTTGCGCTATCCTCTACGATCAGCATTTGACGCCGGTCAAACCGGTATGCTAGCATGAAACCATCATCTCACCAGCCTCGCACGCTAGAGAGATGCCGACCGGGTCGGCATCAATGTTAGATAGAGGAAAACTATGCCTGAGAGGAATGACTGGAATCGCAAGATTATTGAAGAGTTTCGGACCAACGGAGGGAAGGTCGGCGGCATATGGGAAGGCCGACCCTTGCTGCTCCTCACGACCACCGGCGCGAAGAGCGGCCAGCCTCGCACCCACCCGATGATGTACATGCGCGACGGCGACCGCCTGTTCGTCTTCGCCTCCAAAGGCGGCGCGCCCACCAACCCGGCCTGGTACCACAACCTGCTCGCCCACCCCGAAGTCACCGTCGAGGTCGGCAACGAGAAATTTCATGCCATCGCCAGACCCGTAACAGGCGAGGAACGCGACAAAATCTACGCCCGGTGGGCGCAAATGTACCCGCAGTTCGGCGAGTACCAGCAGAAGACGACGCGCAAGATTCCGGTGATTGAACTGCGGCGCGTCGGCCAGCCATAAAGGCTCCTTCACCTGTCACGCTGACATGACAGGAGCGAACATACTGAAACTTGCCCGTCTGCCTGCCCGTGTTCTTCTTGAGGTTACTATTTTGGTGCAGACCAAAAAATAGTTTCCTTGCCTCTGCCTTCAGCGCCTCTGCCTTCAGCAAGACGCTGAAGGCAGAGAGTCTGCGCAACATAAGGAGAAAGGACAGGTGAAAGATTGCCCGCCTCTCCTCGTGAGAAGGGCATAGAAAAGGTATTTCAGTATGGAAACTGCACACATTTTGCTGGTAGATGACGACCCGGCCCTGTTACAGGCGCTGCCTCTGACGGTGAGCCTGCGCATGAGCAACGTCGAAGTTCACACGGCGGCTTCCGCGACCGAGGCGCTGACACGACTGCAACAGCATCCATACGATGCCATTGTCAGCGACATCAAGATGCCGGGCATGGACGGCTTCGACCTGCTGGCTATCGCATCCCGGCAGTACCCGGATATTCCGGTGTTGCTCATCACGGGACACGGCGAACACGATCTGGCGATTCGCGCGCTGCGCGGCGGCGCCTACGATTATATCCTCAAACCCATCGACCGCGACGACCTGGTCGCTTCCCTCTACCGCGCGCTGCACACGCGCCGTCTGCAACAAAAACTCCAGGCGCAACAGCGCACCTTAGAGCGATACGCGCTCGACCTCGAACGGCTGGTCGAGCAGCGCACCGGCGAACAGAAAGCAGCCCGCGCGGCCAGCGAGCAGGCTCTGTTCCTGGTAAAAGATGAATTGAACCTCGCGCTTGCCCGTCTCAAGCTGGCGGCGCGGCAGGTCGAAACCTCGCTCCCGCCATCCAGCAGGCCGGAAGCATTCGAGCGCGGCCTGGCAGAAATGAGCCATACCCTGCAAACACTGGAAGAGGTGAGCGCGCGCGTGCAACGCTCCACCGCCATTCAGGGCAGCCACCTCGCCTATGAAGAGGCCAGAAGCCCCTCTTCCCTATCTTGAAGTGAGGAACAAATAGCGTCCGTAAGTTCTTGCGGGACAATATGATCGAACAAATTTTTGCCCGCCGGATCATACAAATCCTTCATCACGCCGGGCGCAATGCGCGTCTGCTCTTTTCTGCCCCGGCCTAAGATAATGCTGCGTTTGCTATAGCCGTGCAAAGCAGGGTTGGTGCCGCCGAAAAGAGAGATGATTTTCACCGTATTGCGCGGCTCACATGCGCCACCGCTCGCGCTCGCCAGCCTTTTCGTCGCGGCGGCCAGGTGCATGACCCCTGTATCGCCACTGACAAAGAGATCACATTGATCGATCAAAGCCGCCAGTTCGAGCAGCGAGGGGGCCGGCTCGGCAGGCAGCAGGAAGACGCGCCCAGGAAAGGCGGGCAACAGAGCCTGCTCCAGGCGCGGCGCCGCGTCCACATCCGTGTAACCCGGCAAGATCACTACCAGCAGCGAATGGTCGCGCCTGAGCGCGGCGGCTATCCCTTCTGCCAGCAGCCGCGTCGGCGGCCTTGTAATCACCGATGACGTATCCGGCGCGACCATCAGCAATTTCCCCCACCCTTGCGGCATACCGGCTTGCGCCCTGATCCATGCCACCGTTCGCCTGGCTTTCAGCACGTGTTCGGGACAGATGTAGAGCGGAATCGTCGCCTCAGACGTGAAGTCCAGCGCCTTCTTGCCAGCATATTTATTGATAATCCCGCGAATCAGCATCTGCATCGGCGCATCTTCCAGCGCGCGCAGGCGAGCCATGATCCGCCATGCCTGCCAGGGATTGAAAAACATCACCGGCAGGTGTAAGCAATAAAAAAAGGTCGGGGCAAACAGAAAGGGTAAGACGGCGGCGTAGCTCTGCGCGCGCAAAAACTGCGCCAGCTTCACCTGTTCAGCAGACAGAAACACACCCCGTTTCCATATTCCAGTCGCGCCGAGGGGAAACAGTTCTCTGTCCACCTCAATCACACGATGAATACGCGCATCTTCTGCGAAAATTTCCCTCTGTACCTGATTGCACAGCACATCAATCTCGACCTCACCGGCGGGGTCGTTGCATCTGATCTGATCGACGGCGCTCAATCCTACCACAATCGCGTCACCAATGCCCCAGGGCATCGTAATAAGGAGTCGCTTCACATCTCCTACCCGTTCTCTGATTTCTCCATAGACAACCAGACTTCCACAGAATGGTACGTCACCGGCGGCGAAAAGAATACCAATCCACTTGCAATATCCCCTCGCTTCGATGAGACTATGGAAGCTAGCTCTACAGCTATACAGTTGGGAAGCGACATCAAGCATGGTAATATATCGAACAGTACCCATCGCGCCACACATCGCAAGCCACCCGCCGCAGGCCAGCCATGCCGCAGCAGGCCAGCAGCCATCAGGCAAGCCAAGCCATGCCGGTGGCCTGCTGCGGCTGGCCTCTTGCCGGTGGCCTGCTGCGGCTGGTCTGCTTGTTGGCGGCTGGCCTGAGACAGGGTGGGGATGAAGCTTAATAAATTGATGCCGGTCGCTTGCCCTGTCCTCTTCTAGCATAATATCTTACACCTCTTTCATGCTCGTAATGATTATCAGCTATTATATGCCTTAATGAAAACTCTCGCACATGTCATCCTGAGTGGCTGAGCGACGCTCTTTGATATGTTGCTCAAGATCAGTCGTCTTTCATTTCCGCTTTCTGGCAGCCATGCTAGAATAGATAGATGAAGTCAAGAAGGGTACAAACCATATGAAAGGCGGGGTATGACAATGGCCGATGAAAAAATTATGATGGTGATGATGGCAGTCACCGATATGGCGAAGGCGAAAGCGTTCTACGCAGAGCAACTGGGTTTTCAGGTCACCGTAGACTACGGGCAGGGTGATCAGCACTGGGTCACGCTCCAGCCACCGGGAGGCGGCCCCTCGCTGACACTGTCCACGCTGCACGGCAATATGCGACCCGGTACGATGAGGCTCTACCTCTCGACCTCAGATATTGAGGCGATGCACAACGAACTCAAAGCGAAGGGCGTCAAGGTCAACGACGTGAAGGATGATCTCTATGGCCCGGAATCTGGCGTCAAGTGGTTTGACCTTCGCGATCCCGATGGCAACCTGTGGCAGGTAGCTCAATCCTGATCGCCTCGCTCTTGAACAACACGAGGGCGGAGAAGCATCGCAAGATGACTTCTCCGCCCTCGTGTTTTCTCCATCCTTATAGCCCATTTCTCCTATCATCGAGGCATGTAAGCGTATCAAGATGCGTCATTATGATATACGATGATACAGGAGGTAACACAATGAACAACGTATTTCTGGCGTTGATACGCCTGCGGGGCCTTGTCCTGCTTGTTGTACTGCTTGGGACGCTGGTAACGGGGGTTACGCTCTTGCGGGCGCATGCCAGCGAGTGTAGTGAGTGGGATCACTGCCCTATCACACAGCGATACGGGCAAAACGAGGAGCATGGGGTCGATCTGGCAACGCATGGCCTGCCCATCACGGCATTGCTCGCCGGCGCGATCACCTTCAGTCATGAGGAATGCTGGGATGGCGAGTGTGTCATGGACATCACCTGGAAGCTTGACAATCCCGCTCAGGCTGGCGGGTCGCCATACATGTATGTGCAAATCAACACGAGCAGCGTCTACGTAGGCCAGCACGTGGCCGTCGGCACCTTGCTCGGCTATTCCGGTTCGTTCATGGAGGTGGGACTGACGCCTGACTGGGCCTATGGCGTAATTAACTGGCGCTGGGGCGTCGATATTTTGACCGTTTTCCCCTGGCTATAAGCCGCAATCTCGCAGGCGCTCCACTGGCGGTGTGTACTGTCAGTGGCGCGCTGCGCGACAATACCTGTTTGCAGCACACTAAACGTGGAGATATACCCTCAACATGGGGGAAAATGGAAAAGAAACAAGACCAGGAACAGCCCCCGGCCTTGCCTCTTTGATTGGCTGTTGAAGCAATGATTGCTGTTATCGTGTTGCGCTACGATACGAGACGGCGCGCTTAGCTGCGGGCTACGCGCACTTTATCGTAACAGGTGCTGCAATAGACCGGGCGATCATTCTTGGGCAGGAATGGCACCTGGGTCTCTGCGCCGCATTCAGCACAAATAACAGGGTGCATCTCGCGTGGCGCACGATCAGATCGGCTGCCAGACGAACTGGACGCATTACGACGGGCTGCACGACAGGAAGGACAGCGACCTGGCTGATTCATCAGCCCTTTCTGCTGGTAGAACTCCTGTTCCCCTGCGGTGAATACGAAATCATTTCCGCACTCACGGCACTTCAGAGTCTTGTCAACGAAACTCAACTAGGACCTCCTTGTGATGTGTTGGTATTCCATGCCTCAGGGTCCAAATCCTAGCAGTTGTCACCAGCCTGTCTGTCACCTCTAGCAGCGCGGGACGGGCGTTCTGGACGAACACTCTACCGAGACCGAGATCGGATACCGCAAAAAAGCATACACTATGATTTCGCAAATTTCAAGAGGTTTTCTCGCCAGATTATCGAAATTTCCCGGTTTTTAGAAAATTTTTATGTGTACTTTTCACACTATGTCAGCAGGAAACATGGCAGTTTTACAGTAAAATAATCAAAAACACCTCTGCTCCCCTGCAACGTGTCATGCTGCGTGAAGCGCAGCATCTGGACGCGCGTTCTGGTTTACTCGGATGCTGCGCTTCACGCAGCATGACACGTTGGCTGGACTCCTGCAACCTTGACGTATGTGAGAAAATTGAGAAAAGAAGCTGTCTTTTTTCATAGAAAGCGGGCATCTCACCGATGCCCTTGTTCGTCTTATCGGGAATTCATGGCATCGTTTTCTTTTACGATTGACGCGGAGTGTTCAGAGAGCCAGGCGCGCGCGGGAACGATTACTACTCCGCACGGGGTGATTCATACGCCGATCTTCATGCCGGTGGGGACGCAGGCAACGGTGAAGAGCGTATCGCCGGAGGAACTGCGCGCGGCAGGCGCGGAGATTATCCTGGCGAATACGTATCATCTGATGCTGCGGCCCGGCTCCGAGTTGATTGCGGAATTCGGCGGGCTGCACTCGTTTATGCACTGGGATGGGCCGATGCTGACGGATAGCGGCGGCTTCCAGGTCTTCAGTCTGGGCCACCTGCGCAAGGTGAGCGAGGAGGGAGTGGCCTTCAAGTCTCATCTGGACGGCTCGCCGCGCACGCTGACGCCCGAAAGCGTTATGCGCATCGAGGCTGAACTGGGGGCCGATATCATCCTGCCGCTGGATATCTGCGTGGGCTACCCCTGCACCACAGAGCAGGCACGCGCGGCGATGAAGACGACGCATCGCTGGGCCGAGCGGGCGCTGGCGGCGAAGCAGCAGTATCGACCGGAGCAGACGCTGTTCGGCATTGTGCAGGGCGGATTCGACGCGGAACTGCGCCAGCAGAGCGCGCGCTTTGTCGGCGAGCTGCCCTTCCCCGGCCTCTCAATTGGCGGCCTCTCCGTGGGCGAGCCAAAGGCGGTGATGTGGGAGATGCTGCGCACCACCACCCCCGCCCTGCCGAGGATGAAACCGCGCCACCTGCTGGGCGTTGGCTCGCCGGAAGACCTGGTGATCGGCGTCGGGCTGGGCATGGATATGTTTGATTGCGTCCTGCCCACGCGCGTCGCCCGGCATGGGGGGCTGTTTACCCCATACGGGCGCGTCAGCATTAAGACGGCCCGTTTCCGTGCCGAGAAGGGGCCGGTTGAAGAGGGCTGCGACTGCTACACGTGCCGCAACTACAGCGCCGCCTACGTTCACCACCTGGCCCGAACCGAGGAACAGTTATATTACCGGCTGGGCAGCATCCACAATATCCGCTTCATGCTGCGGCTCGCCCGTTCACTGCGCGAGGCCATCCTGGCGGGGAACTACCCGCAGTTCCGTGACGAGTTTCTGGCGCGCTACACGCCGGCTTCTGAGCAGGTGCGCGACGCCCAGCGCGAGAAGTGGAAGTTGGCCCGCGCTCAGAGGGATTGAGATATGGAGAGAGAGAGCAGAGCGTATCGTTTTCTCAACACGGGCATTCAGGACGCGGCCACAAATATGGCCATCGATGAGGCCGTGCTGATTCACCACCTGCGCGACGAGGTGCCGCCGACGCTGCGCGTCTTTCGCTGGTCGCAGCCATCCATCTCGCTGGGGCGTTTCCAGCGGCTGGAGCAGGAGATTCGGCTGGATGCCTGCCAGCAACAGGGTGTGGCGCTGGTGCGCCGTCCAACGGGGGGGCGCGCCGTTTATCACCGCGATGAATTTACGTATAGCATCGTCATCAGCAAGAGCTACGAGGTGCCGTCGGGGGTGGTCGCCGCGTATGCCTATCTGGCGCAGGGCATCATCGCCGCGCTGGCAGAGCTGGGGGTAGCGGCGGAACTGAGCGAGGGGCGCGTCAGCAAAAATCCCTCCGCCGCCTGCTTCGCCTCCTCCACGCAGGCCGACCTGACCAGCGGGGGCTATAAGATGGTGGGCAGCGCGCAGGTCTGGCGCGAGCATGCCCTGCTGCAACAGGGGTCGCTCCCGCTCGACGACCGTTCCGCCGAGTTCTATGACCTGCTCTCCTTCCCTTCAGAAGCTGAACGCGAGCAGGCGCTGGCCCTCTATCGGGAGCATACCACCCCCCTGCACACCTTCGCCCCCACAGCATCATGGGATGATGTCGCTCACGCCTTCCGCAACGGCTTCAGCCAGGCCCTGCACGCCGAATTCATCCCCGGCGAACTGACCGCCTCAGAATGGGCGCTGACCCGCGAGCTGGTCGAGGAGAAATACGGCAAGTTGACCTGGCGCGAAGAGCGCGTTAGACTGGTGTGAATCGCGCCCTGTACCATCCGCATGACAGCCCGCACCCCTGGCGGCTGGCCTGGGCTGGCCCTACTATACACGGCGCGCCCACGTGATTCGCGTATAGTCGGGCCAGCCCCAGAAGCGGTAACGGAAGCCCGTGCCAGCGCGACGCAGGCCAGCCAGGCACCCGCCACACAGGCACCCGCCGCGCAGGCCACACAGGCACCCGCCGCGCAGGC